>CAXUJF010000229.1:0-5701 GCA_964250865.1 uncultured Streptosporangiaceae bacterium
GGCATCAGGTGTGGCCCGGTGGAGCAGGGCTCGACCCGCAGCAGCGCACCACGCCGGGCCCCGCTGACCCGGGTCACGGTGACCGTGACCGGCCGCCCGGACTCCAGCGACAGCTTCAGGGCATACTCATCACGGTGCAGCGGCTCCTCCGCGAGCACCCGCAGCAGGGCCACGTCGGACAAGCTGAGCAGCTCGGACGCGGCCTGATTGGACATCGCGATGTCTTCGCCGATGGCCAGGATCGCGTGCTTGCGGTGGCCCGAGGCCTGCTGGAAGGCGGCCAGGAGGCTCTTCTCCGAGCTCCGGCTGCCACCCAGCAGCCGCTGCTCGATGTCGTGCACGGCCCGGGCGATGAGCGGCGCGAGCAGCGGGCTGGCCGTCTCGGCCAGGGCGGAGACGTCCAGCACCCCCTCGATCCGCCGGGTCAGCGGGTGCCGGATCGGGTGCCCGTAACAGCTGAAGCGGCGCAGCGCCTCGACGAAGTGCTCGCCGCCGTGGATGGTGACCGCGAGCCTGGTCTCGAACACGGTGCCCAGGGCGTTGGTCCCGATCGTCTCCTCGAGCACGCTGACCCCCTCCCGGAGGTTGAGCGTGTCGAAACCGGCCTCGGTGCGCGGGTTGTCGAACCAGCGGCGCACGACCCGGCACTCGCGATCACCCAGGATGGTGGCGTAGCCCGTGCCGGCCAGGCTGGTCTCCAGCTCGTCGAGGACCGGGCGGGCTCCGACCAGCAGTGAGCTGCCCGGATCGATGTCGCCCGGCACGAGCCGGTCGAAGTTACCAGCCTGGTCGACCCCGGCCAGGCTGGCCCGGTGCCACGACTCGGCGATCTCCGGCCGCGCGTCAGGAACGTTCAGGGTCCGGGAGACTGGACTCATGCACGTCCCCTTTCGGCGTCGTCGCCGAATGTTTAACATCTGTTATAAACACGTCTTTACCTGCTCAGGGGCCGGATGTCCAGTTCTTGAACACGCGACGACGGCCACGGATGGCACGGTAAGTGCCGTCGCGATCACCGGAGGAGCTACATGAAGACTCAAGCCGCTGTTGTCTATGAGCCTGGTAAGCGCATCGAGATCGAGGAGCTCGACCTCGACAAGCCGCAGGCTGGCGAGGTGCTGATCCGCTACACCTACGCCGGCCTGTGCCACTCCGACATCCACGTCGCCCACGGCGACCTCGAGGCCAGGCTGCCGATGGTGCTCGGCCACGAAGGGGCCGGCATCATCGAGGAGGTCGGCCCGGGCGTGACCCGGGTCAAGGAGGGCGACCACGTCGTCTGCTCGTTCATCCCCAACTGCGGCACCTGCCGATACTGCGCCAGCGGCCAGCAGTCAATCTGCGACATGGGGGCGACCATCCTCGAGGGCTACCTGCCCGGCGAGCGCTTCCCGAACACCGGCCCGCGGGGCCAGTACGGCGCCATGTGCATGATCGGCACCTTCAGCCAGTGGGGCGTGATCCACCAGAACTCCGTGGTCAAGGTGGACGACGACCTGCCCCTGGACAAGGCGGTGCTGGTCGGCTGCGGCGTACCCACCGGATGGGGCGCGGCGGTCAACACCGCGAAAGTGGCACCCGGGCAGACCGTGGTCGTGGTCGGCATCGGCGGCATCGGGATCAACGCCGTGCAGGGCGCGCGCATGGCCGGCGCGAAGAACATCATCGCGGTCGACCCGCTGGAGAACAAGCGCGAGAAGGCGATGGAGCTGGGCGCCACGCACAGCTTCGCCAGCACCGCCGACGCGATGGAAACCCTGACCAACCTGACCCGCGGCCAGATGGCCGACGCCGCGATCCTGACGCCGGGCCTGATGACGTCGGAGATCGTGGCCGGTGGCTTCAACGCGATCGGCAAGGGCGGCATAGTCGTGCTCACCGGCCTGAACAAGCTGATGGAGCAGAACATCGAGCTCCCCGGCACGATCCTCACGCTGTTCCGCAAGACCATCAAGGGCAGCCTGTTCGGTGACTGCAACCCGACCACCGACATCCCGAAGATCCTGGGTCTCTACCAGAGCGGCGACATCAAGCTGGACGAGATCATCACCCGGACCTACACGCTCGACCAGGTCAACGAGGGCTACGACGATCTGCTCGCGGGCAAGAACGTCCGTGGCGTTGTCGTCCACTCGCACTGAGCGTCGCCCCGGTGACAAGCTCTCCTTCGACCTCGGTGGGGCCGGCGTTCCCCGTCCGTGAACTCACCGAGGTCGTCGGGCGCGCGGCCGAAGCCGAACTGCTGGAGGCGGCCCTGCTCAGCGGCGCGCACGTGCTGCTGGAAGGACCGCCGGGCACGGGCAAGTCCACCCTGCTGCGCCAGGTCGCCAGCGGACGGGAGATCCCGTTCGTCATGGTGGAGGGAAACGCCGAGCTGACTCCGGCCCGGCTCATCGGCCACTTCGACCCGGCCCTGGTGCTGAACAAGGGCTACGTCCCGGAGATCTTCGAAGACGGCCCGCTGCTGGACGCGATGCGCACCGGCGCGCTGCTGTACATCGAGGAGCTCAACCGCATCCCCGAAGAGACGATCAACGTCCTGCTGACCGCCATGTCCGAGCTGGAGATCAGCGTGCCGCGGCTGGGCCGGGTGGCGGCCGAGCCGGGATTCAGCCTGGTCGCCGCCATGAACCCGTTCGACGCCGTCGGCACCGCGCGGGTGTCCGGTGCGCTGTACGACCGGACCTGCCGGATCTCGATGGACTACCAGCCGGCCGAGGCCGAACAGCAGATCGTCGACCTCCAGGTCTATGTCGATCCGGACTGGCGGGCCAGCGTCGTCACCCTGGTCCGCCGGACCCGCGAGCATCCCGACGTCCGGTTCGGCTCGTCGGTTCGCGGCGCGATCGACATCTGCCGGCTGGCGGTCGAGCTGGCCCGGATCCGCGGCACCAGCATCGATGACTGGCACGTGGGGCTGGCCGCGGCCAAAGCCTCCCTGTCGGGCCGGATCCGGCTGCACGACGGCGGCGACCGGAGTCCCGAGCAGATCATCACCGATCTCTACATTGAGGTTTTCGGGCCGGAACCCAGCGGCGACGACCCCGCGGACCCCGACCCGCACGGGGAGGAGAGGCCGGGGGAACGCTGAGCCCGCCTCCCGGGGCGGGCTCACCTCCCGGCCACCAGCCGCCCACGTCACGGCAGCGGAAATCCGCGCCCCGCACCACCGGCCGCTCGGAGCTGGCCCAGCACCCGGGGTTCGCCGAGATCTCGCCGGAGGTGGGCGAGCTCGACCTCGACGCGCTCAACTCCGGGCTGGACGAGGATCCGGACCAGACCCTCACGCTCCTGGTCGAGATGTCGCACGCCACCGACGAGCGGTTGCGGGCGGCCGTCCGGCGGCTCGCACCACGGCTGATCCTGGACCAGACCCGGCGCGGCATCCCGCGTAACCGCGGGGTGGCCCGGCTGCATCCGGTGCCCGCCCGGAGCGGCGGCGACCTCGACCTAGACCGGTCGATGGACGCGATCGTGGGGGCCCGGGCCGAAGGCCGCGCACCCGCCCTCGACGAGATGACCGCGTCCGAGTGGGCCCGCCCCGGCCTCGCGTTGTGCCTAGTGGTCGACCACTCCGGCTCGATGAACGGGGAGCGGCTGACCACGGCCGCCGTAACCGGCGCGGCCTGCCTGACGTTCGCGCCGCAGGAGCACGCGGTGCTGGCGTTCGCGGCTCAGACCCGGGCGCTCAAGCCGCTGGCCAGCTCGGCCAGCCCCACCGGCACCATCGAGCGGATCCTCGCGCTCCGCGGGCACGGGACGACCGGGCTCGCGGGCGCGCTGGCGGCGGCCCAGGCTCAGCTGGCCGGGGCCCGGGCCCGGCGCCGGGTGGTGCTGCTGCTGTCGGACTGCCGGGCCACCGACGAGGTGGACGCCGTTCCGGCGGCGCGGGCGCTGGAGGAACTGCTCATCCTGGCCCCCGCGGCCGACGATGACTTGGCCCGGCGGCTGGCCCGGGAAACCGGAGCCCGCATCGCCTCGATCGCGTCGGTCCTCGACGTCCCGGCCGCCCTCAACCGGATGCTGGCCGACGACCGGCTCTGAAGGCCGGGCTCAGGACCAGTCGATCTCGCCGTCGCGGTCGACGACACGGCCCGTTCCGTGCCCGGGAACGCGGTCGTCGCCCGGACCACGCCGGCCAGGTTGACGTCCGGCAACACCAGCGCCTCGGTCGTGTCCGACCTGCGCCGCGCCACCGGCCGCTTCCCCCGTGACCGCCGCCTGGCCGGGCTCATCCGCGTGCTGACCGAGGGCAACCCGCAGTTCGCCGAGCTGTGGGCCACCGGCATGGTCAGTGCGCACCGGGAAGACCGCAAGATCGTCGAGCATCCCGCGGTCGGGCCCATCACGGTCGACTGCGACATCCTGACCGACGGCGACGCCGAACTGAAGATCGTGATCCTGACCGCGGCACCGGGCACCGAAGACGAGACCAAGCTGCGGCTGGCCACCATCGCCGGGGTGCAGGACACCGGCGCCCGCCAGGGCTGAGCCAGGCCCGGCAATGTAACTGTCAACCTAACGGTCGTAGTGACGGCCAACGATGGGACATGAGGGCCACCCGGCTCGCGGCCAGGCGCCGTGGAAAGGACCCATCGTGGAAGCATGCGAAGGCTCGCACTCCAGCTCGGTCGCCAGCGCTTCGGCCGCGGCCGGGCTGCAGGACGCCCCACCGCCCGGTGGTGAGCCGGACGCCACCGCGGTGGCGGCGGCCCTGGCCTCGCTCCGGCGTGAGCACCGTGAGGTGATCGTCTGCACCTTCTACCAGCATCTGTCGGCCGACGACGCCGCCGCCCGGCTCGGTATCTCGGTCCGTGACGTCAAGCGGCGGGCCAGCTCGGCCCTGAGTGAAATCCGGCGGATCCTCGAGGAGCGTGGCCTACAGGTCCCGCAGCCGCCGGCCACCTTACCGATACCGCGCCCGCTGGCCTCCTGACCGAGGCGGCGCTGGCCACGCCACCGGTCGCGCCATCTCGGGCGAGGCGCGGCGGCGCCCGAGGTGTCGATCATCGCGGAGCGGTCAAAGGCCGCCGGCGACGTCTAGGATCGCGCCGGTGACGTAAGAAGCGTCCTCGGAGAGCAGCCACAGCGCGGCCGCGGCGACCTCCCCGGCGGTGCCCATCCTGGCCAGGGGAACCTGGCTGAGAACCTGGTCTAGGTGTTCGTGGGGCTGGCTGCGGCGTGATTCGGTATCGATGACGCCGGGGCGCACGACGTTGACCCGGATGCCGTCGGCGGCTAGTTCCTTCGCCAGGCCGCGGGCCATCGTCTCCAGGCAGGCTTTGCTGGCCGCGAAGTGAACCCAGTTACCGGGGGCACCGGTATTGACGGCATGAGCCGAGGAAAGCACGACGATCGCGCCTCCGTGACCGCCGTTCCTGGCCGACAGGCGGCGGGCCGCCTCACGGCAGCACAGAAAGGCGCCGAACACGTTGGTGCGGAAAACGTCCTCAAGCTCGCTGGCAGGCAGTTCGGCAAGCCTGCGCGGAGGGCCGGCCAGGACGGCGTTGTTCACCAAACCGCCCAGCGGGCCGAAGGCAGCCTCTGCCGCCGTGAAGGCGTGCGCCACGTCGGCCTCGCTGCCGACATCCGCGCGGATGGCGACCGCACGGCCGCCGTCGGCTTCGATTTCACTGACGACCCGGGCCGCGTTTTCCGGCCGCGAGCGGAAGAGCACGGCGACCGGCGTGCCGCCCTGGGC
>CAXUJF010000229.1:5711-8826 GCA_964250865.1 uncultured Streptosporangiaceae bacterium
CGGCCCCCGCGCGCCCGGGCGGGCGCCCGCGGGGGGGGCGCCGGCGGGGGGGGGCCCCCCCCCCCGCCCCCCCCGCCGCCGGTGACTATCAGGGTCCTGAAGTTGTTCGGGTACCCGGGCGCAGGGGTCACGAGCCCCTCCAGTAGTAAAATGACTTTACAAGACCCTAAACGTAAAGGGGCTTTACGGCCTTGTCAAGCTCAGAGGTACCCGGGCATCAGCCCATTGCGCCGATGATGCGCGTGCTATGGCAGGAGGTACGCGACCGGATTCACCTGGCTTTCGCCGAGGAGGGCTACCACGACGTGCGAGCCGAGCACCTAGCGGTGTTGCAGTATCCCGGGCCCGACGGCCAGCGGCCCTCGGCCCTGGCCGCACGTTCGGGCATGAGCAGGCAGGCGATCAACCACCTGGTGAGCCACCTTGAGCGGGAAGGCTATCTGGAGCGCTACACAGATCCAGTAGGCGGCACCGCGCGACTGGTCCGGCTCACCGGACGCGGCCAGCAACTCTACGAACACATCGAGGCCGTGGCCGCCGCCGTCGAGGCAGAATGGGCGCAACAGATCGATGCGCGGCGGCTGGAGGACATGCGCACCACTCTCAGCGATCTCCTTGCCGCCCGGCAGGGCTCTCCGGCAGGGTAATGCCCCGCAGAAAGCGCCGGTCTGCCACCGTGGCCGCTGGTACGGGTAGCCAAGCAAAACAACGGTCATTTTCCTGTATTCGGCTTGCCGGCCCCGTTCGGCCCGAGCACGGCGACGAGCTGCCCTTCGGGGATCTCGAAGCTCACACCGTCGACCGCCGCCCAGTCGCCGAAGCGCTTGGTCAGCCGGTCAGCGACGATGGCGATCACGGCGTCGGACCGGTCCGGGTGCCGTCCGGGCCGGCCATACCGTTGACGGCCATGCTGACGGCCGCGCGGACCACTTCGGCCAGCGGCGTGCCCGGCTGCTGGCGGAACCAGTGCAGCAGGGCGGCCCGCTCGGCGGCGAGGACCATCCCGGCCAGCAGCAGTGGTTGCAGATCGCCGTCCGCGGCGCCGGTGCGGCGGGCGACCTGGTCGGCTAGCTGCTGCTCACCGGCGTACTGGGCCTTCAGGTACTCGCCGTGCAGCGACGGCTCGGCCGCCACCATGGCCCGGAAGCCGTCAATCCAGTTCTCCGGCAGCCCTTCCTGGCCACCCGGCCCGTACAGGCCGGCCACGACCTCGACCAGGGCGCCGGCCAGCGGCTCGCTGGCCGGGCGCCCGGCCAGGTCGGCCGCCATCCGCGCGCCACGCAAGGTGGTCGGCCACACGATCGCCGCCTCCTTGCTCGGGAAGTAGTTGTTGAACGTGCGGGTCGAAACCCCGACGGCTTCGGCGATCTGCGGGACCCGGACCTTGGCCAGCCCCTCGGCCCGGGCCAGCTCGAACGCGGCCAGGGCCAGGTCGAGGCGGGTCTGCTCCTTTTGCTGGTCCCGGCGGCGTACCGGCGCCGGACCGGGAGTGGCGGGTGCGTACGTCATGGCTTCACCCTACGGCTAACTTCGTAATGCGTAATATTTTCTTTAAACGAACTCTTTGCGCTATGAGTATCATCTTGGTTCACCGGGCCGCGGGGCCGGAGCGGGGGCTGAGCGGCGACGTCTCCAGATCGGCCCCGACATCATGACCAGCATCCTCAACCGCGCGGCCGGACGCGGCCAGGGCCGCCCCGACGTCCCGGCCCGGGTCGCCGCGCTGCCGACCGAGCTGTTCCGCAACGAGCTGTTCCTGCGCCGCACGCCGCCCACACCCGCCGTCATCGCCGAGATCATCGACGACGTGTTCCTGCCCCTGGTCCGCCCGTAACGCGAATGGCGCAGGCTCGCCGAATAGCGAGGGCGAGAGCGGGCAACATCGCCAGGCATAACGCTTTCACGAGCTGGTTGGGCCCGGGGCGGGTTGATACCGGGCGGAAGGTGTCCGCTAATTATGAAAAAATGTGCGCGTGACCCGACCGACGGCCCGGGTGCTGGCCTTGCTGGAGATCCTGCAGGGCGGTGGCACGCGCACGGTGGCTGACCTGGCGGGCAGGCTCGGGGTGGACGAGCGCACCGTCCGGCGCTACATCGCCCACCTAATCGACCTGGACGTCCCGGTGCAGTCGGTGCGCGGCCGGTACGGCGGCTACCGGCTGGCCCCCGGGTACAGGATGCCGCCGCTGATGCTCACCGACGAGGAGGCGCTGGCGGTGCTGCTCGGCCTGGTCGCCGGGCGGCGGGCCGGGCTGGTCACCACCTCGGCCGCGGCCATGGAGAGTGCCGCGGCCAAGGTGCGCCGGGTGCTGCCGGAGAAACTGGGCCGCCGCCTGGACGCGCTGCTGGCCACGGCCAAGTTTACCGCGCCGGCCCGCGCCGTGAGCTCGCCCGAGACCGGCGTGCTGCTGACGCTGGCCGAAGCGGCCCGGCGGCACCAGCCGGTGGCGATCGGCTACACCGGCTGGGACGGGCACCACAGCCAGCGCACCCTGCACCCGTACGGGATCGTGGTCCACTCCGGGCGCTGGTACGTCACCGCGGCCGACTCGGCCAGCGGCGAGGTACGCACGTTCCGGCTGGACCGGATCGAGGATGTGACCGTGCGGCCCGAGACGTTCGCGGTGCCGGCCGGGTTCGACCCGGCGGCCCAGGTGCTGTCCGCCCTGGCGGGGGTGCCGCGCCAGCACGAGGTGTCGGTGCGGATCCAGGCCCCGGCCGAGCTGATCCGGACCTGGCTCCCGGCCAGTGTCGCCACCGTCGAGGACATCCCGGCCGGCCCAGCTTCCGGCGACGGAGTCGACGCGGACAGAGATGCCGCCAGGAACGCAACTGGAGACCCAGCTGGCGACGGGGACGGCTGGGTGCGGGTCCGGCTGCAGGCCGAGCGGCTGGACTGGGTTCCGGCCGTGCTGGCCGGCCTGGACCGGCCGTTCGTGATCGAGCACCCTGAGGCCCTGCGCGACCAGGTCCGCGCCCTGGCCCAACGCCTCACCGGCTACACCGAGACCTGAGTAGCTACGCCGGGGCCTAGGTGGTCGGCTGCGGCGCCGCGACGGTGGTCTGCGGAGGAGCGGGAGTCGTCGTCGGCGGCGGTGGCGGAGAAGTGGTGGTC
>CAXUJF010000230.1:0-8807 GCA_964250865.1 uncultured Streptosporangiaceae bacterium
GCAGGAGTTGCCCAATCGCTGCTCTACACACTCGGCGCAGAAGGTGCACTCGAACGAACAGATGAACGCGCCCCCGGCCTGCGCCGGCAGGTCGGCGCCGCAGCGTTCGCAATCGGGGCGCATGGCGAGCATGGCGCGTCTTACTGTGCCGCCGTGACCTCGGCCACCACCGCGGGACCGGGCTCCCACAGCGCCGTCTGCAGCTCTTCGGCCGGGTTGGGCTGGCCGATGGCACGCACCGGGATGACGTCGGTCATGTGCCCGGACCGGCCAAAGCTGACCACCGGCCGGGCCAGCGGCTGCGGATCGGCCAGGCGCCAGTGGTAGGCGTTCGGGTCGGCCCACTCGCCGCAGTCGCAGCTTTCCCCGTCGACGGCGGCCGAGCAGACGTCGGCCAGCGTCACGATGGCCACGATGCCGCCGATCGCCGCCACCGGATCGTCGGGGTCCCATCCCGCGAACCACAGCAGCGGGCTCTCCGCGGCGTCCAGATCCACCCGCATCGAGGCGTAGATCGCCACCGGCCCCCGGTAGGACGGCGCCCACGTCCGGTTTTCCACCTGTTTGCGGCCGCGCGCTATCGCCCATGCCCAGGGCTGGCGCACGCTAAGCAGCTGCACGTTACCTCCATCGACCCCTACCGGCGGGATACGTGCTCCGCACCGGCCCCCGTGTTCTTCTTGTGATTATTTGTACTCCGCTGACGGCCGTGTGGATTGCGACAACGGCTAAGAAATCCGCGACGAGTTGTCATAGATTGCGCGCGGCCTGAATGTCCAGCCGCCACGCCGCGTCGCACGCGGAATCGGGGGCTTTCAGCAGGTGTCAGCGGGGCAAAGTGTCCGTGATGGCGAGGTCCCCGTGGTGGTGCCGGGCCGGGATCATCCGGTCCCGTCCCGCCAGCAGGCCCACGGCCAGCTCCACGGCACAGACTGCGAGCAGCAGCACGATGGGAACCGTCCAGCTGCCGGTGTCCGCGCGCAAGAACCCTACCGCGAGCGGACCGGCCGCCGAGACCAAGTAACCCACCGACTGGGCCATCGAGCCCAGCGACGCGGCCGTGACCGGATCCGGCGCCCGGGCCACGGTGAAGAAGATGCCCAGGCCGAGCGCGGCGCCCTGGGCCGCGCCCAGGATCAGCACCCAGAACACCGCCGAGCCGAGCGGGGCCCACAGCGAGCCGGCCAGCCCGATCGCGGTCACCACCACAGCCGGGGCCACGATCGGCCGCTGGCTGGCGAAACGCTGGGCCAGGGTCGGGGTCAGCAGCGAGGTGAGCAGGTTGCCCAGCCCCATCACGGCCAGCAGCACGCCCGCGGTCCCGGCGCTGTCGCCCCGGTCGCGGAACAGTTCCGGCAGCCAGGACACGGCCGCGTAGTACAGCAGGCTCTGCAGGCCCATGAACGCGGTCACCTGCCAGGCCAGCGGATATCGGTGCACACCCGCCGGGGCCACGGGGGCGGCCGGGCGCGGCGGCGGCCCGTAGCGGAGCTGGGTGATCCACATCAGCGCAGCGGCGACGGCGGGCAGGCCCCACAGGCCGAGGGTCAGCTCGACCGAGCCACCGGACGCGTCGAACAGCGGCACGCTGATCAGTGAGGCGATCACCGCGCCGCCGGACAGCGCGGTGAGGTAGATGCCGATCAGCAGGCCGGCCCGCTCGGGCCAGCGCCGCTTGATCATGCTGGACAGCAGCACGTTCATGATGGCGATCGAGCCCAGGGCCAGGATCGAGCCCGGGAACAGCAGGGCGCCGGGGAGGGCACCGCGCAGCAGCAACCCCGCCGACACCCCGGTCAGCGCGCCGAACAGCACCCGCTCGTCACCGAACCGGCGGCTCAGCCAGGCCGCCATCCCGGAGAAGACCCCGAAGCACAGCACGGGGGTCGCAGCCAGCAGGGTGATGGTGGCCGAGGACAGGTCAAGCTTGGACTGCAGCTCGGGGAAGACCGGGGGCAGGCTGGTGATCGCGGCGCGCAGGTTGAACGCGAGGGCCGCGATCGAGACCACGAGCAGCGTCGCTTCCAGCGACCGCCGGGCCGGACCGTCCGTCGCCGGAAAATTAGCCATCGTCCGGTAAAACTACCGAAAATTCTCCTCCCGGTGGAAACCGCTACGGCCGCAGCAGCAGCTTGCCGGTGGTGCGCCGGGCGGCCAGATCTTCCTGGGCCTGCGCGGCATCGGCCAGCGCATAGGTAGCCCCGATACGGACCGTGAGCTCACCCGCGGCGATCCAGCCGAACAGGTCACGGGTCCGCCCGAGCAGTTCCGCACGATCGGCGATGTAGCTGGCCATGGTCGGGCGGGTCAGGTACAGCGAGCCACCGTAGTTGAGGCGCTGCGGGTCGAACGCGGGAACCTGGCCGCTGGCCGCGCCGTACAGGACCATCGTGCCGCGCGGGCGCAGGGCGGCCAGGCTGTCGTCGAACGTCGCCTTCCCCACCCCGTCGTAGACCACATGCGCGCCGCCGCCCGAGGTGACGTCGGCCACCGTCTCGAGGAACGTCTCGTAGCCGGCGACTTGGTCGGCGCCCGCCTCACGGGCCAGCGCGGACTTCTCCCCGCCCGCGCCGCCCGAGGTGGTGGCGACCACCACGCCGCCGCGCCGCTTGATCATCTGGGTCAGCAGCAGGCCGACGCCGCCGGCCGCAGCGTGCACCACGGTGACGTCGCCCTCGCGGACCGGGTAGGTGCTGACGCACAGGTAGTGCGCGGTGATGCCCTGGAGCATGGCCGCGGCCGCGATGTCCAGGCTGACGCCGTCCGGCACCGGGACGGCGCGGGCGGCCGGGATCACGGCCTGCTCGGCGTAACTGCGCGGCACCCCGGCCCAGGCCACCCGATCCCCCACGGAGAACTCAGTGACATCGGGAGCCACCGCGGTGACCGTGCCCGCACCCTCGGCCCCCTGCACCACCGGGAATTCGGCGGGCTTGTAGCCGCCGACCCCCTGGCGCTGGTAGATGTCCATGAAGTTGACCCCGGCCGCGGCCACCTGGACCACGACGTGGCCCGGCTGCGGCTCCGGGTCGGGGTGCTCGACGAACTTCATGACCTCGGTCCCGCCGAGTTCCTCGATGATGATCGCACGCATGCAGAGCACGCTCCTTACTGCTGGTCAGGCACTACTGGTCAGGCACTACTGGCTAGGGCTCGATGACCGCGTTTCCTGGTGGGATCGGGTGCGCCCCGGCCGGCAGTTGCCGGGAGAGCAGTTCTTCCCGGATGGCTTCCAGGTGCGACAGCTGACCCGCGGCCGGGCTGGTGCCGCCGGAGACCGGCACCGTGACCCCGGCCAGCACATCGTCGGTGCGGGCGGCCGTCAGCGTCAGCACGTCCCCGAAGGCGGGCGCGGCGGCGTCCCGGGCGGTCAGCGCGGGCAGGCTCCAGCGCTGCTCCACCGTCTTCAGGATCGAGGTGTGGTCCAGCGGAGTGCCACCGGCCGGGACCCGGTAGACCGTGCCCGGCGCGATCAGCGGAGAGACCAGCACCGTGGGCACGCGCACGCCGAACCGGCTGAAGCCGAAGCCGAACTCCCCGGCCGTACTGTCCGGCGGGGTCGCGCCCCAGGGCGGGGCCACGTGGTCGTAGCAGCCGCCGTGCTCGTCGTAGGTGAGCACGAACAGCGTCTGGGGCCAGCCGGGCCCGCTGCGCAGCGCCTCGTACACGTCGTGGATGAGCTGCTCGCCCAGGGCCACGTCGTAGTTCGGGTGCTGGCTGTTGCCGGTCGTTTCCCAGCTCGGCTCCAGGAACGTGAACGGCGGCAGCGTGCCCGCGGCCGCCGCGGCCTGGAAGTCTTTGAACAGCCCGAAGTGGGAGGCGTCGGCCCCGGCGATGTCGGTGAACGTCTCCTTGGTCAGCGGTGTGGCGTCGTAGCCGTAGATGGCCCAGCCCAGGTTGTTCGAGTTCAGGAGCCCGAAGATGCTGGGTGAGGTGAACGTGTGCGTCTTGTCGTCCAGGTGGCCCTGGCTGGTGCCGGAGCAGACAAACGCCCGGTTCGGCATGGTCTCGGTCGGCGCCGAGGAGAACCACTGGTCGCAGGCCGCGTACCCCTGGGCCAGCGCGGATATCACCGGCAGCGCCTCAGGGGTGAAGCAGCTCATGATGTCCTGCTCGGTGGCCAGATAGCCCTCGCCGGGGTCGGCGCCGGGCATGAAGTAGGCGTTCGGGGTGGCCGGGGTGATCTGGGAGACCGGCACGGCCGCGCCGGACGAGTCCGGGTTGGACTCCCGGCCGGTCAGCCCGTCAAACGGCTGCCCGGCCGGGGAGACGTTCCCGGCGTCGCGGTACAGATAGCCCAGCATGTGATCGAACGAGCGGTTCTCGAGCATGAGGACGACCACGTGCTCGATGGACCCGAGCCCGGGGCCGGCTGCCGTGTCCACCACGCGGGAGCTACTTGACCAGCAGGGAGCGGAGCACGTACTGCATGATCCCGCCGTGACGGAAGTAGGCCGCCTCGCCCGGGGTGTCGATCCGGACCTTGGCCCTGAACTCCTTGCCGTCCGCGGTCACCGTGACCTCGCCGGGGACCGTGCCGGAGTTCAGTTCCTCGATCCCGGTGATGTCGAATGACTCGTGCCCGGTCAGGCCGAGCGATTCCACCGAGTCTCCCGACGTGAACTCCAGCGGCAGCACGCCCATGCCGATCAGATTCGACCGGTGGATGCGCTCGAACGACTCGACCAGCACGGCGCGCACGCCCAGCAGCGCGGTGCCCTTGGCCGCCCAGTCACGCGAGGACCCGGAGCCGTACTCCTTGCCGCCCAGCACGATCAGCGGGATGCCGTCGGCGATGTACTGCCGGGATGCGTCGTAGATGCTCATCTGCTCGTCTTCGGGCAGCTTGGTGGTGACCCCGCCCTCGGTGCCCGGCGCGAGCTGGTTACGCAGCCGGATGTTGCCGAACGTGCCGCGGATCATCACCTCGTGGTTGCCGCGCCGGGACCCGTAGGAGTTGAAGTCCTTACGGGGGATGTCGTGGTCGTTGAGGTAGATCGCGGCCGGGCTGCCGTTCTTGATCGCGCCCGCGGGCGAGATGTGGTCGGTGGTCACCGAGTCGCCCAGCAGGGCCAGCACCCGGGCGCCGTGGATGTCGCTGACCGGCTCGGGCTCGTCCGGCATGCCGTCGAAGTACGGCGGCCGGCGCACGTAGGTCGAGTGCTCGTCCCAGACGAACGTGTCGCCGCTCGGCACGTCCAGGCCGCGCCACCGCTCATCGCCCTCGAACACGTCCGCGTAGTCGCGGGAGAACATCTCGGCGGCCACCGCGTCGTGGACGATCTCGGCGATCTCGGCGGGCGAGGGCCAGATGTCACGCAGGTACACCGGCTGGCCGTCGCGGCCGGTGCCCAGCGGCTCACTGACCATGTCGGTGTCCATCGAGCCGGTCAGCGCGTACGCCACCACCAGCGGCGGGGAGGCCAGGTAGTTCATCTTGACGTCCGGGTTGATCCGGCCCTCGAAGTTCCGGTTACCGGACAGTACCGACACCACGGCCAGGTCACTGTCGTTGACCGCCTGGCTGATCTCCTCCGGCAGCGGCCCGGAGTTGCCGATGCAGGTGGTGCAGCCGTACCCGACCAGGTTGAACCCGAGCTTGTCCAGGTAGGGCACCAGGCCGGCCCGCTCGTAGTAGTCCATGACCACCTTGGACCCGGGGGCCAGCGTGGTCTTGACCCAGGGCTTGCTGCTCAGGCCGGCCTCGACCGCCTTCTTAGCCAGCAGAGCCGCGCCCACCATGACCGACGGGTTGGAGGTGTTGGTGCACGAGGTGATGGCCGCGATGACCACCGAGCCGTGGTCGATGGTGACCTCGGTGCCGTCCGCCATCGTGACCGGGGTCGGCGTGGAGTGCAGCGGGTGCCCCTCCTCGGACGGCTCGCCCGGGTCCTCGTCGGCCGCGGTGTCGCCGGGCTGGTCGGCGACCGGGTCGGAGGCGGGGAAGGTGTCGGCCACGCCGTCGTTGGGCTCCGGGTCGGCCACGTAGTTGCCCAGTACCGCACGGAAGCTGGTCTTGGCGTCGGTCAGCGCAACCCGGTCCTGCGGGCGCTTCGGCCCGGCGATCGACGGGACCACGGTGGCCAGGTCGAGCTCGAGCTCCTCGGAGAAGACCAGCTCACGGTCGGGGTCGTGCCACAGGCCCTGCTCCTTGGCGTAGGCCTCGACCAGAGCGGTCTGCGCCTCCGACCGGCCGGTGAGCCGCAGGTAGGTCAGGGTCTCGTCGTCGATCGGGAAGATCGCGCAGGTGGAGCCGAACTCGGGGCTCATGTTGCCGATCGTGGCCCGGTTGGCCACCGGCACCGCGGCCACGCCGTCCCCGTGGAACTCGACGAACTTGCCGACCACGCCGTGCTTGCGCAGCAGCTCGGTGATGGTCAGCACCAGGTCGGTGGCGGTGGCCCCGGCCGGCAGCTCACCGGTCAGCCGGAACCCGACGACCTTGGGGATCAGCATGCTAATGGGCTGGCCGAGCATGGCGGCCTCGGCCTCGATGCCGCCCACGCCCCAGCCCAGGATGCCCAGGCCGTTCTGCATGGTGGTGTGCGAGTCGGTGCCTACGCAGGTGTCCGGGTAGGCGGCGGTGGTCCCGTCCTCGTCCTTGCTCATCACCACGCGGGCCAGGTACTCGATGTTGACCTGGTGCACGATGCCGGTGCCGGGCGGGACGACCTTGAACCCGTCGAACGCCGACTGGCCCCAGCGCAGGAACTGGAAGCGCTCGGAGTTGCGCTGGAACTCCAGGTCCACATTGCGCCCGAAGGAATCTGGGCCGCCGAAGAAGTCGGCCACCACCGAGTGGTCGATGACCAGCTCGACCGGGACCAGCGGGTTGATCTTTGTGGCGTCGCCACCGAGGGCGGCCATGCCCTCGCGCATGGCGGCCAGGTCGACCACAGCGGGCACCCCGGTCAGGTCCTGCATGATGACCCGGGCCGGGGAGAACTGAATCTCGGTGTCCGGCTCGGCCTTGGGGTCCCAGCCCGCCAGGGCGCGCACGTGGTCGGCGGTCACGTTGGCCCCGTCCTCGGTGCGGAGCAGGTTCTCCAGCAGGATCTTCAGGCTGAACGGGAGGCGCTCGGCGCCCTGGACGGCATCAAGACGGTAGATCTCGTACTGCTTGTCCCCGACCGTGAGCGTCCCGCGGCTGTCAAAGCTGTTCCCGGTCATCGTCGTGAGCCTCCTCGCCCATGTCCGGAGCTGGCCTCGTGGCCGTATGGCGGCCCGGCTCCGGCTGCATCATCACCTGTTCAGCGTCTCAACCTACAGTATCTCGATATCAAGCTATCCAGCAAGGCGCTTAGTTACTGTTGGGTAATTTAAGTTCCGCGAGCGCCGAACACCACACGCCGCCAGAAACGACGGGTGCGGGCCGCGCGCAGCCGCACCAGCAGCGGCGCCCTCGGGGCCTGGTGGATACAGCCATTCACGCCGGGCAGCAGGCAGGTGCCGCGGCAGTCGCCCCAGCAGTGCGGGCAGTGCTGGGGCGGGAACCCGGACATGCCCTTATCTTGCGCCGGCGCTAGGGTCAACCGCGACACTCGCGGGCGGCCGGCCAGCGAGTTCACGGCCGAGGAGGCGCTGCTCATGCGGTTCGCGATCAAGACACGCCCCGAGCACACGACCTGGGAGCAGCTGCGGGACATCTGGGTCGCCGCGGACACCATTCCGCTGTTCGAATCGGTCTGGAACTGGGACCACTTCTACCCGCTGACCGAGCCCTTCGACGGGCCGAACCTCGAGGCCTGGACGATGCTGGGCGCGATGGCCCAGGCGACCCGGCGCATCCGGATCGGCTGCCAGGTCACCGGCATGATCTACCGGCACCCGGCCGTTCTGGCGAACATGGCCGCGACCGTGGACATCATCTCCGACGGGCGGCTGGAGCTGGGCCTGGGTGCGGGCTGGAACCAGATGGAGTGCGACGCCAACGGGATCGAGCTGCCCGCGCTGAAGGAGCGGTTCGACCGGTTCGACGAGGGCGTGGAGGCCATCGCCTGCCTGCTCAGCCTGGAGAGCACCACGCTGGCCGGACAGTACGTCAAGCTCACCGGCGCACGCTGTGAGCCCAAGCCGCGGCAGCGCCCCTATCCCCCGATCACCATTGGCGGCCGCGGCCGGACCCGGACGCTGCGGACCGCGGCCCGCTGGGCCGCGCAGTGGAACCTGCTGCCGGAGAGCGTGGACGACTGGCGGGAGCTCAAGCAGGTGCTGGTCGAGCACTGCGACCGGATCGGGCGCGACCCGAGCGAGATCACCTGCTCGGTCAACATCCGGATGGACCAGGGCATCGAGCCCGCGGTCGCGCTGGCCTCGGCCTATAAGGACGCCGGCGTCGACCTGGCCATCATGAACCTGCCCCACGCGGCCAAGCCGGACCTGCTGGCCCCGCTGGCCGACGCAGTGGCTCAGCTGGGCTGATCGGTCTGGGTGGCCTGAGGGCGGCCCTTGCCGATTCCGGTTTCCCTGAAGTAATCGGAGATCAGCTCGCGCTGGCGGGTCATCAGCTCGTCGAAGTGCTTGCCGACGTTGTCGTCGCCGATGGCTTCGACCGTGAGGTAGAGGTCCTTGATCTTCTCGAGCTGCTCGGCTGAGGCGCCCGGCGGAGCCGGGGCCAGCGTCGCGCGCGGTTCCGTGGCCGCATCGGTTTCTCCGGAGGTGCCCTCCTCCGGCTCAGCTGGCTCTGCCTGCTCAGCTGGCGACGAGCTGCTGGGCACGAAGTCGCTCAGCTTGGGTTGCCCCCGCGGCGGCTCGAACGGCCCGCGGAACGGCTCGGTCCTGGCCCCGGTGTTGGGGTCGTCCGGGGG
>CAXUJF010000231.1:0-8798 GCA_964250865.1 uncultured Streptosporangiaceae bacterium
GCGTCGAGCGGGATAACCACCGGGATCTCCGCTGGGAGCTCCTCGATGCCGTCGCGCCGGGCCCGCTCGCGGGCGAGGCGGTCGGCCAGGAGGCGGCGGGCCCTCATCGCCGTCAGTTCCTGGCCGACCTCGGCCAGCACGTCGGACAGCTCGACCTGCAGGGCGGCGCACACCGCGGCCAGTACCTCGGAGGAGGCTTCCTTGCGGCCGCGTTCCAGTTCGGAGAGGTAAGGCATCGAAACCCGGGCCGCCCGGGCCACATCGGCCAGCGTGCGCCGCTGCCCGTGCCGGGCCCGGCGCAGCACGTCGCCGAGCAGTGTGCGCAGCAGCGGCTCCGCGCGCTGAGGCCGCCGGCCACCCGGCCCGATCACGGTTATATCCGCCATGCGGTTGCCTCCCAGCTCGGACGCCACGGCGCTCGTGAGGTCACGGTAACCGGGGGTCCCTGGGAAGGAGAAGCGCTTTCGCGACCGGCGAAAGCTGGCCAGGCCGGATGGCGATAGAAATGCTACATTCGTAGCATGATTGCTACACTGATTTCATGAGCGCTGTACCGGCACGAGATCTGCGGAACCACACCGCTGACATCCTCCGGCGGGTAGAAGCCGGCGAGGAGATCGAGGTGTACAAGGACAATCGGCCAGTGGCGAAGATCATCCCGCTGGCCCGGCGACCTCAGTGGCTGCCCGCCGCAGAGCTAGGCCGTGAACTCACCCGGCTTGGCCCCGACTCCACTGGCCTGGCTGAGGAACTCCGGGAGACGCTCACCGAGACCACCGACGACCTGCGGTGGTAACCACCCAGCGAGCGCTGGCCGACACTTCGATCTTCATCGGCCTGGAGTCTTCGCGGTTCGACCCTGGACGGTTCGCGGACTTCGAATGGGCGGTGTCCGCGGTCACGCTGGGCGAACTCCGGCTCGGCGTACTGCAGGCCCGTACGCCGGAGGCCGCCTCACAGCGGCTGTCCACGTATCAGCTCGCTCAGCGTCTTGAACCACTCACCGTGGACGAGACAGTGTCGGAGGCGTGGGCCTTGCTCGTCTCTAGGATCCGCGCCGCCGGACGCAAAGTCCCGATCAACGACAGCTGGATCGCAGCCACAGCGATCGCCTACGAAGTACCGATCGTGACTCAGGATGCCGACTACGACACGATGCCAGGTGTGAAAGTCATCAAGATTTGAGCATCGGGCGCGCCGGCGTACTCGGTCAGGTGAGGACTACTAGTTTGCCGGTGGCTTGGCTGGACTCCATGGCGGCGTGAGCCTCTGCGATCTCGGTGAGGCGGTAGACGTGGCCGATGGGGACGGAGCTGGTGCCGGCCGCCACCGTGTCGAGGAAAGTTTGCAGGACCTCGGCGGGCAGGTCGCGGGCGTTGCCGCCGTAGGCGGTGAGGCGGACGCCGGTGGGCAGGTAGCCGATCGGGTAGAAGTCGCGGATGGTCCACTGGCTGGACAGCATGCCGGTGAAGCAGACCGTGCCGTGCACGCGGACCGCGCGCAGGGTGTCGGGCAGCGTGGGGGTGCCGACCAGTTCGAGGGCGGCGTCGGCGCCGCCGCCCAGGATGTCGTGCACCTGGCGGGCCACGTCGCCGTCGTCGATCAGCACGTGCTGGACGCCGACGGCGGTCAGCGCGGCGGACTTGGCCGGGTTGCGGGTGGTGGCCAGGACGGCCATCTGGCGCTGCCGGGCCAGGACCGCGGTGGCCATCCCGACCGAGGACGTCCCGCCCCGGATCAGCAGAGACTGGCCGGCCTGGCCGTCGAGCCCCACGGTCAGTGAGCCGTAGGCGGTCTGCAGCATCTCCGGCACCGCGCCCAGGGTGGCCCAGTCCAGGTCGCTGCGGAACGGGATGACCTGGCTGACCGGGACACAGGTGTAGTCGGCGTAGCCGCCGTCGAAGGTACGGCCCATGCCGCCCATCATGGCCGCGACCTGCTGGCCGGGCGCGAACTCCCCGCCGGGACACCGGGCGACCTCCCCGGTGGCCTCGATGCCCAGGACCCGCGGGAACGTCACGCCCTCGGCCAGGCCCAGCCGGGTGTGCAGCTCGGATCGATTCAGGCCGAACGCCCGGACCCGGATCAGGACCCAGCCCGGCTCAGGGACGGGGATCGGCAATTCGCGGATGGCCAGCGCGGACGGCGGGCCCGGGGCGTCCAGGACCACCGCGCGCATCGTCGGCCGGGTGGTCATCGGGTGGCCTGCTCGGTGGCGTCGGTGGCGTCGCTGGCGTCGGGAGTGCCGGTGGCCCGGACGGTGGAGCGGAGCTGGGTCAGGGTGCGGGTGAGGCCGGCCAGCGAGACGCCGGGCCGGGCCGGGCCCAGCCGTCGCTCCAGCTCGTCCTCCACGGTCTGGCTGAGCTGTACCAGCAGGCGGTCGCCGGGCGCCGTGAGCTCGATGATGGACGACCGCCGGTCGGCTGGATTGACCCGGCGGGCGCAGTAACCCGCGGCCTCAAGGCGGTCGACGATCTTGCTGGACCCGCCCACGGTGATGCTGAGCGCGGCCGCGATGTCGTGGACGCGGCAGCCAGGCTGGCGGGCGACCACGGCCATGACCTCGTAGCTGCCGAGCGCCATGCCGTGCTCAGTGCGAACCCGGCCCTCAACGGCGCCCCACAGCTCGACTTCCAGCCGGACCAGCTCGCTGAACAAGGCTGTGAGGTCCGTCTTGGCGAAGTTCGATTCCATGGAATATATATTAGCAGAAAAGATTCCATGGAATCAATGACAGGAGAGGCAAGGTAGTGGGAATCGAGACGGATGACCGAGGCCAAGAAGTTCGGGGCGGATTCTTGCGACCGGGCCGGGTTCGACGCCGTCGACATCGGCGGCCTGGACCAGAGCTGGAAGATCGGCATGGGTCAGCCCGCGTTCGTGATTCAGCAGAACGCGGAGCAGTTGCCGGCCAACGTGGCCCGGGCCCGGCGGTGACCAGGGCCGAGGGCGATCAGAGTCAAATTTCGGCAAAGACTAAGTCAATAGCGTGGTTGACATGCATAGGGGGGCTATATACATTAAAGAGGTGAACCGGTGATGTCCTGTGGTGGGACATCGCGGGAAGGAGCCGGGCCCCACACCCGTCTTCGGGCTGGGCCGCCCCTACCCTGCCGGATCTGGTTTCAAGGAGGAAACCATGTCGGCATCACAGGAACCACTGATCGTGGTCGGAGTCGACGGCTCGCCGTCCTCGGTCAGGGCGCTGGAGTGGGCCATCGGCCAAGCCGCCCTGACCCACGCTTCGATCGAAGCCATCATCGCCTGGCATTACCCCCAGAGCTACGGGGTGCTATTCCCGGACGACGTCAACTACGACGAACTGACCACCGAGACGCTGGCCAAGTCCATCGCCGCGGCCAGGAACGCGCGCTCGTCCGGGCCCGAAGCCGCGGTAAAGATCAGTAGCTTCGTGGCACAGGGCCACCCGGCGCAGGTCCTGCTGGACCGCTCGGCCGACGCCAGCCTGCTGGTGGTGGGCAGCCGGGGCCACGGCGGGTTTGCCGAGGCGCTGCTCGGCTCGGTCAGCCAGCACGTCGTCCACCACGCGCTGCGCCCGGTGGTCATCATCCGGGACCAGGAGGCCTGACCAATGGCCGCTCCTGCCCAGCTCAACGGCCGCGCCGGGGCGACCCGGCTGGCCGAGGAGCTGGGCGCCGCGCTGGTGGAGCTGTCCATGCTGCTGCGCCGGGCCATCTTGCCGCCGCAGATCAGCTTGACCCAGATCTGGACGCTGCTGCTCCTGCACGACTCGGGACCGCAGCGGGTGACCAGCCTGGCCGAGGGGTGTTCGGTGAGCCAGCCGACCATGTCCGGCTGCATCATCGGGATGGAACGGCTCGGCTGGGTCCGGCGTGACACCGGGGGAACCGACCGGCGGGTGGTCACGGTCTGCCTCACCGAGGACGGCAAGAAGGTCATGCACGACCTGGAAGCGGCCCGGACCCGGACGCTGCTGGCCGACCTCGACTCCCTGCCCGCCCGGGATCGGGCCGCGCTGGATGCGGCCATGCCCGCGCTGCGCAGGATCATCGCGCACGAACAGCAGGAGAAGGCGGTGACGTCGTGACCAGCATCGACCCGCGGTGGCCGGACGACGAACCAAAGCGGCAACGGCGCCGCGGCCCCGATGACGCGTTCGCGCCGCTGCGGCGGGTAACCCCGGACGGCGGGGCCGAGCTCGGCACCGACGGGCCCGGGGCCATCGTGGTCGGCGTGGACGGGTCGCCGACCTCATTGCGGGCCCTGGCCTACGCGGCCGGGCTGTCGCGGCGGCAGCACGCCCAGCTGATCGCGGTCTACGTCCGGGGCCCGTTGCGCACCCCGGTCGCGCTGTCCGGGTGGGTCGACGCCGGCATCGTGGCGGCCGAGGCCGAGGCCCAGCAGGACATGGAAGACGAAGTGTGGACGCAGATCGCCTCCGACGTCACGGCCTGGGGCTGTGGGGCCCGGGTGGTGGTCAGGAACGGCAGCCCGCTGGCCGAGCTGCGCAAGGTGGCCGAGGATTCTGGCGCGGACACGATCATCGTCGGAGCGTCCAGCAGCCTCAGACACCGGCTGTTCGGCTCGCTGGGACGCCGGCTGCTGCGCTGCAAGCCCTGCCCGGTGACGATCGTCCCCTGACGTCATCGGCCGGCCGCGGACCTGTCCCCGGCCGGCCGATGATTTCATGACACCTCGCGCGTCTGCCCGGACATGAAACTCACAGTGCAGACCTTCCTGACCCTGGACGGCGTGATGCAGGCCCCGGGCGGTCCCGACGAAGACACCGACAGCGGCTTCGAGCACGGCGGCTGGTCGTTCGCGTACGGCGACGACGGATTCGGCGCGTCGGTGGTGAGCTGGATGGCCCGGGCCGACGGCGTCCTGCTGGGCCGGAAGACCTACCAGATCTTCGCCGGGTACTGGCCCAAAGAGACCGACCCGGACAACCCGGTGGCCAGCCAGCTCAACACGCTGCCCAAGTACGTCGCGTCCACCACGCTCAGCTCGGTCGACTGGAACAACTCCACGCTGCTGGGCGGGGACGTGGTGTCCGAGGTGACCAAGCTGAAGGAGCGCGATGGCGGCGAACTCCAGGTGCACGGCAGCAGCGAGCTGCTGCAGACACTGATCGGCGCCGACCTGGTCGACGAGTACCTGCTGTACTGGTTCCCGGTGCACCTGGGTACGGGCAAGAAGCTGTTCCGCGACGGCGCGCCGGCCCGCTCGCTGAAGCTGCTGGACACCAAGACGACCAGCAAGGGCGTCATCATCAGCCGCTACGAGCCGGACGGCCCGGCCCGCTACGGCTCGTACGCCGAGGAAACCCCCTGACGGGCGGCAGCATCGGCAGCCTCGGCGGTTGAGCCGGCCCGGGTGGCCCGGCGTAGCCACAGGCTGAGCCCGGTGCACACCACGGCCACCGCGCACAAGATGAGCGGGACGGACTGGACTCCGGCCACCTCGATGGCCCGGCCCAGCAGCGGCGGGAACGCGATGCCGCCCAGCATCGAGGTGGCTATCACGTAGGCGCTGGCCGCGGCGACCTTCGGGGCCGCCCGGGCCAGCCAGGGCAGCCCGGTGGCCCAGATCGGCGCGCACATGAAGCCGAGGCCGCCGTAGGCCCAGGGCGCGAGCGACGGAATCGTGGCCAGGGCCAGGAACACGACCATGCCCACGCAGCACACGGTCACGATGGCGGGCGCGGGCCAGCGCAAGCTGACCGGGACGGCGAGGAACCGGCCGGCCGTCAGGGCCAGCCAGAACGCCGAGGTGGCGGTGGCCGCGACCGTGGCCGAGTAGCCGACCGCCTCAAGGTGGGTCGGTTCCCAGCCCCCCACGCCGGACTCGATGGCGACGTAGAACACGTAGAGCGCGACGAACGCGGCCACGATCACGCCGACGTGACGCCGGCTGAGCGGGGAGCCTGGGGCAGGAGACCTTGTTAGAGCCGAAGAATCCTCCGCGGGTGCGACGGCGCGGTCCGGGTGCACGCCGGCCACCGTGAAGATCAGCAGCAGGGACGCCGCCGCCACCGCCCCGAACAGCCACGGGTAGCGGGCGGCGCCGACCCAGCCGATCAGCGCCGGGCCGATGACCGCGCCCACGCCGAAGTAGGCGTTGAGCAGGTTGAGCATGCCTGCGCTGCGGCGGCCGTAGGCCAAAGTGAACAGGTGGTTCAGGCCGTAGTCGATGCCGCCCGAGCCCAGCCCGGTGAACAGCGCGGCCGACAGTGCCAGCGGCCAAGAGGGGGCCAGCGGCCAGGAAGGGGCCAGTGCGAAGCCGATCGTGCCCGCCCCCATCAGGGCGTAGGAGAGGGCCAGCAAGCGCCGGTCGGTGCTTCCGGCCCGGGCCAGCAGGTGGTAGCCGACGATGCCGATCAGTGCGCCCGCGAAGTCGGCCGACAGGCCCAGCCCGGCCACGGACGGGGTGACCGCGAATTTGGCCCGGAAGGCCGGGATGGCCGGCCCGTACAGGGCCTGGATAACGCCGATGACCACGAACCCGGCGCAGCTGCCGGTCAGCGCGACCCGGGTCAGCGGCCGGGGCTCAGCGGGGTGGGGTCGGCGGGGCACGGTGCCAGTTTGCCGGGCTCCCGGCCAGGCAAAAGCACTGGGTCGCGAGACAATGGGATATGACCACTGCCCAGGCTGAATCCGCTGCGCCCGCCGGCCCCAGCCCGGACATCGGCCGCCGACGGCTGCTGATCATCATCGGGGCGCTGCTACTGGGGATGCTGCTGGCCGCGCTGGACCAGACGATCGTGGCCACCGCGCTGCCGACGATCGCCGGTGACCTGCACGGGCTGTCGCACCTGTCCTGGGTGGTGACCGCGTACATCCTGGCCTCCACCGCCTCGACCCCGCTGTGGGGCAAGCTCGGCGACCAGTACGGGCGCAAGATCTTCTTCCAGGCCTCGATCGTCATCTTCCTGATCGGGTCGGCGCTGGCCGGGCTGAGCGGCTCGATCATCACGCTGATCGCGTTCCGGGCCCTGCAGGGCATCGGCGGCGGCGGCCTGATCATCGGCGCGCAGACGATCGTGGGCGATGTGGTATCGCCCCGCGAACGCGGGCGCTACCAGGGCATCTTCGGCGCGGTGTTCGGGGTGACCAGCGTGATCGGCCCGCTCATCGGCGGGTTCTTCGTGGACAACCTGTCCTGGCGCTGGGTGTTCTACATCAACCTGCCCATCGGCGTCGTGGCGCTGCTGGTCACCTCGGCCGTGCTGCCGTCGGCCGCGACCAGCCGGGTGGCGCACAAGATCGACTACCTGGGCACCCTGCTGCTGGCCGCCGCGGCCACCAGCTTCGTGCTGCTGACCACGCTGGGTGGCGGCACCTTTGGCTGGGCCTCGCCGCCGATCATCATCATGGGTGTGGCCGGGGTGGTGCTGCTGGTCCTGTTCGTGTTCGCCGAGCGGCGCGCGGCCGAGCCGGTGCTGCCGCTGCGCCTGTTCCGCTACCGGGTGTTCTCGGTCAGCAGCGCGGTCGGGTTCGTGGTCGGGTTCTCGATGTTCGGCGCGATCACCTACCTGCCGCAGTACGAGCAGGTGGTGGAGGGGGTCAGCCCGACCATTTCCGGCCTGCGGCTGCTGCCACTGGTCCTCGGCCTGCTGCTGACCTCCACCGGGTCCGGCTTCGCGATCAGCAAGTGGGGCCGGTACAAAGTGTTCCCGATCGTCGGCACCGCGTTTATGACCATCGGCCTGTACCTGCTGTCGATGCTGGGCGTGGCGACCGGGGTACTGGCCAGCTCGCTGTACATGTTCGTGCTCGGCATCGGGATCGGCCTGGTGCTGCAGGTGCTGGTTATCGCGGTGCAGAACGTGGTCCCGTACGGCGACCTGGGCGCGGCCACCTCGGGGGCCACGTTCTTCCGGTCGATCGGCGGCTCGTTCGGCACCGCGGTGTTCGGCGCGATCTTCTCCGCGCAACTGGTCGGCAACCTCAAGCACTACCTGGCCGGGCTGTCGCTGCCGGCTGGGTTCAACGGGACCCAGGGCAGCAGCCCGGCCGCGCTGGCCATGCTGCCACCGGCGGTGCATCACGGGTACCAGCTGGCCTACGCGGCCTCGCTGCACTCCGTGTTCCTGGTCGCGACGCCGATCGCCGCCGCGGCGTTCGGCCTGAGCTGGCTGCTCAAGGAGGTCCCGCTGCGGCAGACCAGCAAGGCCACCAACCCGGCGCAGACCCTGGCCCCGACCGCGGCCCCCGCCGCGTGCACCTCGATCGACGAGATCGGGCGCGCGCTGAGCAAGCTGGCCAGCGCCGGGCCCCGGGAGCGGATCTACGAGCGGCTGGCCGATCGGGCCGGGGTGACGATTGACGCGGCCGGGTGCTGGCTGCTGTTGCGCATCCACGAGCATCCCGAGGACGACGTGGCGGCCCGGAGCGAGCGGCTGGAGTTGCCCGCCGACACGATCCGGCTGCTGCTGGCCAACCTGGCCGGACGCGGGCTGGTGACGTGGGCCGACGGCGCGGTCGAGGCCCGGCCGTCGGAGGGGGTGCCCGGGACGACCGGAGTGCCGGGCGGGCCGCCGGCCGGGGTGGCCGGGCCGGTCACGCTGACTGCTTCCGGGCATGCGGCGGCGGAACGGCTGGTCACGGCGCGGCACGATGCGCTGGCCGACCTGGTTCAGGACTGGAACCCGGAGCAGCACGCAGAACTGGCCGCGCTGCTGCAGAAACTGGCCCGGCACCTGGCCGAGGGACCGCCGCCGGTGACCTCGGAGCCGGCCCTGGCCGGGCAGGGGGCGGGTCCGGCCCGCGGGAGCGAGGCCGGTCAGCGGTAGCACCCGTCAGCGGTAGCACCCG
>CAXUJF010000232.1:0-8754 GCA_964250865.1 uncultured Streptosporangiaceae bacterium
CTCCAGCACCGCGTGCACCAGCGTGCCGCGGGCGGCGGCCGGGCTGGGCGGCTCGGGCAGCTTGTCGATGACCCGGAACCGGTACAGCAGCGGGCAGGTCATGAAGTCCCCCGCCCGCGAGGGAGACAGTGCTGGTCCACGGGGGGCCGGTCCACTCGGCCGGTCCGCTTCCGCAACGGGAGCGGCGGGCGGGCTGGGCCCGGCGACCTCGATCGCGGCTAGTTCTTCCACGACCCCGAGCGTAGGGGAGAGGGCCGACAGTATGGCCGATTTCGTCGCGGTGCCGGACAGATCCGGGGCCCGTGGCTCGTCTGGGCACGTAGCATCGGTCATGTGGCAGGCATGACTCCCGGTGATCAGCCCGGCGACCAGGAGCAGCGGCTCCCGAGGGTCTCCGCCTCCGGGATCGTCGTGGCGCGCCCCTTCGGCATCCCGGTGCAGGTCTCGCCCTACTGGTTCCTGATCGCGGGCGTGTTCATCGTGCTGTACGCCAACGACCTGGCCGGCACGCTGAGCGGCAGCACCCGGTACGTGGTGGCCGCGGTGTTCGTGGTGCTGCTGTACGTGTCGGTGCTGGTTCACGAGCTGAGCCACTCGCTGGTGGCCCGCGGCTACGGGCTGCCGGTGCGCCGGATCCTGCTCTACCCGCTGGGTGGCGTCTCCGAGATCGAGGTGGAGCCGCAGACCCCGGGCCGGGAGTTCACCGTGTCCGCCGCCGGGCCGTTCCTGTCCTTCGTGCTGGCCGTGATCGCCTTCGGCCTGGAGCACGTGGTCCCGCAGGGCAGCATCGGCTGGATCATCGTCCGCCAGATGTGCTGGGCCAACATCGTCGTCGGCATCTTTAACCTGCTGCCCGGCCTGCCGCTGGACGGCGGCCGGATGCTGCGCGCGGTGGTGTGGAAGCTCAGCCGCCGGCCCGCCGTGGGCACCCTGACCGCCGCCTGGGCGGGCCGGGTGATCGCGGTCGCGCTCATCGCGCTGCCGGTCGGCTGGACCCTGGCTCACGGCGAGAAGTTCGACCTGACCAGCGTGATCTGGCTGGTGGCGATCGCCGCGTTCATGTGGATGGGCGCCAGCCAGTCGATCAAGGCCACCCGGGTACGCGAACGGCTACCCGGCATCTCGGCTCGCGGGCTGGCCCGCAAGGCCATCCCCATCCCGGCCGACCTGCCGCTGTCCGAGGCGGTCCGCCGGGCCGAGGAGGCCAACGCCCGGGGTCTGGTCGTGGTCGACCACCAGAACGCCCCGATCGCCATCGTCAGCGAGTCCGCCGTGACGGCCACGCCGCCGCAGCGGCGGCCCTGGATCGAGGCCGGCACGCTGGCCCGCAGGCTGGACCCGAGCCTGGTGCTGCCGGCTGACCTGTCCGGCATGGCGCTGATCGACGCGGTTCGCAAGGCCCCGGCCAGTGAGTACCTGGTGGTGGAGCCGACCGGCCAGGTCTACGGGGTGCTGGCCGCCAGCGATCTGGATGGCGCGTTCGCCGGCGTCTGAGTTGCTGGTCCGCGGCCGATAGCCTGACGGGCATGATCTCCACGCCTCGCGGCCCGTTCGAAGCAGGCGACCAGGTCCAGCTGACCGACCCCAAGGGCCGCCACCACCAGGTGGTGCTGATCCCGGGCAAGTCGTTCTTCACCCACCGCGGATCGATCAGCCACGACGAGCTGATCGGCCTCGAGGACGGCAGCGTGGTGACGTCCTCGGGCGGCACGCAGTACGTCGCGCTGCGGCCGCTGCTGGCCGACTTCACGCTGGCCATGAAGCGCGGGGCCGCGGTCGTCTACCCCAAGGACGCGGCCCAGATCGTGGCCATGGCCGACATCTTCCCCGGGGCCCGGGTGGTCGAGGCCGGCGCCGGGTCGGGCGCGCTGACCTGCTGGCTGCTGCGGGCGGTGGGGGAGTCCGGGACCGTGACCTCCTACGAGCGCCGGCCGGACTTCGCCGCCATCGCCCAGCGCAACGTGGAGACGTTCTACGGCGGGCCGCCCGCGAACTGGCGGCTGGTCCCGGGCGACTTCGGCGGCAAGGACGAGCTGGCCCCGGACGAGCCGGTCTCCGACGAGCCCGCCCTTGACCAGTCAGCCCGTGACGAATCGGTCCAGAACGGGCCAGCCCCGGACGAGCCGGACGGCCCTACGCTTTCGGCGGAACATTTCCCGCAGGTTAATTCTGCCCGGGGCCAGGACGGCCCGGACCGGGTGGATCGGGTGGTGCTGGACATGCTCGCGCCCTGGGACAGCCTGGACGCGGCCACCCGTCTGCTGGTGTCCGGCGGGGTCATCTGCTGCTACGTCGCCACCACCACCCAGCTGTCCCGTGTGGTCGAGGCGCTGCGGGCTCAGGGACGCTACGACGAGCCTGCGGCCTGGGAAACCATGGTCCGGGGCTGGCATGTGGACGGGCTGGCGGTCCGGCCGGAACAGCGGATGATCGGGCACACCGGTTTCCTCGTCACGGCCCGGCGGCTGGCCGACGGAGTAACCCCGCCGCCCCGGCGCCGGCGGCCGTCCAAGGGGGCTCACCCCGAGCCCGAAGAGACCAGTTAACACTAACGAAATGTGTCTAAACCGTAACGATAAGCGGCGTCGGTTGCTTCAGCCTGCGGGAGACGGGCATTAATCCACTAGCAAATGTGCTTGGCGTAACGCGGGCCATCAGGTTACGAATGGCTCTCAGGTAGGTAGGGTCTAGGTAGTTCAGCCAGCGGAAGGAGGTGAGGGCCGTGACGAACAGGGATGACAGCTCACGTGCCTCACGGCACGACGATGAGGTCCAGGGCCTTACCGCGCAGATCTCCTTCCTGGACGAGGAGATCGCCGCATTGCGTCGCAGGCTCGCGGATTCCCCGCGCCAGGCGCGGCTTCTCGAGGAGAGGCTGCGCGAGACCGAGGCCAGCCTGGCTGCCGTGACCGCTCAGAACGAGCGGCTCACCGGCACCCTGCGCGAAGCCCGAGACCAGATCGTCGCCCTCAAGGAAGAGGTCGACCGGCTGGCGCAGCCGCCGTCCGGGTTCGGCATCTTCCTCAGCGCCACCGGCGACAACACGGCCGACGTGTTCACCGGTGGCCGGAAGATGCGCGTCCACGTGAGCCCCGCGGTGGAGCTCAATGAGCTCCGTCCCGGCCAGGAAGTCGTGCTCAACGAAGCGCTCAACGTGGTCGTCGCCGAGGGGTATGAGACCGCCGGCGAGATCGTGATGCTCAAGGAGGTGCTCGAAGACGGCGAGCGCGCCCTGGTCATCTCCCATTCCGATGAGGAGCGGGTGGTCCGGCTGGCCGACCCGCTGCGCGACTCCGTGCTCCGCAGCGGCGACTCGCTGCTGCTCGAGCCGCGCTCCGGCTACGTCTTCGAGCGGATCCCCAAGGCCGAGGTCGAGGAGCTCATCCTCGAAGAAGTCCCCGACATCGTCTACTCCGACATCGGTGGCCTGTCCGGTCAGATCGAGCAGATCCGGGACGCCATCGAGCTGCCGTACCTGCACGCGGACCTGTTCCGCGAGCACCAGCTGCGGCCGCCCAAGGGCGTGCTGCTGTACGGCCCGCCCGGCTGCGGTAAGACGCTGATCGCCAAGGCCGTGGCCAACTCGCTGGCCAAGCAGGTCGCGCAGAAGACCGCGGCCGACGGCGCGAACGGCCCCGGCAACGCGGGCCGCAGCTTCTTCCTCAACATCAAGGGCCCGGAGCTGCTGAACAAGTACGTCGGTGAGACCGAGCGGCACATCCGGCTCGTGTTCCAGCGGGCCCGGGAGAAGGCCAGCGAGGGCATGCCGGTGATCGTGTTCTTCGACGAGATGGACTCGATCTTCCGCACCCGCGGGTCCGGTGTCTCCTCCGACGTGGAAAACACGATCGTCCCGCAGCTGCTGTCGGAGATCGACGGCGTTGAGGGCCTGCAGAACGTGATCGTGATCGGCGCGTCCAACCGCGAGGACATGATCGACCCCGCAATCCTGCGGCCCGGCCGGCTGGACGTCAAGATCAAGATCGAGCGTCCGGACGCCGAGGCGGCCAAGGACATCTTCTCCAAGTACATCCTGTCCGAGCTGCCGCTGCACCCGGACGACCTGAACGAGCACGGCAGCTCGCGCGGGGGCACGGTCGACGCGATGATCCAGCGTGTCGTCGAGCGGATGTACACCGAGTCCGAGGAGAACCGCTTCCTCGAGGTGACCTACGCCAACGGCGACAAGGAGGTCCTGTACTTCAAGGACTTCAACTCCGGCGCCATGATCCAGAACATCGTCGACCGGGCCAAGAAGATGGCCATCAAGGAGTTCCTCGACACGGGCCAGAAGGGCCTGCGCGTGGCGCACCTGCTGTCCGCCTGCGTGGACGAGTTCAGCGAGAACGAGGACCTGCCCAACACCACCAACCCGGACGACTGGGCCCGCATCTCCGGTAAGAAGGGCGAGCGCATCGTCTACATCCGGACCCTGGTGTCGGGCAAGCAGGGCTCGGAGGCCGGCCGATCCATCGACACAGTGGCCAACACGGGCCAGTACCTGTGATCCGTCATCGTGTACCGGGCCGTCTTGCATCTGCGGCGTAGCTGTGGCCCGGCGGGCATAGGCTGGCAAACATGAGCGTGCTGCGGGTAATGGGCACCGAGACCGAATACGGGATCTCGGTGCCCGGCCAGCCAGGGGCCAACGCGATGGTGACCTCGTCCCAGATCGTCAACGCCTACCAGGCGGCGACGGCGGCGCGGGCGCGCCGGGCCCGGTGGGACTTCGAAGAGGAGAACCCGCTCCGGGACGCCCGCGGCTTCGACCTGGCCCGGGAGAACGCGGACACGACCCAGCTGACCGACGAGGATCTGGGTCTGGCCAACGTCATCTTGACCAACGGGGCCCGGTTGTACGTCGACCACGCGCACCCGGAGTACTCCACTCCGGAGTGCACGAATCCCCTGTCCGCGGTGATCTGGGACAAGGCTGGCGAGCGGATCATGGCCGAGGCGGCCGAGCGGGCCGCGACCATCCCCGCCGCCGCGCCCATTCAGCTCTACAAGAACAACACCGACAACAAGGGCGCCTCCTACGGCACCCACGAGAACTACCTGATGCGGCGGGCCACCCCGTTCGCCGACATCGTGCGCCACCTGACCCCGTTCTTCGTGACCCGCCAGGTGATGTGCGGGGCGGGCCGGGTCGGTATCGGGGCGGACGGCCGTGGCACCGGGTTCCAGCTCAGCCAGCGGGCCGACTTCTTCGAGGTCGAAGTGGGCCTGGAGACCACGCTCAAGCGGCCGATCATCAACACCCGGGACGAGCCGCACGCCGACCCGGAGAAGTACCGGCGGCTGCACGTCATCATCGGCGACGCCAACATGAGCGAGGTCGCCACCTACCTCAAGCTCGGCACCACCGCGCTGGTGCTGTCGATGATCGAGGACAAGTTCCTGGACCGGGCCATGGACGGCGACCTGTCGCTGGAGGCCTCGGTCGCTGACCTGCGCGCCGTCTCGCACGACCCCTCGCTGAAGCGGCTGGTCACGCTGCGCAGCGGCCGGAAGATGACCGCGGTCCAGCTGCAGATGGAGTACCTGGAGCTGGCCCGCAAGTACACCGAGGACAAGTTCGGCTCCGACGTCGACCCGATGACCACCGACGTGCTGAATCGCTGGGAGTCGGTGCTGAACCGGCTCTCCGACGACCCCATGCAGCTGTCTCGTGAGCTGGACTGGGTGGCCAAGCTCGAGCTGCTGGAGGGCTACCGGACCCGGGACGGACTGGCCTGGGACGCACCCCGGCTTCAGCTCGTCGACCTGCAGTACTCCGACGTGCGGCAGTCCCGCGGCCTGTACAACCGGCTGGCGGTCAAGGGCCGGATGACCCAGCTGGCCACCGAGGAGCAGATCCGCCGGGCCATCGAGGAGCCGCCCGAGGACACCCGGGCCTACTTCCGCGGCCGGTGCCTGCGCCAGTACGCGGAATCGGTCGCCGCCGCCTCCTGGGACTCGGTGATCTTCGACATCCCGGGCCGGGAATCACTGCAGCGCGTACCCACCATGGAGCCACTGCGCGGCACTAAAAAGCACGTCGGCAACCTGCTGCGGACCGCCCGCACCGCGGCCGAACTGGTCGCCGCGCTGACCGGGGAACAACAGTAGGGCGGCCCAGCAAGGTTGAACACGGCGTTCGTGGGCGAAGATAGCTTTGGGGCAGGAACACCCCCGATTGACGGAGGTAAACCAGGATGGCAGAGAAGGACACAGGCGGTCAGCGCCAGACCGGCCGGCGAACCGAAGAAGCCGAGGAGACCGAGGCCGCCTCGACCGAAGAGGTCAAGGAGCGGCACGAAAAGCTGAGCGACGACGTCGACGCGATCCTGGACGAGATCGACGAGGTGCTCGAGGAGAACGCAGAGGAGTTCGTGCGCTCTTACGTCCAGAAGGGCGGCCAGTAGCCCGCCCACTCTGAACTTCGCCGAAGGCTGACGCGATCGACGCGTCAGCCTTCGTGTTTACCGCTGGCCCGCCAGTAGGGTCGAACCAGTAGGGTCTGTTCAACGATTCACATACGGGAAGGATCCGCGTGGGCTCCGACTTCGATGGGTTCAGGCGTCCTGGAGCGTTCATCACTCCCAGGATCTCCTCGTTCTCCGACTTCCTGGCCGGCTACGCCCCGGACCTGCTGCCGGGAGCGATGGCTCGCCGATCACCGGCGACCGGCGCCGGGGACGCTCCGTGGGCGTCCCCCCGGCCAACCGGCAGCGGCGGCGCGCTGACCGATCTGCCCCACGCGACCACGATCGTCACCGCGACCTTCGACGGTGGCGTCGTGATGGCCGGTGACCGGCGCGCGACCGCGGGCAACATGATCGTCAAGCGGGACGTGGAGAAGGTCTACCGCAGCGACGAGTTCTCCGCCATCGCCATCGCCGGCACGGCCAGCGTGGGCCTGGAGTTCATCCGCCTGTTCCAGGTGGAGCTAGAGCACTACGAGAAGATGGAAGGCCGCTCGCTCTCGCTCGAGGGCAAGGCCAACCGGCTGGCCACCATGATCCGGGGCAACATCGCCGCCGCCATGCAGGGCCTGGCCGTGGTCCCGCTGTTCGTCGGGTTCGACGAGGAGAACGCCCTGGGCCGGATCTTCAGCTACGACGTGGCCGGCGGCCCGTACGAGGAGTACCGCTACTTCTCGATCGGCTCCGGCTCGGTGTTCGCCCGCGGCTCACTGAAGAAGCTCTACCGGGACGGCATGACCGCCGATCAGGCCGTGCGGGTCTGCGTGCAGGCCCTGTACGACGCGGCCGACGACGACTCGGCCACCGGCGGCCCGGACCTGACCCGGCAGATTTTCCCGATCATCGCGGTCCTGGACGCCGACGGCTTCAGCCAGCTGACCGACACCGAGGCGGGCGATCAGGTCCGCGCCGTGGTCGAGGGCCGCATGGAGTCGCCCGACGGCCCCAAGGCCCCGGCCGAGTAATCAGCCCACCGCCTCATCCCGCACCTACGTCCCAGCCGAACTCGCCAGTAAAGGAAGCGCCCGCGGTGTCGATGCCGTTCTACGTGTCGCCTGAACAGGTGATGAAAGACAAGGCAGACTATGCGCGCAAGGGAATCGCGCGTGGCCGTAGCGGAGTCGTCATCCAGTACGCGGGTGGCATCTTGTTCGTCGCCCCGAACCCGTCGCGCGCCCTGCACAAGATCAGTGAGATCTACGACCGGATCGCGTTCGCCGCGGTCGGCCGCTACAACGAGTACGAGAACCTGCGCAAGGCCGGCGTGACCTACGCCGACGTGACCGGCTACCAGTTCGACCGGCGCGACGTGACCGCGCGCGGTATCGCCAACTGGTACGCCCAGCAGCTGGGCACGATCTTCACCGAGAGCAGCAAGCCGTTCGAGGTGGAGATCATCGTGGCCGAGGTGGGTGAGAACGTCGATGCGGACCAGATCTACCGCATCACGTTCGACGGTTCGGTGGCCGACGAGCACGGCTTCGCGGCCATCGGCGGCCAGGCCGACCAGGTGGCCACCGCGCTCAAGGACCGCTACTCGGCCGAAATGTCGCTGACCGACGCGCTGTCCGCCGCCCTGACCGCGCTCAGCGCCCCCGCCAATGCGGCCGGCAATGGGGCGTCCGGTAGCGGCGCGGAGCAGCCCGAGATGGCCGCCGGCCAGCTCGAGGTGGCCGTGCTCGACCGCACCCGCACGCACCGGACGTTCCGGCGGCTGGCCGGTGCCCGGCTGGAGGAACTGCTCGCCGAAAGCCGCCCGGCCGGCTCCGGCACCACCTCCACCGCCGGCCCGGACGCCGACGCGATCGGCCCGACCGCGCCCGACGACGGCAACCCCACCCCGGGCACCTCCACCGACCCCGACTGACCGGCTGACTGACTGACTGGCCGGCTGACTGACTGGCCGGCCCCCGCCGTTCCGGCTCGTCACCGGGCCGGAACTGCGGGTCGTCACACCCGGTTAAAAATAATCAGCAGTGCGCGGTCCGGGCCTGGCCGACGGGACCTCAGCCGGTGCGGTGCGGCGCGGCCAGCACCGAGACGGTCCAGGTGAACGCGGCCAGCGCCACCACGACCAGCACCGGCAGCCACGGCAGCTGGTGGCTGGGCCCAGCCGAGGTGGTACGGATCGCGGCGTTGGCGGGCGAGCCGGACGCGGCCACCGCCGCGATGGCCACGGCCGCCGTCGACATCACCGCGTAGCCGCGGTGCTGGATCAGCGGCGGGTTGCACAGCGCCGCGGTCAGCGTGGCCAGCTGCGCCCGTCGCGGCCCGCCCGCCGTGGCCA
>CAXUJF010000233.1:0-5030 GCA_964250865.1 uncultured Streptosporangiaceae bacterium
GGGGGGGGGGGGGGGGGGGGGGGGGGGGGGGGGGGGGGGGCGCCCCCCCCCCCCCCCACGAACAGCAGCGCGAGCCAAACGCGAAAATGGCCCCCAGGGGGCCATTAAGCACAGGGATCCAGCTCAGCGCTGGGGTACCAGGACTCGAACCTAGACTAACGGGGCCAGAACCCGTCGGGCTGCCAATTACCCCATACCCCATTGCGGCGGCGAAGAGCCGCTCGCGTCCCCACACTCTAGCGGAGATCAGCCTGGGCCGCGAACGGAAGCGCCACTGGCCGCTTGCGCGGCGGCCAGGCGGGCCAGCGAACGGTCGCGTCCGAGCAGGGCCATCGACTCGGGTAGCGGCGGCGAGTTGCGGCGGCCGGTGATGGCCACCTGGATCGGGGCCAACGCGACCTGGGAATCAAGGCCGAGGCCGTCCACCAGCGCACCGTGCAGGGCCTCGGCGATGGCCGGTGCGGTCCAGCCATCGGCTCCGCTCAGGGGGGCCAGCGCCGCGGCCGCCGCCTTGAGCGGGGTGGCGGCGTCGGCGGTGAGCACGGCGGCCGCCTCCTCGGCGGGCACGCGGAACCCGGACTCCGGGACGAGCAGGAACGCCAGCAGGGCCGGGACCTCGGTCAGCCGGGTGATCCGGTCCTGGATGAGCGGGGCGCCGTCGCGGATGAACCACATCTGGTCGCTGCTGAGCGGCTCGGTGACCAGGCCCGCCCCGGCCAGGAAGGGCACGATGCGGCGGGCGAAGTCGGCCGGGGTCAGGCCGCGGATCTTGACCCCGTTGAGCGCCTCCAGCTTCTCCGGGTCGAAGCGGGCCGCGGTGGGGCTGACCTGGGGCAGCTCGAAGCCGCCCACCAGGTCATCGAGGGTGAACTCGGCCCGGTCCGCCCCTGGTGACCAGTTGAGCCGGGCCAGGTAGTTGTCGAGCGCCTCGGGCAGGAAACCCTCCTGGCGGTACCAGTCGATGGCGGTCACGCCGTTGCGCCGGGACAGCTTCTGGCCGTCGTCACCCAGGATCTGCGGCAGGTGCGCGAACACCGGCGACTGGTCGTCCGGCAGGCCCATGGCGCGGTACAGGGCAAGCTGGCGTGGGGCGGCGGGCAGCAGTTCCTCGCCCCGGATGACGTGCGTGATCCGCATCATCACGTCGTCCACCGCGGCGGCCAGGGTCTCCAGCGGGTGGCCACCGGCCCGCATCAGCACGAAGTCGGGCACGTCGTGGTGATCGACGGTGATCTCGCCCCGGATCAGGTCGGTGAACGTGGTCGAGCCGTCCGGCATCAGGAACCGGAGCACCGGGCGGCGGCCGTCGGCCAGGTAGGCCTGCACCTGGTCGGGGGCCACCGTGCGGCAGTACCGGTCGTAGTCAGCCCCCTGAGTCCCGGCTTTCCCTGGAGTCCCGGCTTTCCCTGGAGTCCCAGCCACCCCTGGAGTCCCAGCTGCAACTGAAGTCCCAGCCGCGCCTTGAGCCCCGGCCGCATCTGGAGTCCCGGCCGTCCCTTTGGCCCCAGCGGTCTCGTGCCGCGCTTGGAGTTCCTCCGGGCTGCAGTAGCACCAGTAGGCGTGCCCGGTGTCCAGGAGCCGCTGGGCCCACTGGTGGTACAGGCCGATCCGCTCGCTCTGCCGGTACGGGCCGAAGGGACCGCCCTGGTCGGGGCCCTCGTCCCAGTTCAGGCCGAGCCAGTGCAGCGTCTCCTGGATCGCCGCGACCTGCTCCGCGCTGGCCTGGTCGGCTTCGGTGTCCTCGACGTTCAGCACGAAGGCGCCCCCGGTGTGCCGCGCGAAGGCCCAGTTGTACAGGGCGGTGCGCAGGTCGCCCACGTGCAGGTGGGTCACGGGTGACGGCGTGAACCGGACCCGGATCGACGCTGCGGACTGCCCCCCGAACCAGGGGTCAGTCACGGATGATCACCCGGTTCCGCAGCGTGCCGATGCTCTCGATGGTGACCGACACCTCGTCGCCGTGCTGCAACGGGCCGACGCCGGCCGGGGTGCCGGTCAGGATCACGTCGCCCGGCAGCAGCGTCATGATCTGGCTGACGAACGCGATCAGGGTGGGCACGTCGTGCACCATCTCCGAGGTGCGAGCGTGCTGCTTGACCTCGCCGTTGACCGAGGTCGTCAGGGCCAGGTCGGTCGGGTCGGCCACGGTCTCGATCCACGGCCCGATCGGGCAGAACGTGTCGAAGCCCTTGGCCCGGGTCCACTGGCCGTCGCGGGCCTGCAGGTCGCGCGCGGTCACGTCGTTGGCGCAGGTGTAGCCGAAGATCACGTCCTGGGCCCGGTCCAGCGGCACCTCACGGCAGAGCCGGCCGATGATGACGGCCAGCTCGCCTTCGTAGTCGACCCGCTCGGTCAGCTTGATCGGGTAGGCGATCGCGTCGCCCTGGCCCACGACCGAGGTCGACGGCTTGAGGAACAGCACCGGCTCGGCCGGCGCCTCGTCGCCCATCTCCTGGGCGTGCTCGGCGTAGTTCTTGCCCACCGCCACGACCTTGCTCGGCAGCACCGGAGCCAGCAGCCGGACGTCGGCCAGCGGGAACCGGCGGCCGGTGAACTGCACCCCGGCCGGGTCAGTACCAAACGGGTGCCCGCGCAGCTCGGCGATGACCAGCGGCCGGTCCGTGGCCCCGGCCCCAGCCGTTGTCCCGGGGGAATCAAGCCCGGCGGCGGGCGGGATCCCGCCACCCTGGTCCTCTTCGACCACGCCATAGGCGACATCGCCCCCCATGGCGAACCTTGCGATACGCACGGCTCTCCTTCGTCTTCCAGCAGACGGCCAAGCGAAGCTTCGGCACCTCAGCGGCTCCAGCCCTAAAGCCTACTGATGGCACAAAGTGCTACTGCTGGTAATCCTCGACCTCGGCGACCGGGCGGTTGCCGGCCACGCTCGGGTCCTCCCCGAACTCGCGGCGGGCCCGGCGCTGCCGCAGCAAGTCCCAGGCCTGGTCAAGAGCTTCTTCGGTCGCCTTGAGCTGCTGGTGCTCCTCGGCGGTGGTCAGCGTCCCGGCCGCGAGCTTGTCGCGCATCTCGTGCTCGGCCGCGACCAGTTCGTCGATTCGGGTCAGGATTTCCTTGTCGTCCATGTCACCACCGTAAGGTTTCGGGCGCGGTCGCGCGCGCTCGGGGCTGATCCGCCGGACCGGTTGGGGCCGATCAGCCGGACCGATCGGGGCCGATCAGCCGGACCGATCGGGGCCGATCAGCCGGGCTGGTGGCCGGAGCGGAGCAGGCAGTAGGTGACGGCTTCCTCCAATGCCTGCCAGGAAGCGGCGATGATGTTCTCGTCCACGCCGACCGTGTCCCAGGGGCGGCCGCTGCCGTCGTCGGAGCCGATCAGGACCCGGGTCACCGCGCCGGTGCCGTGCGTGCCCTCCAGGATGCGGACCTTGTAGTCGGCCAGCTCCAGGCGGGCCAGCTCCGGGTAGGTCCGCTCCAGCGCGATCCGCAGCGCCTTGTCCAGCGCGTTGACCGGGCCGTTGCCCTCGCCGGTGGCCACCACCCGCTCGCCCTTGGCCGTCAGCTTGACCGTGGCCTCGCTGACCAGCTCGCCGTCCTTGCGGCGCTCGACGATGACCCGCCAGGACTCGACCTCGAAGTACCGGCTCCCGGTCTCCCCCGCCGGGGCCAGCTCGCTGCGCAGCAGCAGCTCGAACGAGGCATCGGCGGCCTCGAAGGTGTAGCCGCGGGCCTCCAGCTCCTTGACCCGGTCCACCACCCGGCCGATGACGGCCTTGTCGCCGGACAGGTCGTAACCCAGCTCCTTGCCCTTCAGCTCGACCGAGGCCCGGCCGGCCATGTCCGAGACCAGCATGCGCATGTCGTTGCCGACCAGGGCCGGGTCGATGTGCTGGTACAGCATGGGGTCGACCTTGATCGCCGAGGCGTGCAGGCCCGCCTTGTGCGCGAACGCGGACACCCCCACGTAGGGCTGGTGGCCGTTCGGGGTGACGTTGGTGACCTCGCTGATCGAGTGCGCGATCCGGGTCAGCTCGCCCAGGCAACCGTCCGGCAGCACCGGGCGGCCCTTCTTCAGCTGGAGGCCGGCCACCACGCTGAACAGGTTGGCGTTGCCCGCCCGTTCGCCGTAGCCGTTGGCGGTGCCCTGCACGTGGGTCACGCCCGCGTCCACCGCGAGCAGCGTGTTGGCCACCGCGCAGGCGGTGTCGTCGTGGCAGTGGATGCCGAGCCGGGCGCCGGTCGCCGCGGCCACGGCGGTGACCACGTCGCCCAGCTCCCCCGGCATCATGCCGCCGTTGGTGTCGCACAGGGCGACCACCTCGGCCCCAGCCTCGGCCGCGGTCCTGACCACCTCCAGGGCGTAGGCCGGGTTGGACCGGTAGCCGTCGAAGAAGTGCTCCGCGTCGAGGAACACCCGCTGGCCGCCCCCCCGCAGGTGGGTCACGGTGTCCCGCACCATCGCGAGGTTCTCCTCGAGCGTGGTGCGAAGGGCCAGCCGGACGTGCCGGTCGTGACTCTTGGCGACAAGGGTCACAACCGGCGCGCCCGACTTGCGCAGCGCGGCCACCTGAGGGTCATCAGCTGCCTGAGCGCCGGGCCGGCGGGTCGCGCCGAACGCGGCGAGCTGCGCGTGCTTGAGTTCCAGCTCGCGCTGGGCGCGGCGGAAGAATTCGGTGTCCTTGGGGATGGCGCCGGGCCACCCGCCCTCGATGAAGCCAACCCCCAGACCGTCCAGGTGGGATGCGATCGCGAGCTTGTCCGCGACGGTGAGGTTGAGCCCCTCCTGCTGCGCGCCGTCGCGCAGGGTGGTGTCGTAGACGTGGAAGCTGTCGTCAAGCACGGTGCTGCTCATTTCGGGCTGATCCGTTCCTCGGGGTTTGGCCGGCCGAAGGACTTCCGTCGGCCGCAGGGCCCGCATAAAGCAAAAGACCCCTCGCGGCATGCGAGAGGTCTGCGCGTCCGGGCGGGGGGTCCGGGGGGTCGTCCCCCCGGGGGACTGCTGCAGGCTGAAGCGCAGCCGCGCGAAGATCGGCGCGCAGCCGCTGCCGCCGCGGGCGCGCCGGGCGGTAATG
>CAXUJF010000233.1:5040-7554 GCA_964250865.1 uncultured Streptosporangiaceae bacterium
GTCGGGTCCTGCGTATATTTATGGGGCGGTCCGTCATGTGGGCAGTGTGCCACACGACGTCCGGCCAGGGCCAACTATGTCTCAGATGGTGAGACCGTCAGCAGACCTTGTGGATCCAGCCGAACGGGTCCGGGCGCTGGCCGTACTGCAGCCCGAGCAGTTCCTCGCGCAGGCGCATGGTCACCGGCCCCGGGCTCCCGTCGCCGCCGACCAGCCACTCCCCGTGCGGGCCCTTGACCTTGCCGACCGGGGTGATGACCGCGGCCGTGCCGCAGGCGAACACCTCGGTCAGCTCGCCGGAGGCGCTGTCGGCCTGCCACTGATCGGTCGAGATCCTGCCCTCCACGGCCTGGATGCCGAGCTGCGGGGCGAGCTGGAGCAGCGAGTCCCGGATGATGCCGGGCAGCAGGGTGCCGGTCAGGGAGGGAGTCATGATCCGGGCGTTGTCACCCGTCCCGTAGACGAAGAACAGGTTCATCCCGCCCATCTCCTCCACCCAGCGGTGCTCGGCGGAGTCCAGCCAGACGACCTGGTCACAGCCGTTCTCGACCGCTTCGCGCTGGGCCACGAACGCGGCCGCGTAGTTGCCGCCGCACTTGACCTCGCCGGTGCCGCCCGGGGCGGCCCGGGTGTAGTCGTCACACAGCCAGACCGTCACCGGCTTGACCCCGCCGGAGAAGTAGGCCCCGGCCGGGGAGGCGATGACCGAGAACAGGTAGCTGGACGAGGGGTGGTTCACCCCCAGCCCGGCCTGGGTGGCGATCATGAACGGCCGCAGGTAGAGGCTCATCTCATCGGCCGACGGCACCCACTCCCGGTCCTGGGTGACCAGCAGCTCCAGGGCTTGCAAAAACGTCTCCTCCGGCAGCTCCGGCATGGCCATCCGCCGGGCCGAGCTGTTGAACCGGGTCGCGTTGGCCTGGGGCCGGAACATCGCGATCGAGCCGCCGGCCTGCCGGTAGGCCTTGAGCCCCTCGAAAAACTCCTGCGAATAGTGGAACACCGCGGTGGCGGGGTCCAGGGTGAAGGGGCCGTAAGGCTCCAGCCGCCCGTCATGCCAGCCATCGGCCTCGGTCCACCGCATGGTGATCATGTGATCGGTGAACCGCGTGCCGAACTTCGGGTTGGCCAGCAGCTGTTCACGGTCGGCCGCCGGAACCGGAGCACCGGACGGGCGGACGTCGAACACTATGTCGGCCTGCGTAGGCGCAGTCATCGCAGAAATCCTCCTAACCACCGGCAACCCGGCGGAGCACGTTAAAACCTTACGCCGGGATGTGCGCCGGAGGGATTCCCCGCGGGCCGTCCCGTGCGTCCAACTACCGAACTGGACGCGGACGGCCCGGATGGCGCGCCGCCCGCTGTGGCCAGGGGCGGCGCAGCCAGCACCGCCCTAGCCGGCTACTCGCCGGGCGATGTCGTCGCCGATTTCCGGGGTGCTGCGGGCCGGCTCGCCCTGCCGCGCGACCAGGTCGTCCGCGACGGCCTGCTCGATCTTGGCCGCCTCGGCGGTCAGCCCCAGGTGATTGCCGAGCATGGCCGCGGACAGGATGGCCGCGGTCGGGTCGGCCTTCTGCTGGCCCGCGATGTCGGGCGCGCTGCCGTGCACCGGCTCGAACATGCTGGGCGCGGTGCCTTCCGGGTTGATGTTCCCGCTGGCGGCCAGGCCGATACCGCCGGCGATGGCCGCCCCCAGGTCGGTCAGGATGTCGCCGAACAGGTTGTCGGTCACGACCACGTCGAAGCGCTCGGGCTGGGTGATGAAGAACATCGAGGCCGCGTCCACGTGCGCGTAGTCCACCGACACGTTGGCGAACTCCTTGGCCAGCCGGTCCACGGTCCGCTGCCACAGGTCGCCGGCGTAGGTCAGCACGTTGGTCTTGTGCACCAGGGTCAGCTTCTGGCGGGGCCGGGCCACGGCGCGGTCGAAGGCGTAGCGGGCGACCCGCTCCACCCCGAACGCGGTGTTCAGGCTCTCCTGGGTGGCGATCTCGCCCGGAGTGCCCTTGCGCATCACCCCGCCGGCGCCGGTGTACGGGCCCTCGGTGCCCTCGCGCACCACGACCATGTCGATGTCCTCGGCCCGGGCCGTGGCCAGCGGGGTGGTGACCCCGGGGTACAGCCGGACCGGACGCAGGTTCACGTACTGGTCGAGTTCGAAGCGCAGCCGCAGCAGCAGCCCGCGCTCCAGCACGCCGCTGGGCACAGTGGGGTCGCCGACCGCGCCGAGCAGGATCGCGTCGTGCCCCCGGATCTCCTCCAGCACCGCGTCCGGCAGCGTCTCGCCGGTCCGGTGCCAGCGGCGCGCGCCCAGGTCGTAGTCGGTCACGTCGATGGTCACGTCCGCAGTGGCGGCGCGCAGGACCTTGAGCGCCTCGGCGGTGACCTCGGGGCCGATGCCGTCGCCGCCGATGACGGCGAGCCGGATGGTGCGAGAAGACATGAAGAAAACCTTAGTGGTGGTCGGAACGGGACCGCCCCCGCCGCCGCCCCCGCGCGCGGGGGCGGCGGCGG
>CAXUJF010000233.1:7564-8749 GCA_964250865.1 uncultured Streptosporangiaceae bacterium
AACTCCACTAACCGTTGTGGGGGGGGGGGCGGGCCCCCCCCGCCGGGGGCCCGGGGGGGGGGGGGGGGAAGGCTCAGTCTTCCTCGGAGCCGATCCAGCTCATGAGCGGGCGGAGCTTGGCCCCGACCTGCTCGATCTGCTCGTTGTGCTCTTCCTCGCGGCGCTTGAGGAAGTTCGGCGAACCGGCGTCGAACTCCTCGACCAGCTCGCGGGCGAACTGGCCGTCCTGGATCTCGCCCAGGATCTTGCGCATCTCCTCGCGGGTCTGGGAGTTGATGATGCGCGGGCCGCGGGTGTAGCCACCGAACTCGGCCGTGTCCGAGCACGACCAGTACATCTTGGAGATGCCGCCCTCGTACATGAGGTCGACGATGAGCTTCATCTCGTGCAGGCACTCGAAGTAGGCGACCTCGGGCTGGTAGCCCGCCTCGACCAGGGTGCCGAATCCGGCCTTGATCAGCTCGGAGACGCCACCGCAGAGCACGGCCTGCTCGCCGAACAGGTCGGTCTCGGTCTCCTCGGTGAACGTGGTCTTCAGCGCGCCGGCCCGGGTCCCGCCGATGCCCTTGGCGTAAGCCAGGGTCAGCGGCCAAGCGTTGCCGGTGGCGTCCTGCTCCACGGCGACCAGTACCGGGACGCCGCGGCCGGCGTTGAACTGGCGGCGGACCAGGTGACCCGGGCCCTTCGGCGCGACCATGCACACGTCCACACCCGCGGGCGGCTTGATCAGGCCGTAGCGGATGTTCAGCCCGTGGGCGAAGAACAGCGCGTCCCCGTCGGCCAGGTTCGGCGCGATGGCCTCCTCGTACAGGCTGCGCTGGATGGTGTCGGGCACCGAGACCATGATCAGGTCGGCCTGCTCCGACGCCTGCGCCGGGGTAACCACCGGCAGGCCGTCGTCCTCAGCCTTGGACCGGCTCTTCGAGCCCTCCGGCAGGCCGACCCGCACGTCGACGCCGGAGTCCCGCAGGGACAGCGCGTGCGCGTGCCCCTGGCTGCCGTATCCCAGCACGGCGACGTGCCGCCCCTGGATCGCTCCGAGGTTGGCGTCGTCGTCGTAGAAAATCTCTGCCACTGCCTGGCCTTTCTTCTTATCTATGGGTTGTTTCCGGCGGTCAGCGCGGCGCCGTTTGCAGGCGTCGCGCTGGCGGCAGGGGTTGCGTTAGCGGGCAGGCGCTGCGCGCG
>CAXUJF010000234.1:0-8731 GCA_964250865.1 uncultured Streptosporangiaceae bacterium
CGGCGGCCGGGAGGCCGGCCGGCTGGCTGGCTGGCCGGCCGCCATCCGGACCCGGGTGCTGCACCGCGCCGCGGTCGCGGCGGGCTGCCCGGCCGGCTCGCTAACCGCGGGTCACGTGCGGCAACTCGGCGCGCTGGTGACAGGATGGCGCGGACAGCGGTGGGTCGACCTTCCCGGCGGCGTGCGTGGGTTCCGGCGGGACGGCCAGGTGCGGTTCACCCGAACAGATCAGTTGACCGGACCGCAACAGGAGGGTGACCGTGGACGCGGGCGACCTGGGAACGGACCTGAAGGAAGTACTGATCAGCGAGGAGCGGCTCGCCCAGCGGATAGCGGAGCTCGCCGCCCAGATTGACGAAGATTACGCCGGCCGCGATCTGCTCATCGTCGGCGTGCTGAAGGGCGCCATCATGGTCATGGCGGACCTGGCCCGGGCCATGCACCTGCCGGTTCAGATGGACTGGATGGCGGTCTCCTCCTACGGATCGGGCACGCAGTCCTCTGGCGTGGTCCGCATCCTCAAGGACCTGGACACCGACATCTCCGGCCGGGACGTGCTGATCGTCGAGGACATCATCGACTCCGGCCTGACCTTGTCCTGGCTGGTCGGGAACCTGCAGTCGCGCGGCCCGGCGTCGGTCCGGGTCTGCACCATGTTGCGCAAGCCGGGAGCGGCGCGGATGCGCGATGTCGAGGTCACCTACACCGGCTTCGACATTGGCGACGACTTCGTGATCGGATACGGGCTCGACTACGCCGAGCGGTATCGTAACCTGCCCTTTATCGGTACTCTCGCCCCCCACGTCTACGGGGGGAACAGAACCGAACCGCAGAAGCGTTGACCGGGCAAGGTTAAGGCAAGGCGGTCCCGCCGGCGGTCGGCGGGACGTGAGGCTGGTCAGGAGGGAACGGCCCCTCGCCAAGGGGGTCGCTCGTCGATGGATTCAAAGCGCTCATTCAGGATGCTGGGGCTGTTCGCCTTGGCCGTGCTGGTCGTGGTTGTGCTGTTTAACCTGGCCAACTCCGGTAGCTCGTACCAGCCTGCTGACACCTCGCAGATCGTCAAGCTCATCGACACGGGTCAGGTCAAGTCGGCGAAGATCACCGACAAGAACCAGACCATCCAGGTGACGACCACCAGCGGCAAGCAGCTGCAGGCCGACTGGGTCAGCGGGCAGGGTCTCGCCCTCCAGCAGGAACTGCAGAAGCAGTACAACGCGGGCAACCTCCCGCAGGGTTACACGGTGTCCATACCGTCCAGTGACTCGATCTGGAGCGTGCTGCTCTCGTTCATCCCGTACATCATCATCGCGCTGTTCTTCTTCCTGCTGCTCAGCCAGATGCAGGGTGGCGGCTCGCGGGTCATGAACTTCGGCAAGTCCAAGGCCAAGCTGATCACCAAGGACACGCCCAAGACGACGTTCGCGGACGTGGCCGGGGCCGACGAGGCCATCGAGGAGCTTCAGGAGATCAAGGAGTTCCTGCAGAACCCGGCGAAGTTCCAGGCCATCGGGGCCAAGATCCCCAAGGGTGTGCTGCTCTATGGCCCGCCCGGTACCGGTAAGACGCTGCTGGCCCGGGCCGTCGCCGGTGAGGCCGGCGTGCCGTTCTACTCGATCTCCGGCTCGGACTTCGTGGAGATGTTCGTCGGTGTCGGTGCCTCCCGCGTCCGTGACCTGTTCGAGCAGGCCAAGTCCAACGCCCCGGCCATCGTCTTCGTGGACGAGATCGACGCGGTCGGCCGGCACCGTGGCGCGGGCCTCGGCGGCGGTCACGACGAGCGCGAGCAGACCCTGAACCAGATGCTGGTCGAGCTGGACGGGTTCGACACCAAGGGCGGCGTGATCGTGATCGCCGCGACGAACCGGCCCGACATCCTGGACCCGGCCCTGCTGCGCCCCGGCCGCTTCGACCGGCAGATCATGGTGGGCCAGCCCGACCTCATCGGCCGCAAGGGCATCCTGCGGGTGCACGCGCGGGGCAAGCCCATCGCCCCCGACGCCGACCTGGACGTCATCGCCCGCCGGACCCCCGGCTTCACCGGCGCCGACCTGGCCAACGTGATCAACGAGGCGGCGCTGCTGACCGCCCGGACCAACGGCAAGCAGATCAACATGGCGGCGATGGAAGAAGCGATCGACCGGGTCATGGCGGGCCCGCAGCGCAAGAACGCGATCCTGTCCGAGCGGGAACGCAAGCTCATCGCCTACCACGAGGGCGGTCACGCCCTGGTCGGGCACGCGATGCCCAACGCCGACCCGGTGCACAAGATCACGATCATTCCGCGTGGCCGGGCCCTCGGTTACACCCAGTCCCTGCCGACCGAGGACAAGGTCCTGGTCACCCGGGCCGAGATGCGGGACCAGCTGGCCATGCTGCTCGGCGGTCGCACCGCCGAAGAGCTGGTGTTCCACGAGCCCACCACCGGGGCCGCGAACGACATCGAGAAGGCCAGCGAGGTCGCCCGCGGCATGGTGACCCAGTACGGCATGAGCGAGCGGCTGGGGGCGCGGAAGTTCGGCGCCGGCGACAGCGAGCCGTTCCTGGGCATGGAGCGGTCGCACTCCCGGGACTACTCCGAGGAGATCGCGTCGGCGATCGACGAAGAGGTGCGCGGGCTCCTCGAGTCCGCCCACGACGAGGCCTGGTCCGTGCTGGTCGAATACCGCGACGTGCTCGACAACCTGGTGCTCCAGCTGCTGGACAAGGAAACGCTGTCCCGTAAGGAAGTGCTCGAGGTCTTCGCCACCGTCCAGAAGCGGCCGCTGCGCGGCAGCTACACCGGCTACGGCAAGCGGCTCCCGTCGGACCGGCCGCCGGTCCTGACGCCCAAGGAGCTGACGCTGGCCGCCGCGTCGGAGAACGGCAGCGGCACCAACGGCTCGGCCATCAGCGGCAACGGCAACGGCCAGGCGCTCGGTTACAACCCGAACGGCGGGACCAGCGAGCTGCCGGGTTCGTCGTCGACGGGCGATGAGTAACGATCTGCCGCCGGAGGTTGACCAGCCCCGCATAGAGCGGGCCGTGCGGGAGATCCTGCTCGCCATTGGCGAGGACCCCGAGCGGGATGGGCTGATCGATACTCCAGCGCGGGTGGCTCGCGCCTACGTGGAGCAGTTCGCGGGGCTGCGGCAGCGGCCGGAAGACGTGCTGACCCAGGTCTTCGACGCCGATCACGACGAGATCGTGCTGGTGCGCGACATCGAGCTGTACGCGACCTGCGAGCACCACCTGGTGCCGTTCTTCGGCGTGGCCCACATTGGCTACATCCCGAGCGAGAAGGGCCAGATCACCGGCCTGTCCAAGCTGGCCCGGCTGGTCGACGTGTACGCGCGGCGACCGCAGGTGCAGGAGCGGATGACCAGCCAGATCGCCAACGCGCTGGAGACCGTGCTGGAGCCGCGCGGCGTGATCGTGGTGATCGAGGCCGAACACCTGTGCATGTCGATGCGCGGGGTGCGCAAGCCGGGGGCCCGGACCGTCACCTCCGCCGTGCGCGGGGTGTTCCGGGACAGCGCGCGGACCCGGGCCGAGGCCATGAGCCTGCTGCAAGGCCGGCGCTGACCAGCCGATTCCGGCGGTGTCGGTTCTGCGGGGAACGAAATCCGGCCGCCCGCCGTCTTAGGGGGTACGGTGGTTAGAGTCGCCGGATGGGAACTTGAACGGAACCCCCCAGGCATAGGCGAGATAATCATTCCGGACGAACAAATTTATATTCAACGTTCGTGCGCGGAGTCCGATCGTCCGTGACTACGCTCCATTTACGTGATACCGGGGCCTGGAACACTCTGTTATGAGTAAAAGCGACACGACGGAGACCGTCGCGCAGCCAGCTGCTGACGACGGCCTGTCCGAGCATCCCTGGCTGGCGGCCCGCCGGGGGCAGCGCCGGTGGGTCCCGTCCATCGCCGCTCTGCTGTGCCTGCTGATCGGCCTGTCCGACGTCCTGGCCATCTTCTCGCCCGGCTTCCAGGCCCGGCTGCACCGGATCAACACCTACGTTCCCGGCACGCTGACCAACGTGGCCCGCAGCGCCGACGTCATCGTCGGCCTGCTGTTGCTGCTGCTGTCGCACGGGCTGCGGCGGCGCAAGCGCCGGGCCTGGCAGGCCGTGCTGGCCCTGCTGGTTCTCGACATCGCCATCCACGTCGTCCACTTCCGCACCATGCACATCCCGACCACTGTGGTGGCCGTGGTCCTGCTGGGCACGCTGCTGTACTTCCGCCGCGACTTCTACGCGGTCGGTGACCGGCGGACCCGCTGGCTGGCCTTCTGGGTCTTCCTCGGCCTGGCCGTGGCCGACATCGCCATCGGCCTCGGCTACCTGTCCGTCGGCCGCCTGGCCAGCAGCTACTCGTTCCCCACCCGGCTGCTCGACGTGGTGGCCGAGGTGTCCGGGGTCACCGGTCACATCCTGTTCGTCTCCGAGGCGAGGGCCGACCTCTACCACGCCATGACCACGGCGCTCGGGGTGTTCACGCTGGTCGTCACGGCCTATCTGTTCCTGCGCCCGGCCGAGCCCAAGGCCCGGCTCGCACCCGCGGACGCCGCGCGCATCCAGCAGCTGCTGGCCAGCAACGGCGAGCGCGACTCGCTCGGCTACTTCGCGCTGCGCGACGACAAGAGCGTGATCTGGTCTCCGACCGGCAAGGCCTGTGTCTGCTACCGGGTGGTGTCCGGGGTCATGCTGGCCGGCGGTGATCCGCTCGGCGACCCCGAGGCGTGGCCGGGAGCTATCCTGGCCTTCCTGGACGAGGCGGCCATGCACGCCTGGGCCCCCGCCGTGATGGGCTGCAGCGAGCTCGGGGCCGAGGTCTGGTGCCGGGAGGGCGACCTGACCGCGCTGGAGCTCGGCGACGAGGGCATCGTCAACGTGGCCGACTTCAGCCTGTCCGGACGGCCGATGCGCAACGTGCGGCAGATGACCTCCCGGGTGGCGCGCAACGGTTACACCGCCGAGGTGCGCCGGGTCGGTGACGTCCCCCAGGCCGAGATCGACGCCATCCTCCGGGTTGCGGACTCCTGGCGGGGCGGCACCACCGAGCGCGGATTCTCCATGGCGCTGGGCCGGGTCGGCGCGCCGGGCGACGAGCAGTGTGTGATCGCCACGGCTACCTGCGACGGCACGTTGCGAGCCGTGCTGCACTTCGTGCCCTGGGGCGACGACGGGCTCTCCCTGGACCTCATGCGCCGGGACCGCAGCGCCCAGCCCGGCCTGAACGACTTCCTGATCGTGGAGGCCATCAAGGCCGCGCCGGATCTGGGCGTGAAGCGCATTTCGTTGAACTTTGCAGTATTCCGGGCGGCCCTCGAACGCGGTGAACGTATTGGCGCCGGACCGGTGCTGCGGGTCTGGCGGTCGATTCTGCTTTTTCTGTCTAAATGGTTCCAAATCGAATCGCTGTACAAATTCAACGCAAAGTTCAACCCGGTCTGGCAGCCCCGCTTCTTTGTTTTCCCGACCGCGAAGGACGCCCCCCGTATCGCGCTGGCCGCGCTGGAGGCGGAAGCCTTCCTGGTCTGGCCGACGCTGGAGGTCCGGCGCCTCGCGCGCCAGCTGGGGCTGGGCCGGGTGCGCCGCCGGCTACACCGGTCCAGCCGGCGACGGTGACGGCCGCTCACCAGGCCCCGCTCACCAGGTCCGCTCACTAGGCTCTGTGTCATGAGCAGCTCCGCCGCCTTGCCCCCCGTTCCGGGCCATCAGCTGGCCGGGCTGCCCAGCGAGCCGCGCTGCCTGGTCATGGGGGTCATCAACGTCACGCCGGATTCGTTCTCCGACGGCGGTGAGTGGCTGGGCCCGGAGGACGCGGTGGCGCACGGGCTGGACCTGGCCGCCCAGGGCGCGGACATCGTCGACGTCGGCGGGGAGTCCACCCGTCCCGGCGCGCAACGTATCCCGGCCGGGGAAGAGGTCCGCCGGGTCCTTCCGGTCATCACCGAGCTGGCCCGGGCCGGCGTGCCGGTCAGCGTGGACACCATGCGGGCTTCGGTGGCCGAGCTGGCCCTGGAGGCCGGGGCCCGGCTGGTCAACGACGTCAGCGGCGGCCTGGCCGACCCGCACATGCCCCGGCTGGTGGCCAAGGCGGGAGTGCCCTACGTGGTCATGCACTGGCGCGGCCACAGCCACGACATGAACTCCCGCGCCACCTACCGGGACGTGGTGGCCGAGGTGCGGGATGAGCTGCGGCAGCGCGTGGACGCGGTGGTGGCCGAGGGCGTAGACCCGGCCATGATCATCCTCGATCCGGGCCTGGGCTTCAGCAAGCTCAACGAGCACAACTGGCGGGTGCTGGCCGCGCTGCCCGAGATCGCCAGCCTCGGCTCGGCCGCCGGGCGGTCACACCCGTTCCCGATGCTGGTCGGAGCGTCGCGCAAGCGCTTCCTGGGACGGCTGCTGGCCGGGCCGGACGGCACGCCCCGCCCGTTCGCCGGGAGCGACGATGCCACCGTGGCCACCACCGCGCTGGCGGCCGCCGCGGGCGCCTGGTGCGTGCGGGTCCACCGGGTCCCGGCCAACGCCGACGCGGTCCGGGTCGCGGCGGCCTGGCGAGCGGCAGGCCCAGAAAGAGACAGCACCGATGGACCAGATTGAACTGCGCGGGCTGCGCGTCCGCGGCCGGCACGGCGTGCTGGCGTTCGAGCGCCGGGACGGCCAGGACTTCCTGATCGACGCCGTGCTCAGCGTGGACACCCGGCCGGCCGCCGCGACCGACGACCTGACGCTGACCGTGGACTACGGCACGCTGAGCGAGCGGCTGGCCCAGATCGTGGCGGGCGAGCCGGTCCAGCTCATCGAGACGCTGGCCCAGCGGCTGGCCTCGGCCTGCCTGGACGAGCCCGCCGTCCAGCGGGTGCGGATCACCGTGCACAAGCCGCAGGCGCCGATCAGCCTCCCGTTCAGCGACGTCGCGGTGACCATCACCCGCGACCGCCCGGTGCGGGCCGTGCTGGCCCTGGGCAGCAACCTGGGTGACCGCCGCCACGAGCTGCAGCAGGCCGTCGACCAGCTGGCCGCCACCCCCGGCGTGCGGGTCACCGCGATCTCACCGGTCTACGAGACCGACCCGGTGGGCGGCCCGGAGCAGCCCGACTACCTGAACGCGGTGGTGCTGGCGCAGGTGTCGCTGCCTGCCGCGGACCTGCTGCGCCGGGCCCACGCGATCGAGACGGCGGCCCGGCGGACCCGGGAGGTGCGCTGGGGTCCGCGCACCCTGGATGTGGACATCATCGCCTACGGGGACGAGCTGAGCGCGGACCCGGTGCTGACGCTGCCGCACCCGCGGGCCCGGGAACGAGCCTTCGTGCTGGCGCCGTGGCGGGACGCGGATCCGGACGCCGAACTGCCGGGGTACGGGCCGGTCGCAGACCTGCTGGCCGGGCTGCCCGGGCCACTCGGCCAGGGCGTACGGCGGCGTGATGACATATCGCTGCGACGGCCGGCATAGCCTGGCTGCCGTGGCCGGACAACACGCAGCGGTGCGCCCATGACCCCAACCCGCTTGCGAACCCTGTTCCTCATCGCCGTGGTGGTGGCGGCGGTGAGCTGGCTGCTGCTGCACGCCGCCTACGGGTCGCTGCCGCCGTTGCCCTGGACCATGGTCCCGGCCCTGATCATCGCGGCCGGGGGAGAGGTCATCACCGGCCGCGGGCTGCAGGCCCGGATCCTGCGCCGTCCCGGGGCCAAGCCGGTACCGCCGCTACAGGTCGCGCGGATGGTGGCGCTGGCCAAGGCCAGCTCCCTGGCTGCGGCGGTGATCGGCGGGGTCGCGGCCGGTTTCGCCGGGGCTGCGGCCGGCTCGCTGCCGGCCCCGGCGGCCCGCCACGACGTGTACGCGGCCAGCAGTACCTTCGTCGCGGCGGTGGTGCTGGCCGTGGCCGCGCTGTACCTGGAGCGCTGCTGCCGGGTCCCGGAGGACCCGGACGCCGCGCGTTACGTGCCGCCGCCGGCACCTCCCACGGACCCCTTCCACTAACTGAAGACACCAACTAGAGACCCTGACGAAAGAGCGCTGAGAACCAGACGAGATGGACGCTGAACATCCGGCCCGGCTGAAGGTCGGCATCATCGGGCCCGGCCGCGTGGGCGCGGCGCTAGGGGTCGCGCTCACCCGGGCCGGCCACGAAGTCGTGGCCGTGGCCGCGGTCTCCGACGTTTCGGTGCAGCGCGCCCGCGAGCACTTCCCGGAGGCGCCGCTGGCCGAGCCGGCCGGGGTGGTCGAAGCGGCCGACCTGGTCCTGCTCACTGTGCCCGACGACGCGCTGCCCGGCCTGGTCAACGGCCTGGTGACGCTGGGCGCCCCGGTCCAGGGCCGGCTGCTGGCCCACACCAGCGGCCGGTACGGGATCTCCGTGCTCGACCCGGCCACCCGGCGGGGAGCGCTGCCGCTGGCCCTGCACCCGGTGATGACGTTCACCGGGCGCAGTGACGACCTGCAGCGGCTGCGCGGGATCAGCTACGGCGTCACCACCCTCGAGCAACTCCGGCCGGTGGCCGAGGTGCTGGTCATCGAGATGGACGGCGAGCCGGTGTTCATCGCCGAGGAGCACCGCGACCTCTACCACGCCGCGCTGGCCAGCGCGGCCAACCACCTGGTCACGCTGGTCACCGAGGCGTGTGACCTGCTGCAGCTGGCCGGGGCGGCGAACCCGGCCCGGATGCTCAGCCCGCTGCTGTATGCCGCGCTGGACAACGCGCTGCGGCTGGGCGACGCGGGCCTGACCGGTCCGGTGG
>CAXUJF010000235.1:0-3459 GCA_964250865.1 uncultured Streptosporangiaceae bacterium
TTCGGGCCCAACCGGTACTTCGACCTGATCAACCTGAGCGAAGCGGTGGCGCACGAGACGGCCCAGCAGTTTCTCCGGCTGCGGGAAGACGGCCCAGGGGACCAGCCGGAAGCACCCCTGGAGCTGGCCGACCTGCCGCTGCGGGCGGCCATCGGCGACCCGCGAGAACTGGCCCGCCGCTCCGCCCCGACCGGGATCGGCACCCTCATCCTGCGGCGGGACCGGGACGCGGGCACGGCGCAGATGTTCCTGCACTGGCGGGACCCGGCTCGCGTCGCGGTCAACGGCGGCCTCTACCAGGTGGCACCGGCCGGCATGTTCCAGCCTTCGGACGAGGCCGGCTGGAACCTGGCCAACGACCTCAGCCTGTGGCGGGCCATCGCCCGCGAGGTGTCGGAGGAGCTGCTCGGCACCAGCGAGGATTACGGCAGCGACCGGGCGCCGATCGACTACGACCGCTGGCCGTTCTTTGCCGCGCTCACGGCCGCGCGGCAGGCCGGGACGCTGCACGGGTACTGGCTCGGGGTGGGAGCGGACGTGCTGACGCTGGACGTGGACCTGCTGACCGTGCTGGTCTTCGACGCCCCGTTCTTCGACGCGGAGTTCGGCGGCCTGGTCGCGGCCAATGACGAGGGCTACCTGCTCAAAGGCCCAGATCAGCCGGGTCGCGCCGGTGACGGCGACATCGGGCTGGAGTTCACCGCCGGGAGCGTCGAGCGGTTCACCCGGACCGAGGCCATGCAGCCGGCCGGCGCCGCCCTGCTCGCCCTGGCCTGGCAGCACCGCGAGGTCCTGCTGAACGGCTGACCGCGCGGTGTTGGCCAGTCGGGAGGTGGGCCACTATGGGGGTATGGCAAACCGGCTCAAGGACGCGACCAGCCCGTACCTTCTGCAGCACGCGGACAACCCCGTCGACTGGTGGCCCTGGACGGACGAGGCGTTCGAGGAGGCCAGGCGGCGCGACGTGCCGGTGCTGTTGTCGGTCGGGTACGCCGCCTGCCACTGGTGCCACGTGATGGCGCACGAGTCCTTCGAAGACCCGGGCACGGCCACGCTGATGAACGAGCGGCTGGTATCGATCAAGGTCGACCGCGAGGAACGGCCCGACGTCGACGACGTCTACATGACCGCGACCCAGGCCATGACCGGCCAGGGCGGCTGGCCGATGACGGTGATCATGACCCCGGACCGGGAGCCCTTCTACTGCGGGACGTACTTCCCGCGGGAGCACTTCCAGCGGCTGGTCGACGCGGTCGCCAGCGCCTGGGCCAACGACCGGGACCAGGTGCAGGAGCAGGCCACCCACGTGGCTGAGGCGCTGGCCAGCAACGCGTCGGCCACCGCCCAGGCGCTGCGCGAGGCGGCCGGCCCGCTGGCGCGGCTGCCGGATGGAGGGCGGGCGACCGAGGCCCTGGCCGAGCTGACCGCGGCCGCGGTCACCGGCCTGGCCGGTGAGTTCGATCCGGTCCACGCCGGCTTCGGCGGGGCACCGAAGTTCCCGCCGTCGATGGTGCTGGAGTTCCTGTTGCGGCACTACGAGCGGACCGGGGACGCCGAGGCCATGAAGCTGGCCGACCGGACGCTGGAGGCGATGGCCCGGGGCGGGATGTACGACCAGCTCGGCGGCGGGTTCGCCCGCTACTCGGTCGACGAGGCCTGGGTCGTGCCGCACTTCGAGAAGATGCTGTACGACAACGCACTGCTGGCCCGGGTGTACGCGCACCTGTGGCGGCGTACCGGGTCCGAGCTGGCCCAGCGGGTGGCCGCGGAGACCTGCGACTGGATGGTCCGGGAACTGCGGACTCCCCAGGGCGGCCTGTCCGCCTCGCTCGACGCTGACAGCGAGGGCGAAGAGGGCAAGTTCTACGTCTGGAACCCGGCCGAGCTGGGTGCCGTGCTCGGCCCGGACGAGGGCGGCTACGCCGGCGGCGTGTTCTCGGTGAGCCAGGTGGCCACGTTCGAGCACGGGCGGTCGGTGCTCCAGCGACGGGCCGAGGCGATCGACCCGGACCGGTTCGCCGCGGTCCGGGCCGCGTTGTTCACCGCCCGGGAGCAGCGGCCGCGGCCGGGCCGGGACGACAAGGTGGTGGCGGCCTGGAACGGCCTGGCCATCGCCGCGCTGGCCGAGACCGGGCTGCTGCTGGACCGGGGCGACCTGATCGAGGCGGCCACGGCCAGCGCCGATCTGCTGGCCCGGGTGCACCTGTCCGGTGGCCGCCTGGCCCGCAGTTCCCGGGACGGCATCGCGGGCCCCGGCGCGGGCGTGCTGGACGACTACGCCTGCGTCGCGGACGGCTTCCTGGCCCTGTCCGGGGTCACCGGCGACGCGCACTGGGTCACGCTGGCCGGCGAACTGCTCGACACCGTGCTGGAGTCGTTTGGCGATGGCAACGGCGGGTTCTTCGACACCGCGGCCGGGGCCGAGCGGCTGATCTACCGGCCCGCCGACCCGGCCGACAACGCCACCCCGTCCGGGACGTTCGCGGCGGCCGGGGCCCTGCTCAGCTACGGCGCGCTGACCGGCTCGGCCCGTCACCGGGACGCGGCGCTGGCCGCGCTGGCGGTCCTTCCGGCCCTGGCCGGCCGGTTCCCGCGGGCCGCGGGCTGGGGGCTGGCCGTGGCCGAGGGTGTGCTGGCCGGCCCGGCCGAGATCGCGGTCGTCGGCCCGCCGGGAGACGAAGCGACCCGTGACCTGCTCCGGACCGCCCTGCAGGCGGCTCCGCCCGGCGCGGTGCTGGCCGTCGGGGATGGCATCGACTCCGACGGTGCGCTGGTGCCGCTGCTGACCGGCCGAGGTCTGGTCAACGAGCGGGCCGCGGCCTACGTCTGCCGCAACTTCGCCTGCCAGCTGCCGGTCACCGACCCGGCGGAACTGCGCGTGGCCCTGTCGCCCGCCCGCTGAAACCCGTTAAATCAAGAATTATGCTCAGATTCACACGCCGTCACCGAACATTCACGTTCTACCGATCGCGCCCAGCCGATTCCTTTCAGTAAACCAATCCGTTCACCCACACGTCTCCGAAGTACTGGGACAAGGGAAAACGCCAGGCTGAAGGTTGGCTGAGCGAAAGCTCCAGCCTGGGTGACCGGGACACAGGGCTAGACGACCGGGTTGGCGATGAGGCATGTTGGCATCAGAGCGTTGTGCAGAATCGTCTGAAATATGAGGAACCGTTATACCGGTGGTTTCCGTCATAGCTTTGGGCGACCGGCACGACGCGACACGGCTCGAGCGGCCGTGACGCCGAACCGGCCTGGATGTCCGCGACGCAAAGGAGGGCCTGTGCGGGACAAGGCGCGTCCGCTGGCTGCCTTGGCCGTAGGCATCGGCCTGATCGGCGTCGGAGCCGGGTTCGGGGGAGCGGGCGGCTCGGTCAGCGCCAGGCCGCTGACCGGTACGGCCCGGCTGACCTCCTACACGCAGGCCGTGGCCATCCCGGGCGGTGCTGGCACCAAGAG
>CAXUJF010000235.1:3559-8655 GCA_964250865.1 uncultured Streptosporangiaceae bacterium
CAGTGCCGCCACCAAGAGCAGTGCCGCCACCAAGAGCAGTGCCGCCACCAAGAGCAGTGCCGCCACCAAGAGCGCGGGCGGCACCCAGAGCAGCACCACCGCCGCGACCCAGAGCAGCACCGCGGCCAAGCCGGTCGTGGCCCCGCTGCACGGCCTCCGGCAGGCAGACCTGATCGTCGTCGCCTCGACATCGTTGCCGTCGGCCACGCTGGCCCGCATCCGCAAGCTGTCCGGGGTGACCGCGGCTGAGTCCCTGGAGGCGGCCAAGATCCAGCTCAACGGCAAGTTCGCCGCCGTGCTGGGGGTCAACCCGTCCAGCTTCCGCAGCTACGCGGCCAAGCAGACCGCCGCCTCGGACAGGCTCTGGCAGAGCGTGGCCTCCGGGGCCGTGTCCGTCTCGTACACCATGGGCCAGGACGACAAGCTGAAGGCCGGCGGCACCGTGCACGCCGATGGGGCCAAGCAGGAGAACCTGCGGGTCGGCGGGCTCGGCACGGTCGGCATCGAAGGCGTGGACGCGGTGGTCTCGGACCAGGTCGCGCGCTCGCTGGGCGTGCCCGCCGGCAACGCCATCGTGATCAGTGCGCCCAAGGCCAACCTGGCCAAGCTGGTCGCCGCGGTGAAGAAGGCCATCCCGCACGGGGCGGCGGCCGAGCCGCTGATGAGCCAGGTCACCGCGGGGGTGACCAAGAATCAGATCAGCGCGGCCGGGGTGGCGGCCGGGACGGTCGACCATTCCAGCACCACGCTCAGCGCGGCCGAGGACCTCACCTTCCTCAAGGCCGGGCTGGGCCGTCAGGGCCTGCCCTACGTCTGGGGCGCGTCCGGGCCGAACTCGTTCGACTGCTCTGGCCTGGTGCAGTGGGCGATGGCCCGGGCCGGGATCCAGATGCCCCGGGTGGCCGCGGACCAGGCCCGCACCGGCCCGGCGGTCCCGGTGAGCCAGCTCCAGCCCGGTGACCTGCTCTTTTATCACACCGACCCCACCGACCCGGGTTACATCTCGCACGTCGCGATCTACCTCGGCCACGATGAGATGCTGCAGGCCCCGCAGACCGGCGAGAACGTCGAAGTCGTCCCGGCCGACGTGTCCGGCAGCGAGTACGCCGGCGCCGTCCGGGTCGACCCGGCCCTGGCCGCCCAGGTGGCCGGCAACATCTGAGGCAGAAGCCGGCCGCACCCGCCCCGGTGGGTGTGGCTCGGCCGCACGCTGACCAGCCCCGCCAAGGCCAGCCCCGGCTGACCGGCTGACCGGCTGACCGGCTAGGAGGACACCTTCTGGCCGCGGCCGGAGTCCGTGCTGAAGTCGCTGGCGATGGCGGACATGACCGAGCCGTTGGAGGTGATCAGGCCCAGCTCACGGTTCCGGTTGAGCGAGGTGCTGGAGAAGTTCTCCGAGCCGATGAACACCTTGGCCCCGCTGGCGCCGTAGTCGGCCTCGACCACCTTGCCGTGGATGTAGAAGCCGTTCTCGTCGCTGTAGTAGCTGACGTGCACGCCGCCTTCGGTGAGCTTCTTGAAGTCGCTGTCGTACTCACCGTTGGTGTTCTCCCCGGTGACCTTGACGTCGACCCCGCGCTTGGCCGCGGCGATGAGCGCCTTCTCAATCGTGGCGTCGCCCATCTCCTCGCTGTAGATGCGCAGGCTGTGATGGGCGCCGTTGATCAGCGCGAGCAGTTTGTCCTGGGAATCGGTCGGCGACCAGACCAGGTCCTGGCCATCGCCGGGCGTGACGCTGTGGTGGGCATAATCGGCATCGAACACGGCGCCGATCGCGTCGACGTCGGGCCGGCTGGTGTCGGTGACCAGGAAGTCGCGCGAGGTGGCGTAGTACTGGCTGGTCAGGTTGGCCGTCATGATCACCGCCTCGGACCCGTCCACGACGAGCGTCTTCTGGTGCGTGTACTCGTACGTGGACGAGGACCAGACCACCTTGACGCGGTGCGCGTGCAGGTAGTCGTAGGCCTTGTCGTTGGAGCTCTTCTCCTTGCGGTCCAGGATGACCCGGACGTCCACGCCGCGCCTGGCCGCGGCTCCGAGGTCATTTTCGGCCGTGGTGTCGGACAGCTCGTACATGGTCAGGTCGATGCTGCTCCTGGCCTGGGCGATCAGGTTGTAGACGCCCGAAAAACCCGCGTTCGGCTCGATGATCAGGGACCCGGCCACGGACGGCCCGGACGGCACCGCGGCGGCGCCACCGGTGCTTGCCTGGCCGCTCGAACTACTGCCGCTGCCACCGGAACTGGCGCTTCCGCTGGAGCTGAGGCCGCCGCCCGAGGTCTCGATCCTGCAACCGGCCAGGGCCAATGTCGCGGCGGTCAGTACCGTCGCGGCCCATCGGGCCGAGCGTGCAGCCAGCACACGGCGGGGGAGCATGGGGTTCCCTTTCTGGCGGCCGGACCGGGGTGTCCGGAGGTTCGCCCGAGCTATACCCGCGACGCGAAAAGTACGCCACGTCTTGGTTTTCGCGCCAGCTGGGGGTCAACCGGCCGGGCACGATCATCGGTGTGACCACGGCCCAGGCCAGATCATCTCCGGCCGCGCGGCCGGGTGGGTGGAGGATGCGAGACGGTGTCCTTGACGCAGTCCTTCCGCCGGTGTAATTATGATTACATGAGTACACAGCAAGAGAATCCGGCCGACGAGCCCACCGGCACCGGCACCGACGCTGGCGAACCGACGGCCAGCCCGTCCGAGCCCAGCACGGACGACCCCAACGACGACGCGGGTGCGTCCCCGCGCGAGTACCTGCGCGGCTGGTTCACCGGCCGCCTGCCGGCGGGCTGGTTCACCACCGCACCGGCCATCGACGCCGACCGTGAGGAGATCACGATCGTCGGCGCGCTCCCGGACCCGGAGACCGAGGCCGGCGCGTCCGACGCCGAGCGGGCCGCCGCGGCCGAGGGCCGGATGCGCCGGTTCCGCGAGGAGACGCGCGCCCGCCGGGTGGAGATCGCCCGCGAGGCCGAGCACCGGTTCCGGCGCAAGGTGTCCTGGGGCGTGACCTGCGGCGGCCAGAGCGAGATGTTCACCACGCTGTCGGTGCCCGTGATGACCCGGCTGCGCCAGCCCGAGCGCCGGGTGCTGGACACGCTGGTCGAGGGGGGCGTGGCCCGCAGCCGCAGTGACGCCCTGGCCTGGTGCGTACGCCTCGTCGGCCAGCACGAGGACTCCTGGCTGGCCGAGCTGCGCACCGCGCTGCACCGCGTCGAGGAAGTCCGGTCCGAAGGCCCGCAGAACTGATCGGCCCGGGTCGGAAGGTAAGTTAAAGGTATTTATTATTTTTAACTAGGTCACCTGGAATGGCCTGGTTTGGCGCGCTGGGCCATTACGTGGTGCTGGTCAGCAAGGCCAATTGGTTCGGCGTTCCCGGGACGCACTCCGTCAAGCCGCACGGGGTCCCCATCCGGCGGACGCAGCTGTGCGGGCGACGCCCCGGCCCGGCGGAATGCCATGGTGTGCTGGGTGAACGCGGCGGCGGTGAAGTGGATCCCGTCGCCAGGCTGGCCGCGCGAGCTGACCGGCGAAATGCCCCGGCCGCCCGGTAGCAATTTCGCGCCGCACCCGGTCGGCCCATATCGCCGAATACTGCACCAGCGTGAGCAGGTAGGCCCGCACCAGCGCCGAATACGACCGCGGCGCCATCGGACGGCCTCGCTGCGTCCATAAAGGATGGGCCACGCGGTTGGAGCCATATCGTCTACGGTCGCCACGATGCCCGACGGCATCGTCCGCGAGACCGGGAAGGGCTGCGCCGCCAGGGCGTCCGGCCTGCATTCGGGGTACAAGCCGGTCGGCCGCGAGCTACGACGCGGCGGCCGAACGACGCAGGCGGGAACGGACTGAGTACCCGATGGCGTTTGAAGGACTGGACGCCTCGATCATCACGTGGATCGGCTGACCCTCCGGTACGGCTGGACAGGCCGGGAGACACGGGTTTTCGCAGCTTGGAAGCCCGGGCGTCCCGGCCTGTGGTTGTTTCGGCTGTCCACATTCACCCCTTACTTTGCCGTTAGTTCAGGAACGTTGGATACCGTTCCTGGAGGTGAGCAGGGTGACAGGAAGGTCTCTTGATGGGATTTCGTAGCCTGATCTACCGGCTCTACGCGCGCAGGCTCGAGGCTTCCCTCCTCCCGGAGGCGATCCCGCGGCACGTCGGCGTGATGTGCGACGGCAACCGTCGCTGGGCCAGATCGGCCGGCCTGCTCGACGTGAGCACTGGCCACCAGAAGGGCGCCGACAAGATCTTCGAGCTGCTCGACTGGTGCCGGGAAGCCGGGGTCGAGGTGGTCACGCTGTGGCTGCTGTCCACCGACAACCTGACCCGCCCCCAGGCCGAGCTGGAACCGCTGCTGAAGATCATCGAGGACACGGTGCGGCGGCTGGCCGACGGGCACTGGCACCTGAACCCGATGGGCGCGCTGGACCTGCTGCCCGGTGAGACGGCCACCGTCCTGAAGGACACGGCCGCGGCGACCGCGAACAATCCCGGGCTGCTGGTCAATGTGGCGGTCGGTTACGGCGGCCGCCGCGAGATCGCCGATGCGGTCCGGTCACTCCTGCTGGAACACGCCAATCGCGGCACCCACATCGAGGAACTGGCCGAGGTCCTCGACGTCGAGCACATCGCCGACCACCTCTACACCGCGGGCCAGCCCGACCCGGACCTGGTCATCCGCACCTCGGGCGAGCAGCGCATCGGCGGCTTCCTGCTCTGGCAGACGATCCACTCCGAGTTCTACTTCTGCGACGCCTACTGGCCCGCCTTCCGCAAGGTCGACTTCCTCCGCGCGCTCCGCTCCTACGCCGACCGCAACCGCCGCTTCGGCAACTAGTCTTCCGAGGTTCGCGCTGTCCTCGCGCGGCACCGGGCGCGCTGCTCCGCAAGTACTACCCGCCTCGCAAGTTCCACCCAACTCGCATGTCCCACTGGTCACTCACGTCTCGGGAAGCTTCAGGTGGTGCCTCCGGCGGGGCCTCGGGTTCCGGGAGGGGGAAGACCTTTCCGGCCTGGCCCCTTCCGGGTCGCCGTCGTCCGGCCCGTCAGCCGAGCAGACCGTCCGGTTCGGGTCAAGCGGCGGAAGATCGTCACCGCT
>CAXUJF010000236.1:0-3744 GCA_964250865.1 uncultured Streptosporangiaceae bacterium
CGCGAACCCGGCCCAGCCGCGGCTCACCAGCCGGTGCAGCAGCGTCCAGCGCAGCTCGGTGTCGATGGTCAGGCCGTCGAGCGTGGTCGTCCCGTCGAGCAGGCTGGCCAGCAGGTTCAGGTGCCCGTCCGAGCTGGCCACGCCGGCCAGGGCCTGGGTGTAGGCCAGCTGGGCGTCGCTGCCGGGGGCCGCGGCGGTCAGCAGCTCGTGCAGGGCGTCGCCCATGTAGGCCAGGCCCTCGTCCCGCCAGGACGGGTCGGCGAACCGCCGGACGGCCTGGGACGCCTGGCGCAGCAGCGTCTGGGTCACGCTGATGTCGGCCACCGAGTCAACGCCCAGCATGACCAGCCGCATGTAGTCCCGGGCCGCCATCTCCGCGTCGCGGCACATGTCCCACGCGGCCGACCAGGCCAGCGCGGCGGCCAGCGAGTCCTGGAACTCCCCGATCGACTGGACCAGGGTGCCGAGCGAGTGGTCGTCTAGCCGGATCTTGGCGTAGGTCAGGTCGTCGTCGTTGAGCAGCACCAGGTCGGGCCGGTGCTCGCCTGCCAGCTCGGCGATCTCGGTCCGCTCACCGCTGATGTCGGTCTCCACCCGGTGCCGCCGGACCAGCCCGTCCTCGCCCCGGTCGTACAGGCCGATCGCGATCCGGTGCGAGCGCAGCACCGGGTACTCCGGTACCGCCTCCTGCAGGACCGCGAACGAGGTGAACCGGCCTTGGGCATCCAGCTCGTAGTCCGGTCGCAGTGTGTTCACACCGGCCGTCTGCAGCCACTCGCGGGACCAGCCGGTCAGCTCCCGGCCGGACGTCTCCTCCAGCGCCAGCAGCAGGTCGGCCAGGGTCGCGTTGCCCCAGGCGTTCTCGCCGAAGTACCGCCGGACTCCGGCCAGGAAGTTGTCCCGGCCCACGTACGCGACCAGCTGCTTGAGCACGGACGCGCCCTTGGCGTAGGTGATGCCGTCGAAGTTGACCTCGACGGCTTCGATGTCACCGATGTCGGCCGCGATCGGGTGCGTGGACGGCAGCTGGTCCTGCCGGTAGGCCCAGGCCTTGTAGAGCTGGGCGAACGTGGTCCAGGCCGACGGCCAGCTGGTCGCTTCGGCCTCGGCCAGCGTGCCCGCCCAGGTCGCGAACGACTCGTTCAGCCACAGGTCGTCCCACCAGCGCATGGTGACCAGGTCGCCGAACCACATGTGCGCCATCTCGTGCAGGATCGTCTCGGCCCGGGCCTCGCGGGCGAAGTCGGTCACCCGCGACCGGAAGATGTAGTCCTCCAGGAACGTCACGCAGCCCGCGTTCTCCATCGCGCCTTCCTTGAACTCGGGCACGAAGAGCTGGTCGTACTTGCCGAACGCGTACCGGACGCCGAAGGCCTGATGGTAGAAGTCGAAGCCCTGCTTGGTGACCTGGAAGATCTCGTCGGCGTCGAGGTACTGGGCCAGCGACTGGCGGCAGTAGATGCCGAGCGGGATGCCGTCGTGGGAGTCCCGCACCACGTGGTACGGGCCAGCCGCGATCGCGGTGATGTAGTTCGACATGACCGGCGTGGGCGGGAAGTGCCAGCGCTTGGCCGAGTCGCCGGCCGCTTCCTCGGAGTCCGGGGCCATGTTCGACACGACCTGCCAGTCCGCGGGCGCGGTCACGGTCAGCTCGTAGGTCGCCTTCAGATCGGGCTGGTCGAAGCAGGCGTAGATCCGGTGCGCGTCGAACGTCTCCAGATCGGAGTACAGGTAGACACCGCCGTCCGTGGGGTCGGTGAAGCGGTGCAGGCCCTCGCCGCTGCGCGAGTAGGCGCACTCCGCGACCACCCGCAGCTCGTTGTCCGCGGCCAGGTTGGTCAGCGTGATCCGGTCACCGTCGAAGGCGTCCAGCGGGAGCGGCGACCCGTTGAGCGTGATCTCCAGCACCTTGGGTGCGGTCAGGTTGATGAACGTCTCCGACCCGGGGCCGGCGCACTGGAAGCGGACCACCGTGACCGATGGGAACGTGCTATCGCCACCGATCAGGTCGAGGTCGACCTGGTACGACGACACTGTGACGACCGTGGCCCGGGCTCGGGCCTCGTCCTGCGTGAGATTGTCTGGCACTTGCTGATCCCCTTCGTCGTGCGCCGCCCGCGCCTTGCCATCCTTCCACGCTGGTCGCGGCCTATTCATGTCCGCTCACGGGAGTAGCCGAAGTCACGGAAGTCGCATGAGTCGCGGAATGAGCCGCGCCGGCCTCCGGTTGTCGCAGACGTAACCAGCTTCTTTTCTATTGCCCACTACGACTGGCCCAGTACGAGGAGCGCGCATGCCCGAGCAGGAGAACACCGTCGTTGACTTCTGGTTCGACCCGATCTGCCCGTGGGCCTGGATCGCCTCGCGGTGGATCCATGAGGTAGAGAAGGTCCGCCCGGTCACGCCGCGCTGGCACGTGATGAGCCTGTCCGTGCTGAACAGCGGCAAGGACGACATCTCGGACCAGTACAAGCAGCTGCTGGCCACCGGCTGGGGCCCGGTCCGCATCTGCATCGCGGCTGAGCAGCAGTACGGCCCTGAGGTCCTGGGCAAGCTGTACACCGCGCTGGGGACCAAGTTTCACCACGAGAAGGCCCCGCGCGAGCGCGCCACCTACGAGGCCGCGCTGAAGGAGGCCGGCCTGCCCACCAGCCTGGCCGACGCCGCCGAGTCCACCGAGTACGACGAGGCCCTCAAGGCCAGCCACTCCGGCGGCATGGACCGGGTCGGCTACGAGGTTGGCACCCCGGTCATCTCGGTCAAGGGCACGTCCATCTTCGGCCCCGTGGTGTCCCCGATCCCGCGTGGGGACGCTGCCGCCAAGCTCTGGGACGGCGTGCTGGCCATCGCGGAAACCGACGGTTTCTTCGAGCTCAAGCGCAGCCGTACCCGCGACCCCATTTTCGATTAACTAACTCGCCCCGCCCCGGGCCGCCAGGCCCGGGCGGGCCCCGGGCGGCGTGACTACCAGGCCTACACTCTCCCAGGTGCAGGTATTTCTGGGATCTGATCACGCGGGGTTCGAGCTCAAAGGGCACTTGGTGCAATGGCTGTCTGAGCATGGGCACCAGCCGGAGGACTGCGGGCCGTCCACCTACATCGACGACGATGACTATCCCGTGTACGTCATGCGCGCGGCCATCAACGTCATCGCGCACCCGGGCAGCCTGGGCATCGTGATCGGCGGGTCGGGCAACGGCGAGCAGATCGCGGCCAACAAGGTTCCCGGGATCCGCGCCGCGCTGGCCTGGACCACCGAGACCGCCCAGCTGGCCCGGCTGCACAACGACGCCAACGTGCTCAGCCTCGGGGCCCGGATGTACAGCATCGACGACGCGGTCTCATTCGCCCAGACCTTCGTGGAGACCGAGTTTTCCGGGGCGGTGCGGCACGCCCGCCGGCTGGCTGAGGTCGCCGCGTACGAGAAGTCGGGCGAGCTGCCGCCGGTTCCGTCCAGCTAGCGGCGCTTACGCCGGCGGCCGGCTGAGTTCCTCGGCGTAGCGGACCGGTCGCTGTTCTCAGTGCGGCCCTCGCTACGGCCCTCGCTACGGCCCTCGGGCCGGCCGGCCCGGTCCGTGCTGTCGGTGCGCCCGGCCCGAGCCCGGGCGTTGCCCGGGGAGTTCCCGCTGGACCCGGCCCCGTCGGCCTTGCGCGCGGCTTCCTCGTCGTCGGCCGTCGGCCGCGACACGTACCGCGCCCGCCTCGCCGCGCTCCGCGTCACCCTCATGCCCGCCCTCAAGCCCC
>CAXUJF010000236.1:3754-8641 GCA_964250865.1 uncultured Streptosporangiaceae bacterium
AGATCACCGGGCACCAGGGTGCGGGGTCCCAGGACATGGCGGCGGACAGCTGGCTGATGGCCCCGGACCGCAGCTGGCGGACCCGGCCCGCGGCGGCCAGCGCGCCCAGCCGGGTGCCGCCCAGGTAGGCCGCTCCCAGCTCGGCGATGCCGACCTCGATGTCCGCGTCGGCGTCCACTGGGTCGCAGCTGGCCTGGCCGGACTCGTCGGCCCGCAGCCGCCAGCGGCCGGTGTTCTCCTCGAACAGGCTGTCCCGCACGTCCAGCACCAGGTCCACCGGGCTGGCGTACCGGCGCTGGGTCAGCGCGGCCGGCAGGTCCGTGATCCGGGCCCACAGCGCGTCGCTGAGCACCGTGCGCAGCCGCCGCGGGTCGGCCAGCTGGAACTGCACCGGGTCATCGACCGGGCGCACCCGGGCGTGCAGCTCGGAGGTCAGGTCCCGGCTGAGCAGGTCGCCCCACAGCGCTGCGCTGGCGGCGGGGTCGGTCGCGACCAGTTCCCGGACGTTGATCGTCCCGGTGGGCAGGAACGAGTCGTCGTCCCAGTCGCCCCGGCCGGAGTAGAGCGAGTACCCGCGGGGGCCCGCGTCGTCCTCAGCCAGCACGCACCGCAGCGGGGAAGCGCCCTTCCGCTCGGACTCCGGATCCCACAGGTAGCGGTCCCACCACAGCTCATCGCGCCGGAAGAAGCCCGGCCGGGTCTCGAACGCGTCCTCGTGGACCTTGGCCAGCTCGGCCCGGGCCTGCCCGGGCTCGGTGATCCGCAGCCGCAGCGCCGGGTCGGAGGGTGCGTCCGCGGCCAGGGCGCCCTCACCCCGGCGGATCGTGTACGCCAGGTTCCAGGACGCCTGGCCGTATCCGTACCGCCCGTACAGTACCGACTCGGCCGCCCACAGCACGGCGAGAGCCTCGCCGCGCTCCCGGATGTCGGCCAGCTGCCGGCGCATGAGCGAGCGCAGGATGCCCCGCCGCCGGTAGTTGGGCAGCACCGAGACCCAGCTGACCCCGGCCGCGGGCACGTCCGCTCCCGGGATTCGCAACCGGAACGAGAACGCGGCCGTGCCACCGACCGGCCTGCTGCCGTCGAATGCGACCAGGCTGCGGTCGAACTCGAAGCGGGCCATGATGTGGCCGCGTTCCTCGGCCGAGATGGGTCCGCCGTGGAAGGCGAGCTGGTCCATCAGGTGGAAGGCGTCGAACTCAGCGGGGGTGATCGGGCGGATCGGATAGGGCTCCGTCATGTCTGTCTTGCTACACCGCGGACCCGGAAAAGGCCACTCTTTTAGTTCCCCCGCCCGGTTGCCCGGGGCGCCGGCGGCCCAGCCAACCGCATGCTGACGGGGCGTGCCGGCCAGTAAACCGGGAGCGATTGCGGATACAGTGCCGCCATTATGGTTTCCCGGCCGGACCGTCCGCCGTCGCGCGCCGGGCACGGATTGCGTGCCCGCGTGCAGCAGTTGCGTGAGGCCGCGAGCAGGCAGTTCATCACGCGGAACCGGCGGCTGGCGTTCGGGCTCTCGCTGGCCGTGGTGGCCATTGGCGTGGCGGCGGCACACCTGTCGGAGTGGTGGTTCTCGCCCGGCGTGATGATCCTGCCCATCCTGGCGGGCGGGCTGCTGCTGTGGGTGCGCGCCTTGCGGGTGCTGTTCGTCCTCACCGCGGCCACGCTGGTGTACGACATCGTCGGCCACAAGGCGGGACCGGGCATCGTGGCCACGATCGTGGTCACCGCGATCTTCGCCGACGTGCTGGCCCGGACCCGGGCCAAGCTCGGCCTGCAGGGCCTGCGCGGCAACCAGATGCTGATCGAGCTGCGGGACCGGATCCGCGACCAGGGCAAGCTTCCCGCGCTGGGGGAGGGCTGGGGTTCCGATGTCGTGCTCCGGCCCGCCGGCGGCGCGTCGTTCGGCGGCGATTTCGTGGTGTCCTACTCCGACGGCAAGACGCTGGAGGTGGCCCTGGTCGACGTGTCCGGCAAGGGCATCGACGCCGGCACCCGGGCCCTGCTGCTGTCCGGGGCGTTCGGCGGCCTGCTCGGCTCGGTGCCGAGCACTGACTTCCTGGCCGCGGCCAACGCCTACATGCGCCGCGGCCGGTGGAACGAGGGCTTCGTCACCGCGGTGCACCTGTCACTGGACCTGACCTCGGGGGAGTACGTGACCTCCTCCGCCGGGCACCTGCCCGCCGTGCACTACGACGCGGCCAGCGGCCGCTGGCGCGTGACCCAGGCCCGCGGCATCGTGCTCGGCGTGGTGGCTGATCTTCAGACCGTCCCGACCAGCACCGAGGATGGTGTGCTCCGCCGGGGCGACGCGCTCATTCTGTACACCGACGGGCTGGTCGAAGCCCCGGGCCGCGATATCGACGACGGCATCGACAAGCTCCTCGGTGAGGCCGAACGGCTGGTCAAGACCGGTTTCCGTACCGGCGCCGGTGACCTGGTGACCGCCTTGCAGCGGGACGTCGGCAGCGCCGACGACTGTGCCCTCGTGCTCATCTGGCGGGCCTGACGCACAAGCCTCCCGAACGTGACGCTGGTGTCACGTTTAATAGGTTGCCGTGCTGCCGAATTGCCATCGTGGCATAGCGCATAGTGACGGTTATGCTCGGAATATTCGGCAGTTTTTCGTCGCTATCGGAAGTTACGCCGAAGTGCAGCTGCGCTCGCCGCTAGGCGGCGCTAGCACGCAACGTATTGCCGGGCGGCAAAAACCGCGACGACCGGGCATCGAATTTGTATCAACTGTGTATCGCGGTCATGTCCCCGCTGTGACGATCTCGCGAAGATCCTGCTCAGCGTGGCCTGCGCTGACACCCATGCTCTTATCATCCGGTTGATCGCTCGATCAAATTTATTACCTGAGACGATTGCGAAACGGTCTCGCTCCGGGGAAACATGGTGACCGGGACCTGGGCCGTGCGGCCGGGAAACAACCCGCCTAACCCGCGTAAACGTCACTCCGCTCTAGTCAATCCTTGACACGGGCGTCAGGTGACGTGGGTGTCATTGTTTGCATTAAATACTGGCCGGCCCCGAAGATATCCCCATGGCTGGCAACATGCGCGGTACTGAGCCTGCGCCGACGCATGCCCCGGCTCCGGGGGCCGTTCCGGCCACGCCTCCTGAGGCCACGCCCCCCCCGGCCCGGACGGCGGCAGCCGGCGAGGTCACCGCGGCCGCCCCCGCGTCGGCCGAGAACTTCCCCGTCGCCCTGCGCATCCTGCCCGCCCGCTACCGGCGGCACCTGATGGCGCTGTACGGGTTCGCCCGGCTGACCGATGACATCGGGGACGAAGCCTCGCCGCAGGAGCGGCTGCGGTTGCTGGACGAGCTCGACGCCGACGTCACGCGCATCTACGACGGCGGTACGCCACAGCTGGCGGCGATGCGGGAGCTGGCCACCACGGTGGCGCAGTGCGACATCCCGGCCCAGCCGCTGCGTGACCTGATCCAGGCCAACCGGCAGGACCAGCTGGTCACCCGGTATGAGACGTTCGAGGACCTGGCGGGCTACTGCCGGCTGTCGGCCAACCCGATCGGGTGTGTGGTGCTGCACATATTCGGTGCGGCCTCCCCGGCCCGGGAGCGGCTGTCCGATAGCATCTGCACTGCTCTTCAGCTGGCTGAGCACTGGCAGGACGTCGCCGAGGACTTCGGCAAGGGCCGGATCTACCTGCCGCAGGATGATCTGCGGAAGTTCGGGTTGACCGAGCCGGACCTCGCTACACCGGTGACGGGTCCACGGGTCCGTGCGCTGCTGGCCTATGAGGTGGCGCGGGCATCCGCGCTCCTCGACGAAGGCGCGCCGCTGGTCGGCACGCTGCGCGGCGCTGCGCGGCTGGCCGTCGCGGGCTACCTGGCCGGAGGCCGGGCCGCGCTGACCGCGATCACGGCGTCCGGTTACGACGTGCTGGCGGTCACCCCGCACCCGGACAAGCGGGTGACGGCCCGGCTGGCCATTCAGGCTTTTCTGCGAGGGAGGTGAGGGACGTGGACGTGGCTGAGGCTTACCAGACCTGTGAGGAGATCACCTGGTCGCAGGCGAGGAACTTCGCCTACGGCATCCGGCTGCTGCCCGCCGGCAAACGGCAGTCCCTGGCCGCGCTGTACGCGTTCGCCCGCCGGATCGACGACATCGGCGACGGCGAGATGGCCGCCCCGGACAAGCTGGTCGCCCTCGAGCAGGCCCGATCCGAGGTGCTGAGCCTGGCTGATCTGGACGCACCGGCCCCGTCGGCCGACGACCCCGTGCTGGTGGCCCTGGCCGACACCAGCCGCCGTTTCCCGGTGCCGCTGGCCGCGTTCGGCGAGCTGATCGACGGCTGCGTGGCCGACACCAAGGGCGCCACCTACACCAGCTTCGATGACCTGCGGTACTACTGCCGCTGCGTGGCCGGCTCGGTCGGGCGGCTGTCGCTGGGCGTTTTCGGCTCGGACGACCTGCAGGCCGCGGTGCCGCTGGCCGACTCGCTCGGGGTGGCCCTGCAGCTCACGAACATCCTGCGGGATATCCGCGAGGACTACCAGAACGGCCGGGTGTACCTGCCCGCCGAGGACCTGGACCGCTTCGGGGTGACGCTGAAGCCGTCCGGTGAGCCCGACCCTGACGCCGAGCCGGCCCCGGACGCCGCGGCCGAGGCCCGGTTCGTCACGCTGATCGAGTTCGAGGCCCGCCGCGCCCGCGACTGGTACGCGACCGGCCTGCAGTTGCTGCCCATGCTGGACGCGCGCAGCGCGGCCTGCACCGGGGCGATGGCCGGCATCTACCGCAAGCTGCTGGATCGCATCATCGCCGAGCCCGCCGCGGTGCTGCACGGCCGGCTGTCGCTGTCCCCTCGAGAGAAGGCGATGGTCGCGGTACGCTCGCTGGCCCGTCCGCTGCTGCCC
>CAXUJF010000237.1:0-8602 GCA_964250865.1 uncultured Streptosporangiaceae bacterium
GTCGTGGCGGCTGGGGTACCTGGGGCGGCCGGTTCGATCGAAGTGTTCACGACACGGCCGGACACGCTGACCGGGGCGACCTACCTGGTGCTGGCGCCGGAGCATCCGCTGGTGGCCGAGCTGATCGCGGACGTGCCCGACAGCGTGCGGGCGGCGGTGCGGGCGTACCAGGAGGCGACGTCGCGGCTCAGTGACCGGCAGCGGACGGCTGGTACCGGGGCCAAGACCGGGGTGTTCAGCGGACGCTCGGCCATCAATCCGGCCACCGGGGTGGCCATCCCGGTGTACCTGGCCGACTACGTGCTGGCCGGGTACGGGACCGGCGCGATCATGGCCGTGCCGGCCCATGACGAGCGGGACCGGGACTTCGCCGAGGTCATGGGGCTGCCGGTGCGGGCGGTGGATCCGGCCCGGCTGGGCGATCTGGCGGGCGCGATCGACGGGCTGGAGGCCAGCGGGCACGGGCGGCGGGCCCGGACCTACCGGCTGCGGGACTGGCAGTTCTCCCGGCAGCGGTACTGGGGCGAGCCGTTCCCCATCGTCTACGACGAGCACGGGCCGGTGGCGCTGCCGGAGTCGCAGCTGCCGGTCCTGCTGCCGGAGATGACTGAGTTCAAGCCGGAAGCGGGCGACGAGGACAGCGACCCGGTGCCGCCGCTGGCCCGGGCCGCGGACTGGGCCGAGGTCACGCTGGATCTGGGCCACGGATCGCGGCGCTACCGGCGCGAGCTCAACACGATGCCCCAATGGGCCGGCTCCTGCTGGTATTACCTGCGCTATCTCGACCCCACCAATGAAAGGGAGTTTGTTAATCCAGAAATAGATCGGTACTGGATGGCGGCGGACGGGGCGGCCGGCCAGGGCGGGGTGGGCCTGTACGTCGGCGGGGTCGAACACGGCGTGCTGCACCTGCTGTACGCGCGGTTCTGGCACAAGGTGCTGTACGACCTGGGCCACGTGGCCACCCGGGAGCCGTTCCGGCGGCTGGTCAACCAGGGCTACATCCTGGCCGACTCGTTCACCGACGAGCGCGGCATGTACGTGGCCGCGGCCGAGGTGGAACACGAGGCGGACGGCTACACGTTCCGCGGTCACCCGGTGACCCGGCGGTCGGGGAAGATGGGCAAGAGCCTGAAGAACAGCGTCAGCCCGGACGACATCTACGACAGCTACGGCGCGGACACGCTGCGGCTGTACGAGATGGCCACCGGCCCGCTGGACGCCGACCGGCCCTGGCACACCGGCGACATCATCGGCGTGCACCGGTTCCTGCAGCGGCTGTGGCGGGCCATCGTCGACGAGGCCAGCGGCGAGGTGCGGGTCAGCGACGACCCGCTCGACGGCGAGACCGCGCGCCGGCTGCACCAGACGATCACGGTGGTCCGGACCGACCTGGAGGCGCTGCACTACAACACGGCCATCGCCCGGCTGATGGAGCTGACCTCATACGCGGCCCGCCTGGCGGGAGCGGGTCCGCTCCCCCGGGCCCTGGCCGAGCCGCTGGTGCTGATGACCGCCCCGCTGGCCCCGCACATCGCCGAGGAGCTGTGGTCCCGGCTCGGCCACCCGGATTCGCTGGCCTACGCGCGGTTCCCGGCGGCCGACCCGGCGCTGGTCACCGAAGCCACGGTGGAGCTGCCGGTCCAGGTCAACGGGAAGGTGCGGTTCACGGTCGACGTGCCCGCCGGCGCGTCCGAGGACGCCGTCCGTGACCAGGTGACCGGGGACGAGGAGTTCGCCCGCCAGCTGGACGGGCTGGCTGTGCAGCGGATCATCGTCGTCCCCGGCCGCATCGTCAGCGTGGTGACCCGCCCGGCGCAACCTGGATCTTAACCCCCTCCCCCTGGCGCACCCGGTTGAGCGCGTCGGGGAACTCGTCCAGACTGAACGGGGTGCCGAGCAGCGGGACGGTGTCGATAGCGCCCGCGGCCATGAGATCGGCGGCCTCACCGAAACTGTCCAGAACGGCCATGGACCCGATGATCTTGATCTCGTCGTTGTAGATGCGGAACGGCGACAGCGACACCGAGGCGTCACCGTTGGCGACCCCGAAGATGAGCAGCCGGCCGCCGCGGTCGAGCGAGCCGAACGCCGCCTCGATGGCCGGGGGGGCGCCGGTCGCGTCGACCGCCACCCCGAACGGCCCGCGGCTGGTCTCGGCCACGTCGCCGGCCACCTCGGTCGCGCCCAGCGCCTCGGCCGCCCGCAACCGGGACCCTTTGCGGTCGACGACCGTGACCGAGGCCGCACCCGACCGCTGCAGCAGCTGGAGCAGCAGCAGCCCCATGGTCCCGGCCCCGATGACCAGCACGTCCTGGGCCATGACCGGGCCGAGCAGGCGCATGGCGTGCACGGCACACGACAGCGGCTCGATCAGCGCGCCCTGCTGGTCGTCGACGCGGTCCGGGATCGGGTAGGCGTTCCTGAACGGCACGGCAACGTACTCGGCGAAAGCCCCCGCAACGGTGTCGCCGATCGCGTTCCAGTTCGCGCACAGGTTGCCCCGCCCCGCCCGGCAGGCCGCGCAGTAGCCGCAGTACAGCGAAGGGTCGACGGCGACCCGCTGGCCCTCATACCAGCCCTCGGGCACATCATCGCCCCGGGCCACGATCCGGCCGGAGAACTCGTGCCCGGGGATGAGCGGGTACGGGCTGGGCGGGAATTCGCCGTCGGCGATGTGGACGTCGGTCCCGCAGATGCCGCAGACGCCCACCTGGACCAGAAGCTGGTCGTGGTCCGGGGTGGGATCGGGCACGTCGGTGATGCGGAGGGCACCGGGTTTGTCCCAAACAACAGCGCGCATGTCACGCCTTCCTTGGTTACTTGAGGGCGCCCATCGACAGGCCGCGGACGAGCTGCTTCTGCGCGATCCAGCCGATGATGATGATGGGCACGGACGCCACGGTGGCGGCAGCGGAGAGCTGGGCCCAGAACAGTCCCTCGCTGGTGATGAACCCGACCAGGAACACCGGCATCGTCGCGGCCACGGTCGAGGTCAGGTTGACCGCGAAGAAGAACTCGTTCCAGGCGAAGATGATGCAGATCAGCGCGCTGGCCGCGATGCCAGGCATGATGATCGGCATGATCACCCGGGTGATCTCGCGGAACAGGCTGGCCCCGTCGATCCGGGCCGCCTCCAGCACCTCCCCCGGCACCTCCAGCATGAACGAGCGGAGCATCCACACCGCGATGGGCAGGTTCATCGCCGCGTACAACAGCACCAGCGCGTACACGTTGTCCAGCAGGTGGACGTCGCGGGCGACGATGTAGATCGGCACGATCGCCGCGACGATGGGCAGCATCTTGGTCGAGATGAAGAAGAACAGGCTGTCCCGCCACTTGCCGACCGGGCGGATCGACAGGGCGTAGGCCGCGGGCAGGGCCAGGACCAGCACCAGCAGGGTGGACACCAGCGTCGCGAACAGCGAGTTCTCCAGGAACGGCGCGATGCCGCGGCTGAACACCGAGCGGAACTCCGACAGCGTGGGGCTGAAGGTGAACTTGGGCGGGTAGCTGTAGGCGGCCGTCTCCGGCTTGAACGCGGTCAGGACCATCCACAGCACCGGCAGGAAGAACGCGATGGCGGCGATCCAGACCAGGACGGTCCAGGCCACCCGGGCGGACCAGGTCTTGACCTGGCGCGACGTTCGTGCCTGCGAGCGCGGGCGGGCCAGAGTTGTCATCCGACGGCCTCCTCGAAGCGGAACACGCTGGCAATCAGGCGCAGCGCGAAGGTCGCGATGATCATCACGATGATGACGGTGACGACACCGAGCGCGGCGGCGCCGCCGATGTTGTAGGCCTGAAAGGCCTGCTGGTAGAGGTAATAGGGCATGTTGGTGGTGCTGGTGCCCGGGCCGCCCTGGGTCATCGAATACACCTCGTCGAAGGTGTTGACGATGTAGATCGAGCCGAGCAGCGTACCGAGCTCGATGTAGGGCCGCAGGTGCGGGAAGATCATGCGCCGGAAGATGACGAAGGCGTTGGCCCCGTCCACCCGGGCCGCCTCCAGCACGTCGAGTGGCTGGCCCTGCAGGCCGGCCAGCACGATGAGCGTCATGAACGGCGTCCACCGCCAGATCAGCACGACGATGATCGAGCCCAGCGGGTGGCTGCTCAGCCAGGCGACGTGATGCACGCCGAACGGCGACAGCAGCCAGTTGACCAGCCCGTAGGTGGGGTCCAGCATCGTGGTCTTCCACAGCAGCGCGGACGCCACCGGCATGATCAGGAACGGCGTGATCAGCAGCGTCCTGGCCACGCCGCGGCCGAGCACCTTCTGGTTCAGCAGCAGGGCCAGGGCCACCGCCAGCACCATCGAGACGATGACCGCGATTACGGTCATCTCGACCGAGACCACCAGCGAGGACCGGTAATTGGCGTCGGTGAACACGCTGCCGTAGTTGGACAAGCCGGTGAACTTGGCCTTCGCGTTCGAGGTCAGATTCCAGTTCTGCAGGCTGTACCACAGGGTAACGATGAACGGGATCTGGGTGATCACGATCATGTAGATCAGGGCGGGTAGCAGAGGCGCACGGCGTGTCCACCGTTGCCGCGCGGTCGGTCCCGAAGGGGTGACGCGGCGGGCCCGGTGGGTGCGACCTGCCACCTGCTCGATGACGGTCACGGTGTTCCTTTCGTCGGAGGGCCGGCCACCGGGGATCACTTCTGCTGCTGCCCGACCGGCGCAGCGTCCTGCTGGCTGGCGTTCAGTGCGGAGCTGACCGACTCCGAGCCGGCGAGGGCTCCCGCTATCTGGTTCGACACCTGGGTGCCGAGGTTTTCGAACTGCGGGATGTCGACGAACTGGATGCCCACGTACGGAACCTTGGGCACGGTTGCCGTGGCCTGGTTCACGCTGTTGATCGACTGTTCGGTGACCGAGGCGAACGCCGATGCGGCCTTGGCGTAGTTCGGGTTCTGATAGGTGGAGGTCCGGCTGCCCGGTGGGACCTGGGCCCAGCCGAGCTTCTGGCCGACCAGGTTCAGGTAGCCCTTGGATGTCGCCCAGGACACGAACTTCCAGGCGTCGGTCTGGTTGGCCGAGTCCTTGGGGATGCCCAGCGACCACGTGTACAGCCAGCCCGAGGACGGGGTCTTGTCGGTCGGGGCGAACGCGTAGCTGGTGTCCTTGAAGACGCTCGGCACCGCGGACAGCGAGCCCGCCGCGACGGTGGAGTCGTACCACATGGCGCACTTGTTCTGCTCGTACAGCGTCAGCAGTTCGGTGAAGCCGTCGTTGGAGGCGCCCGGCTCTCCGTCCTTACGGACCAGGTTGACGTAGAAGTTCACCGCGGCCTCGGTCGCCGGTGAGGTCAGCTGCGGCTGCCATGCGGTGTTGTACCAGCTGCCGCCGTAGGTGTTGATGACGGTGTCCAGCGTGGCCAGGTTCTCGCCCCAGCCGTTCTGGCCGCGCAGGCAGATCCCGGCCACCTTGCCCGGCTTGTTCAGCTTGGCCGCGGCCGCGGCCACCTGAGTCCAGGTCGGGTGCTGCGGCAGGGTAACGCCGGCCGCCTTCAGCATGCTGGTGCGGTAGTACAGCATCGAGGACTCGCCGTAGAACGGCACCGAGTACAGATTGCCCTGGTACGAGAGCGACTTGGCGATCGGCGGAAGCAGGTCACCGGCGTCGTAGCTGGCATCAGAGGCGATGAACTTACTGGACAGGTTGTCGAGCCAGCCGTTCTTGGCCCAGATGGGCGTCTCGTAGTTGCTGATCATGACGACGTCGTAGAGCTTGCCGCTGGTGGAGATGTCCTTCTGGATCTCCGAGCGTTCCTGGTTCTCCGGCAGCGTGTCGAACTTCACCTTGATGCCGGGATTCTGCTTCTCAAACGTGCCGATCAGCTGTTCCATCTGGGTGATGTCGGGGTTGGCCACCACCGCCACGGTCACCGTATGGGACGAGCCGCTCCCGCCACTTCCGCCTCCGGCTCCGCCACCGCACGCCGCGGCACCCAGCGCCGCCAAGGCGAGCACGCCGGCCAGGCGCCAGCGACGAGACGTTTTTATCACCATTGACATCCTCCCTAACGCCATCGGGCCGACGCTCATATGAGCGCGACCGTCTCACACAAAAAAGACATTGACCTCGTTGTTCAGCCGAGTCAAGGAACTATGCCAGAATGTGAGCTAATCGCTCATATGAGCACACCCGGGGCAGCAGGGACGGTCATGGAAGGCTTGTCTGACGCCGGGCCGTCCGAGGTCGTGCTCGCCGCCTGGGTCGCGCGGCAGTTCTACCTTGAAGGTGCGTCGAAGATCGACATCGCGGACCGGCTGGGCATCACCCGGTACCGGGTGGCCCGGCTGCTGGAGGCCGCGCGCGACAGTGGCATGGTGCGGATCGAGATCGGCCTGCCCGGTGGCACCCTGGATGCGGCGCTGTCGGCCGAAATCTGCTCCGCGTTCGGCCTCGATCAGGCCTTCGTCTTCCGTTTCCCCGACGATGACGAGCTGCGGCTGAGACGCCGCCTGGGCGAGGCGGCCGGCGGGGTCCTGATGGACCTGATCAGTCCCAGCGACGTGCTCGGCATTTCCTGGTCGCGGTCGCTGAACGGGCTCGCGGCCGCGCTGACCACCCTGCCGCCCTGCCCGATCGTCCAGCTCACCGGGGCGGTCCCCCCACCGGACGACCGCGACCTCCTCGAGGTGGTCCGCAGCGTGGCCCGCATCGGCGGCGGACGCGCCCATATCTTCTACGCGCCGATGATCGTGGATAGCGCGCAGACCGCGGCCGCGATCCGCCGCCAGCCCGACGTCGCGGATGCCTTCACCCTGGTGCCGTCCGTGACGATGGCGATCGTCGCCATCGGCGCCTGGCAGCCGGGGCTGTCCACCATCTACGACGCCATCACCCCGGCCGACCGCCAGGCCATCGCCGACCTGGGCATCTGCGGCGAGGTCGCCGGGGTCTTCCTGGACGGGGACGGGCGGCCCGTGCCGACGGAACTGGACAGCCGGATGATCGTGACGCCGGGGCCCACGCTGGCCCGAATCCCGTCCATCCTGGCCGTGACCTACGGCACCGGCCGGGCACACGCGGTCCGGACGGTGCTCCGGGGGAAGCTGATCAAAGGACTGGTCACGCACGACAGCCTGGCCCGGGCCCTGCTCGCCCAGGCGTGACCGCTCCCTGGCGGCCAGGGCCAGCTAACGTTGCTAGCTACCAAGTTGCTGGCCGTCCTGTTCCAGGGCGGCCAGGGCCTGGGGCACCCAGCCGCTGTCCCAGCGGTGGGCCATGTCGGTCGGCGTCTCGGTGGTGTGGGCGATCCCCTGCTGGGTGAGCAGGGCGTCGTAGTCGGTCATGTCCTGGCCGAAGGCGCTGTAGCCGCCGATCCAGATGCGGTTGGCGCTGGTGAACGACCCCTTGTGCGCGCTCAGGAACGAGGCCGACAGCCGGTAGTTGGCCTGGAAGTTGGCGTCGGTGCCGTAGTTGCCGGCCGAGCCGCCGCCGACGGTTCCGTTCGGGTCGGCGCCGTCGTAGGAGGTCATGTCGGCCGGGAAGTCCCAGGACGCGGCGACCGAGAACAGGCCGGGGTGCTTCAGCAGCAGGTCCTGCCCGCCGATGCCGGACTTGGAGAAGCCGATCAGCCAGTTCTGCTCGCTGCCGGTGGTGGCCAGGTTGGCCTGGACCCAGGGCACCAGCTCGGTGGTCAGGAACATCTCGTACTGCAGGCTGGAGTTGTTCGGGTTGTCGGCGTACCAGGGGTCGGTCGGGAAGGCCGGCTCGATGATGGTCAGGTTGTACTGGTTCTGCGCGTTGGCCGCGGCCATGGTGGCCACGCCGTCCCCGTGGGTGGTGCCCTGGCCGGTCTCGACCGGGAGCACGAACAGGAAGTTGTGCTTGACCCCGGCGGCCGGGCTGGTCGGCTGTAGCACGCGCAGGACCTGCGCGCTGCCGCCGTCTTCGGCCGAGACCATGGAGTAGGACTGGACGCCGCTGGAGTCAGTGCTGGTGTAGGTCACCTGGAGGCCGGAGGTGCCTCCGGTGGGCGAGCTGGTGGGCGACGCGGTGGGAGATGCGGTGGGTGAGGCGGTCGGCGAGCTCGTGGGCGAGCTGGTCGTGGTGCCGAGGCTGGCCCCAGCCCAGTTGTCGGCGGTGCCGGTGCCGTAGGCCATGATGCCCGGCGCCCCGGCGGTCAGGCTGGTGTCGGTGGCCGTGATCCGGGCGGTGCCGTTCTGCCGCAGCGTGAGGGTGGAACCGACCGCGGTCAGCGTGAGCTGGGTGCCGGCCGGCAGCGCGCTGACCGGGTAGGTGGATCCGAGCTGGGTCCAGCTGCCACCGACCCGCTTGAACAGCATCAGGTCGGGGCTGCCGCTGTTCCAGAAGTAGATGCCCAGGTACAGGCTCTGGCCGCCGCTGATGGCGCGGACCGCGGGCCCGATCCACTGGCCCCCGCTGAGCTGGGTCGACGTCACCTCGACCTGCGAGGACTGGTCGCTGGTGTAGGTCTCGGCCGTCCGAAGGTCACCGCTGTAGCCGCCGTTGCCCCCCTTGACCAGCTGGGACGCGATGGTCAGGGCGCCGTCGGACATGGCGGTCCAGTTCAAGCCGAGCGCGCCGTTGGCCCGGTTGAAGTTGTCGGTGGCGGAGCTGCCC
>CAXUJF010000238.1:0-4075 GCA_964250865.1 uncultured Streptosporangiaceae bacterium
GCGTGCACCCGCGCCCGGCGCGCCGGGTCACTCATCACCGACAGCCAGCCACCGCCCACCCCGCCCACCGCGACCGCGACCTCACACGAATTCGCGGCCGACACCGGGGTGCCCTGCACCCCGGCTCGCTCGGCGATCAGGCCCCAGAGCCGGGTCCGCCGCTCATCAGCCACGCCCGGCCCCCGGCCCCGGCGTCATCCAGCCCGCAGCCCATCCCGCCAACTCCGGCATTGCCCCTGCCTTCACTCGACTGGTCAGTTACGACCACGACCGAGCTGGGGGATGCAGCCGGCGGGGACCCGGCTAACCACAACCAGACAACAAGGCCACGTAGCCCACTTCTGTGACCACCATAGCCGCACCTGGGCCGGCCCTCCGAGCTGGTCGAACTAAGCTGCTGCGCGACTACGCCCGCGACAGCAACCAGCGGCTCACCGACGTGGCCCGTAACTTCGTCGAGAGCGCCAGCGCCGATTTCCCGCCGCCCGCTCGCCCGTCACGCCGGGGCTAGACCCTGTACCGTAGCCGTAAAGTGTGCACACTTTAGTGCGGCCGGCAGAGACGGGAGGTCACCGATGACCGACGTGAGCAGGGCATCCGAGCCCGCGGCCCGGGTGTCGAAGCTCGGGTACGTGCAGTTCACCACACCGGATGTGGACCGGCTGGTGGACTACTACACCAAGGTGCTGGACTTCCGGCTGGTCGAGCAGGCGCCGCAGGGGGCCTTCCTGACCACCGGCTTCGACCACCACAGCGTGGTCATCAGCCCGGGCGACACCAAGGGCCGATCGGCGGTGGGGTACGAGATCTGGGGCACCGTCGCCGATGCCGAGCGCCGCCTGCGCGCGGCCGGTTACGAGGTCGAGCGGCGCAGCGACATCAGCCCGGGCACGCCCGAAGCGCTGGTGCTGATCGAGCCCTCGACCGGGGTGCCGCTGCACCTGTTCGAGGGGCAGGACCCCAGCGGAGTCGACGGCTATACCCCGTTGCGCCCGACCAAGCTGGGCCACGTGGCCGCGTTCACCCCCGAGCTGTCCATGCTGCAGAAGTTCTACGAGGACCTGCTCGGCTTCCGGTGGTCGGACACCGTGGGGGACTTCTTTGTGTTCCTGCGCTGCAACGCCGATCACCACGCGGCCAACTTCATGGCCAGCACCAAGCTCGACGGCATGCACCACGTCGCCTACGAGATGCGTGATCCGGCCCACCTCATCACCCTGCTCGACCACCTGGCTAAGGAGAACTACCGGCTCATCTGGGGACCCGGGCGGCACGGCCCCGGGCACAACCTGTTCACCTACCACAAGGACCCGGACGGCAACACGATCGAGCTGTTCACCCAGCTCGACGTGATGCACGACGACAACAAGGGCTACTGGGAGCCGCGCCCGTGGCACGAGTCGTTCCCGCTGTTCCCGCGGACCTGGGAGGTGGACCTGGCCACGGTCAACATCTGGGGCCCGGTCAACCCGGAGCTGCTGGACCACTGACGCCGTACCGTGCGTCATCCCGGGCTGGTGGCCAGCCCGGGATGACGTCACGCGTGGTTCAGGACGTGAGGTCGGCAGGCACGGCCGGGAAGTCGGTCGCCCATCCTGCGTTCGTTTGGACGGTCTCGGCGTTATCCAGCGCAGTGATCGCGTCGGTGGTGTCGCCTGCCACCGCATCCTGAGCGGCCGTCCGGAGGTCGGTCACGAAGGACACATAGGCGCTGGGGTTGCCCGGGTAGGGGTGCCTGGCCGCGGCGCCCGCGGCGCGACTAATGGCGTTGGCGTCGGCCAGGATCTTGCTTTCGGACGCCGCGCTGCCGCCCCCGGCCTCTGCGCTCTCGAGATCTTTGATGAAGGTGGCTTCATCGTTGTTGAGGTAGATGAAGTCGTCGCCGCCACCATTGACCCACCAGTGCTGCTCCGCCGTGCGGAGAGAAGCCGACGTCCCGGTCGGATAGGTCTCCCAGTGGACGTTGACCGGCCCGCAGGCCGCGGCGGCAATCCCGATCCCGCCCACCATCGCCCCGACACCGATGACCTTCTTGATGCGCATGTTTCCCCCATTAACCTTTTTAATTCGGATATTGTCCCCGTTGCTGCCTTGCCTCACCGACTTTATAGCACCCTGAAAGAAGAGGTAGACCTGCCGAAACATAAAACTTCGAAGGATTTAATGGGCGACAAGAATGGCTTCGCATTATTAGCGACAAGAGCGGCCCAGGCCCGGTAAATCGGCGTTTTATCCGGGCATCCCCGCCCGTAGTCCCGCGAGGCCGGGCCGGCCACCAGTCCGGCCGCCAGCTGGCCGAACCCTGACGATGAACGGCCGTATCGGCCATCGCCACCGGGCGGCCGGCCGTCAAGACTGGGCTCATGTCCAGCTTCGACGAACTACTGCGCCGCAACGAGGCCTTCGCCCGGACCGGAGCCAAGGACCGGGTGCCGGCCATCCCGTTCCTGCCGAACAAGCAGGTGTACATCCTGACCTGCATCGATCCCCGGGTCGACCCGGCCCAGCTGTTCGGCCTGGACCTGGGCGACGCGATCGTGGCCCGCACCGTGGGCGGCCGGGTGACCCCGGCGGTCCTGCAGGACCTGGCCTGGATCAGCTACCTGCACGAGACCAAGACCCCGGACGCCGAGTGGTTCGAGTTCGCGGTCATGCACCACACCGACTGCGGTTCCGGCTTTTTCGCCGACGATGAGCTCCGGCACGGCTTTGCCGCCCGTGGCTACGACGACGCCGAGCTGGCCCGCCTGGCCGTCCTCGATCCCTCGGTCACCGTTCCGGGTGACGTGGCCACGGTGCTCCAGGCCCCGCAGGTGTCGTCGCGGATCAAGGTCGCCGGCCTGGCCTACGACGTCAAGACCGGCCTGGTCACGACGGTCGTGCCGCTGAAGTGACCCCCAGCGGGGCCGGTTCCGCGGCACCCGCGCCGGCGTCGGCCGCCGCTACGGCGGCGGCGTGCCGGCGGCCGATCCTGTTCATGGCGGGCAGGGCCAGCAGGCCGCAGATCACCGTAGGCACGCACAGCGTCCGGGCCCGTGGCCGGTTCCGCGCGGCCGAGACCAGGCCGCCGAGATCACCGTCGCTGGCCGGACAAGCGCACGAGCCCCCCATTTCGGTGACCTTATTAGTTCCGCTAACAAACTTACCGTGGGGGATCGCCGGCTTTAGCGGGAGTCCCCGCAAATCTGACCTCTCGGGCGCCCCGGGTTCGACGTCGCGGCCGGCCCCACGCCGGCCGGTTTCCGAATTCCCGCACACACCGCGCGCGCTCGTGTACTGTGAGCAACGCTTGACTACACAAGGTGACTAAGGCCTGCTCAGACGGCCTTGTGCAAACCCCCCCGAGTACGCCATTTTCCTGATTGAGGGTCTAGCTCGTCGTGCACACTTACCCAGACGTGCGCAAGCTGCCCGGTCCCCGTCCCGTCGGCGGTCCACCGGGCCGGCATGCCGCGAACTCGTCCCGCGGGCTGCCCGCACGCCCGCTGGGCGCCCGGCGCAGCGGGCGGCACGGTGCGCCCAACCCGAGCCAGGAGCGGGCGCTCCGGGTGATAGCCGCCGGCGTGCTGTGCGGCACTGCGCTGTCCCTGATGATCTACCAGTACCAGTTCCGGCATCTGGAAGCGGTGGTCGCCGCCCACCTGTACCGGCTGTTCACGCCGGTCCTGGCCGCGTCGCGCGCTCCTATTCTCTGGTTCGGGCTCGGCACCACCGCCTCGTACGGGCTGGTGATCACGCCCGACTGCAGCTCGGCCCTGCTGATCGTGCCGCTGTGCGGCCTCGGCATGCTGCTGCTGGTCCCGCGCCGGCTCGCGGTGAACCGGGTCATCCGCGGCCTGATCGTGGCGGCCACCGTGATGGTGGGGGGCAACCTGCTGCGGATCGGCGTCATCGCCATCGCCGTCCGGTACGGCGGCCTCGGCGCCGGTTACCAGCTGGGCCACCTGATCCTCGGCTCGATCGTCAGCATCGTCTGCATCGGCATCGGCCTCACGCTGCTCACCGTCATCCTCGTCCGCCGCCGTCCGGCCCGGGGGCCCCGCCCCGGCCGCCCCCGCGGGGGGGGGCGGGGGGC
>CAXUJF010000238.1:4085-8594 GCA_964250865.1 uncultured Streptosporangiaceae bacterium
GGCTGGGGCCTCCGGGGGCGCCCCTCCAGCGGGGGCCGCGGCGGGCGGGCGGGGGGCGGGGGCCCGGGCCGACGCCGGGAGGTGGCGCAGTGAACAGCACCTTCATCCAGGTCGCGATCGCACTGGCCCAGGCTGTGGCCCTGATCATGAGCGTCGCGTTCATCACCTACGTCGTCATGATCGTTGTGCCGTTCTCCCGTCACCGGGCCAGCAGGCCGGGTGACGCCCGCTCGCTGGCCTGGCACTTCTTCGTACCTGCGCTGAACGAGGACCAGGTCATCGGCCAGACCGTGGACTCCTTGCGGGACAAGTTCCCCGCGGCCCACGTCTGGGTCATCGACGACGACAGCGACGATTACACCGGGGCGATCGTCGCTCACCGAATGACGCTCGACCCGATGGTGCACATGGTGTCCCGCCGCTTCCCGGACGCCCGGACGGGCAAGGGGCACGCGCTCAACGACGCCTACCGCACGCTCAGCAACTGGCTGCCGCTGTCCGCGGACCGCCAGCGGACGATCATCGGCGTGATCGACGCCGACGGCCGGCCCGCGGCCAACTGCCTGGACGTGATCGCCGGAGCCGACCTGTTCGGCGACCCCGTGGTCGGCTCGGTCCAGATCCAGGTGCGGATGATGAACCGGGACGACCCGCGGCCGTTCCCGCAGCGCGGCCGGCTGGTGAACGCCTTCGGCCAGATCCTGGTCCAGCTGCAGGACCTGGAGTTCCGGGTCCCGATCTCGGCCATCCAGTGCGCCCGCCGGTTCACCAAGAGCGTCGGGCTGGGCGGTAACGGCCAGTTCAGCCGGCTGTCCGCGCTGGACACGGTGGCCGACACCAACGGCGAGCCGTGGAAGGGCGCGCTGCTCGAAGACTACGAGCTCAGCCTGCACCTGATGATGACCGGCCACCGCAACGAGTACACGCCGGACACCTACGTGGACCAGGAAGGCCTGCCCGACCTCCGCCGCCTGGTCCGGCAGCGCACCCGGTGGGGCCAGGGCACCATGCAGTGCGGCCTGTATATGCGCCAGCTGTGGGCCTCGCCGCACGTCGGCCCGCTCGCCGCCCTGGAGGCCACCTATTACCTGCTGCAGCCGTGGCTGCAGCTGGTCGGGACGCTGGTCTACCCGGTGCCGGCCGCGGTGTTCGCGGCCAACTACCTGGCCAGCCCGGACGCCATGCGGACCTGGCTGACCAGCGGCGGCTGGATGATCGTGTTCTTTTACCTGCTGATCGGGGCGGGCCCCTTCGTGCTGTGGGGGCCGATCTACCGCAGCCAGTGCGAACGGCGGATCAGCGTGCTACGGGGCTTCGGCCTCGGCGTGGGCTACGCGCTGTTCGTGCTGATCTTCTACGTCACATCGTGGCGTGCCTTCACCCGGATCGTCCGGCACCGGGAGGACTGGTTCAAGACCCGCCGGAACGCGGAGTTCATCTCCGAAATCGAGCTCGGGACAACGGCGTCCCCAGAGCCTCTCCACCTAATCACCCTTATGAACGGGGAAACAAATGATTGGCAAAGTTAACGGCTTCTTGAAGGCGGCCGCGTCGGCGTCGCTGGTGGCCGGGGTCATCCTGACCACCGCGGGCCCGGCCGCCGCGGCCACGCCCAACCGATCCGATGGCGCCTCCGCCACCGGCGTGATCACCCTGACCCGGGTGGCCCCGGCCAGCTTCCCGGGCATCTCCCCGGCCAGTGTGGCCAACGTCAACGTCGCGGGCCTGCTCACCGCCGGTGTGGTCACCGACACCGCCGACGCCACCAGCGCGTCGTCCACCATCGCCGACCCGGCGGTCACCCTGAGCCCGCTGGCCACGCTGCACGCGACGGCGGTGACGTCGTCCTGCACGCTGAACACCAACACCGGTGCCCTGACCGGCACCTCCGCCATCACCGCCGGTGCCGTGACCGTGGCCGGCGTCGCGCCCATCACCCTGAACGCCGCCGCGGCCCGCAACACCACCGTCTCCGTGCCGGGTGTCGCCACCATCACTCTCAACCGGCAGCGCACCGCGGCGGACGGCACGCTGACCGTGGACGCCATCTACATCAACCTGCTGGGGAGCACCCAGACCATCACCATCGGTACCAGCGTCTGCAACGCGGCCAGCCTGGCCCCGGTGCCGGTGCTGCCGGGCATGGCCCTGCCGATCGGCCTGGGCGCGCTGGGCCTGCTCGGCCTGGGTGGTGTCGGGTTCGTCGTGGCCCGCCGCCGCCGGACGGCCCCCGCCGCCGCCTGAACGGTTCCCACCGGAAAGCAAAGCGGGGGCTTGCGCTAGATGCGCAGGCCCCCGCTTCTTGCTGCCCTCAGTTCAGGTAGTCCCGCAGGCAGCCGGCGATCTGCTCGCTGGCCGTGCCATCGCCGTACGGGCAGGGCACCCGGGCCAGCCGCGCGCTCAGGCCGTCATCACCGATCAGCTCCCGGCCGAGTTCGCCGAGCCCCGGGCCGGGCTGAATCAGGTGGGCGAACCCCGCGTCGATGGACTCCGGGCGCTCGGTTGAGTTCCTGACCACGATCAGCGGTCGCTTGAGCACGGTGCACTCCTCCTGCACGCCGCCGGAGTCGGAGACCAGCAGCCGGGCGTGCTGGGCCAGGCCGAGGAACGTCCGGTGGTCGGCCGGCGGCAGCGTCACCAGCCGGTCCAAGGCCGCGCCCAGTCCGTGCCGCCGGGCCGCCAGCCGGGTCCGCGGGTGCAGCGGCAGCAGCACCGGCAGGCCGAGCTTGCTCAGCTGGTCCAGGATGACCCGGAGCCGTTCGCCGTCGTCGGTGTTCTCCGGCCGGTGGATGGTGGCCAGCACGTACCGGCCCGGTTCGGCCCCGGCCTCGGTGACGATCTCCGCCGCCACCTCGCCGCTGGGCATCATCTCCCGGGTCGCTTCCACGATGGTGTTGCCGGTCAGCATGACCCGGCCGGCCGGCACGCCCTCGGCCAGCAGGTTGGCCACCGCCCGCTCGGTCGGCGCGCAGTGCAGGTCGGCCAGCACGCCGATCAGGCAGCGGTTCAGCTCCTCGGGCATGGCCCGGTCGAACGACCGCAGCCCGGCCTCGACGTGCACCACGGGGATCCCGGCGTAGTTCCCGGCCTGGGCCGCGGCCTGCGCCGTGTTCGTGTCGCCCTGCACCAGCACCGCCGCCGGGCGCTGCCGCGCGAACTGCTGGCCGAGTTGCTCGACGATCCGGGCCACCTGGATGTGCCGCGGCTGCGAGCAGATCCCGGACAAAGTCTGCGGTACCGGCAGCCCGGCGGCGGAAAAGAACACGCCGGACAATTCATCATCGGTGTGCTGGCCGCTGTGTATGAGCATGGCCTGCGAGCCGAGAATACGAACGATTGGCGCCAGTTTAACAATTTCGGGACGGGTGCCAACCACTACTGCTACCTGGGAATCTGAATATTTTTCCAGCATAAAACACCCTTGGGGAGGTTGTGGAATCGGCAATTACTAATAGCCGTGAAAACCGTATCGCCTGCCCGAAAGAAATACTGCTGCTTGGTGAGCTACCCGTTTGGCGGCATTTTTTCTTTAATTAACTCTTAGGTGGATAGGGTTATTAAGTCGGCTAAAGTGAGCCCGTGGATGAGGCGTGGGACGATCTCGGGCACCCGGTCCGGCCCGGCGGTCCGGCCCGCCGGGTGGTCTCGCTGGTGCCGTCGCTCACCGAGTCGGTCGCGGTGACCCGTCCGCAGGCCTTGGCCGGGGCGACGGACTGGTGCACCCACCCGGCCGGCCTGGACGTGCCCCGGGTCCGGGGCACCAAGAACCCCGACCTGGCCGCGATCCGGGCCCTGCGCCCCGACCTGGTCCTGGCCAACCAGGAGGAGAACCGGCGGCTGGACGTCGAGCGGTTGCGGGCGGCCGGCGTCCCGGTCTGGGTCACCGTGATCCAGACCGTGGACCAGGCGCTGGCCTCACTGCGCCGGATGTTCGCCGCGGCGCTGGGCTGGCCGGTGCCGGACTGGCTGGCCGCGGCCGAGCGGGTCTGGCGCGAGCCCGCCCCCGCGAGCCGGGTGCGCGCGGTCATCCCGGTCTGGCGTGACCCCTGGATGGTGGTCGGGTCGGCCACCTTCACCGGCGACCTCGCCGCCCGCCTCGGGCTGGACAACGTGTTCGGCGACGACCCGGGCCGCTACCCCCACGTCGGCCTGGCCGACATGGCCGCCCGCCGCCCCGAGCTGGTGGTGCTGCCGGACGAGCCCTACGCCTTCAGCGCGGGCGACGGCCCGGAGATGTTTCCCGGCCGCCGGGTGGCCCTGGTCGAGGGGCGCAGCCTGACCTGGTACGGCCCGTCGCTGGTCAGCGCGCGGGCTGAGCTGCGGGCCCAGCTGGCCGCGGCGCGCCCGGGGGGATAATGGGCGGTATGCCTGCTACCAGTGGTACTCCGCCCTTCGAAGGTGTCGGGGTCGCCCTCATCACCCTGTTCCGCGACGACGGGCAGGTCTACTTCGACGGCACCGCGGCCCACGCCGCCGCGCTGGTGGAGCGGGGTGTCCGCGGGGTCGTCG
>CAXUJF010000239.1:0-8590 GCA_964250865.1 uncultured Streptosporangiaceae bacterium
GGGGCAGCACGCAGGCGGACAGGTGCCCGGTCGCCACCTCGGCCGGGTCCGGTGGCCGGGCCGAGCAGGCGTCATGGGCGAGCGGGCAGCGCGGCTCGAACGGGCAGCCCGGCGGCGGGCTGGCCGGGTCCGGAACTTCGCCGGGCAGCGTGGCCAGCGGCTGGCCCCGCGGTGAGGTGAGCGACAGCCGGGACCGGGTGAGCGCGATGCTGTACGGGTGGGCGGCTGCCCCGACCACCGCTTCGGTGGGGCCCAGCTCGGCCAGCGGCCCGCGTACATGACCGCGATCCGGTCGCAGGTCTGCGCGGCGACCCCGAGGTCGTGGGTGATCATCAGGAAGCTGCAGCCGATCTCGTCCCGCAGGCGGCGCAGCAGGCTGAGCACCTGAGCCTGGACCATCACGTCGAGCGCGGTGGTGGGCTCGTCCGCCACCACCAGCGCCGGGTGGCCGGCCACGGCCATGGCGATCATGACCCGCTGGCGCAGGCCGCCGGACAGCTCGTGCGGGAAGCTGGCCATCCGGCGCTCGGCGTCGGCGATGCCGGCCGCGCGCAGCAGCCGGACGGCCTCCTTCTCCGAACCGGCCGCCTCGATCACCTGGCGGCCGACCCGCATGGTCGGGTTCAGCGACGTCATCGGGTCCTGGAACACCGCCCCCAGGTCGGCCCGGCGGACCTCGCGGCGCAGGCTGGGGGAACCGTTGAGCATGTCCTTGCCGCGCACGGTGACCGCGCCGCTGGTCACCGGGGCCGGGTCGGACGGCAGCAGGCCCAGCAGGGACAGCCCGAGCACGCTCTTGCCGGACCCGGACTCGCCGACCAGGCCGAGGATCTCGCCGCGGCGGATGTTCAGGCTGACCCCCCGCACGGCCTGGATGTCCATACCGCCGCGGCGGAACGTGATGGACAGGTCCTCGACCCGGGCCACCGCGTCGGCGGTGCCGGAGTCCTGGGCCACGGTGTCGAGCGTGGTCATGAGCCGGCCTCCGGGTCTGGGCGGCGGGGCAGGTGACCGGCCCGGACCAGGCAGCCGAGCGTGTCACAGATGACCCGGGTCGCGATCAGCGAGGTGATGTCGGCGTTGTCGTAGGGCGGGGAGCATTCGACCACCTCGATCCCGGCCAGCGGGCGCTCGGCGATGAGCTGGATGAACTTGAGCACCTCGCGGGGCAGGAAGCCACCCGGTTCCGGCCACCCGGTGCCGGGCACGAACGCCGCGTCCAGGCAGTCCACGTCGAAGCTGAGCCAGACCGCCTCGGTCCCGTCCCAGGCGACCTCGAGGGCCCGGGCCGCGGCCTGCTCGATCCCCATCTCCACGCAGTCGGTGACGGTCATGATCGTGGTCTTGCGCTCCCGGCCGACCTTGACCCCGGGCCGGGGAGCCTGCCAGCCGCCGATGCCGATCTGCACCAGGTTCTCTGGCGGTACGTTCGGCAGGTTGGTGGCGTGGAACCACGGCGTGGTGTGCATCCGCTCGTCGAGGTCGGTCTCCTGGGTGTCGACGTGGCGGTCGAAGTGGATGATGCCGAGCTTGCCGGCCAGGTTCTCGGCCACGCCCCGGGTGGTCGGGTAGCCGATCGAGTGGTCACCCCCCAGCACGACCGGGAACGCGCCTGAGGAGTAGACGTGGCTGACCGCCTTGGTGATCTGGTCGAAGGTCTTCTCGATGTTGGCCGGGATGGTGAAGATGTCGCCCAGGTCGGCCATGGTCACCGACTCGCGCAGGTCCACGCCGAGCTCGAAGCTGTACGGGCCGTACAGCGCCGAGATCCGGCGGATGCCCTGCGGGCCGAACCGGGTGCCGGGCCGGTAGGTGGTGCCGCCGTCGAACGGCGCGCCGAAGATCGCGATGTCGTACTGGCCGCAGGCGCGCACGTCCTCGACGAACGGCGCCTTGAGGAACGTGTTGATGCCGGCGAAGTGCGGCAGCTCACCGCGGGAGAAGGTGGGGATGCGCCGGTCGACGATGGAATCGGCCCCGGGCAGGCCCAGCTCCAGGCCGCGGGCCACCTCTTCGTCCCATCTGGTGGTGGGCAGGTGTTCTTCGGCCGCTACCGCGTACCGGGCCTCTGGCCCGTACCGGTCGTGCTGGCCGTCGGCGGAGAAGTCATCGGGGAGATGACGGTATGGGCGCATGGCCACGGCCTCCAGGTGACACAGCCCGCAAGGGGCTTTCAACTGGTCTCCCGGGCTTTTGTCCCGCCGTGGAACGGAGGCCGCGTGAGCCGTCCGCCTCGCCTCTCGGTCCAGTCCCGCCCGGTTGGGGGGCGGCGGAACCCTAGGCGCGCCTCACTGGGTGAGTCGTTTTCTATGGGACAGCGCGGATGTCACACCCGTTGGTCATCATGGTGTCAGCCGGGTAAACGCGCCCAATCCGGTGTAAATAATCCGCGTCGCGAGCAGGAATGTGGCTGGTAGATGATGGGTGACATGGATCTTCCGGTGAACCCGCCGATCTCGCCGATGCTGGCCAAGTCGGTGGCCGAGATACCCGAGGGGCCGTTCAGCTTCGAGCCCAAGTGGGACGGTTTCCGGGCCGTCGTGTTCCGCGACGGGGACGAGGTGGAGATCGGCAGCCGGAACGAGCGCCCGATGACCCGGTACTTCCCGGAACTGGTGGCCGCGATCAAGGCCGAGCTGCCCGAACGCTGCGTGATCGACGGCGAGATCGTCATCCCGGATTCCGACGGGCGGCGGCTGGACTTCGAGGCGCTGCTGCAGCGCATCCACCCGGCCGAGACCCGGATCAACCTGCTGGCCGGGCAGACGCCGGCCCACCTGGTCGCGTTCGACGCGCTGGCCGTGGCCGACGAGAACCTGGTCGAGGAGCCGTTCTCGGCCCGGCGGGAGGCGCTGGTCCGCGCGCTCGCGGGCGCGGGGACCTCGGTGCACCTGACCCCGGCCACCACCGATCGGTCCGAAGCCCAGGGCTGGTTCGGCCAGTTCGAGGGGGCCGGGCTGGACGGCGTGGTGGCCAAGCGGCTGGACAGTCCGTACGTCGAAGACAAGCGGATCATGTTCAAGATCAAGCACGAGCGCACGGCGGACTGCGTGGTGGCCGGGTACCGCCCGCACAAGAGCGGCCCGGACGCGGTCGGTTCCCTGCTGCTCGGCCTGTACAACGCGGAGGGCGAGCTGGCCAGCGTGGGCGTGATCGGCGCGTTCCCGATGGAGCGGCGCCGGGAGCTGATGACCGAACTGCAGCCCTGGGTGACCAGCTTCGACGAGCACCCGTGGAACTGGCAGCGGCACGAGGAAGGCCAGCGCACCCCGCGCAAGGCCGAGGGCAGCCGCTGGAACTCGGGCAAGGACCTGTCGTTCGTGCCGCTGCGCCCGGACCGGGTGGTGGAGGTCCGCTACGACCACATGGAGGGCGTGCGGTTCCGCCACACCGCGCAGTTCGTCCGCTGGCGGCCGGACCGGCTCCCCCAGTCGTGCACGTACGAGCAACTGGAGGAACCGGTCAACTTCGACCTCGGGCAGATCCTGGCCTAATTAGATGGATTAACTGGGCTAGCTGACGTCGACCCAGTCCAGGGTGCGCTGGACGGCCTTCTTCCAGCCCGCGTAGCCGGTCTCGCGCTGCTCCTCGGACCACTGCGGCTGCCAGCGCTTGGACTCGTTCCAGTTGGCCTTGAGCTCCTCGATGTTGCTCCAGAACCCGGTGGCCAGCCCGGCGGCGTAGGCGGCGCCGAGCGCGGTGGTCTCCGCGACCACCGGCCGGCTGACCGGCACGCCGAGGATGTCAGCCTGCAGCTGCATGCACAGGTCGTTGGCGGTCACGCCGCCGTCGACCTTGAGCACGTCCAGGTGCACGCCGGAGTCCTGCTCCCCGGCCTCGACCACGTCGCGGCTCTGGTAGCAGATCGCCTCCAGCGTGGCCCGGGCCAGGTGGGCGTTGGTGTTGAACCGGGACAGGCCGACGATCGCGCCGCGCGCGTCGGAGCGCCAGTACGGCGCGAACAGGCCCGAGAACGCGGGCACGAAGTAGATGCCCCCGGAGTCCTCGACCTGGCGGGCCAGGCTCTCGCTCTCGGCCGCGCCGCTGATGATGCCGAGCTGGTCCCGCAGCCACTGCACGGCCGAGCCGGTCACCGCGATCGAGCCCTCGAGCGCGTACACCACCGGGTCGTCACCGAACTTGTAGGCCGGCGTGGTGAGCAGACCGGCCTTGGACCGGATCAGCTCGGTACCGGTGTTCAGGATCAGGAAGTTGCCGGTGCCGTAGGTGTTCTTGGCGTCACCGGGTGAGAAGCACACCTGACCAACGGTCGCGGCCTGCTGGTCGCCGAGGATGCCGGTGATGGGGATCTCGCCGTGGACCGGGCCGTTAGCCCGCGTGGTGCCGTACGGATTCGGCGACGAGCTGGGCCGGATCTCCGGCAGCATGGCCCGGGGCACGCCGAGGAAGCCGAGCAGTTCCTCGTCCCAGTCCAGCGTCTCCAGGTTCATCAGCATGGTCCGGCTGGCGTTGGTCACGTCGGTGATGTGCACACCGCCGTCGGTGCCGCCGGTCAGGTTCCACAGCACCCAGGAGTCGGTGGTGCCGAAGATCGCGTCGCCCTTTTCGGCGTCGGCCCGCAGCCCGTCGACGTTGTCCAGCAGCCACTTGATCTTGCCGCCGGCGAAGTAGGTGGCCGGCGGCAGCCCGGCCTTGTACCGGATGACGTCACCGGCGCCGGAGCGCTCCAGCTCCGAGGCGATCCGGTCGGTCCGGGTGTCCTGCCAGACGATGGCGTTGTAGTACGGACGGCCGGTGTGTTTGTTCCAGATCAGCGTGGTCTCGCGCTGGTTGGTGATGCCGAAGCTGTCCAGGTCCGAGACGGACAGGTTCTTGTTGTTCAGCGCGGTCTGGATGACCGAGGAGGTCCGTTCCCAGATCTCCACCGGGTCGTGCTCGACCCAGCCGGACTGGGGCAGGATCTGGTTGTGTTCCAGCTGGTGGCGGCCGATCTCGTTGCCGCCGTGGTCGAAGATCATGCATCGCGTGCTGGTCGTGCCCTGGTCCACCGCTGCCACAAAGTCGGCCATCGCGGTCCTCCTCCTTGAGTCTGGGGTCGATTGCCGGGCGGTGGTCAGGCGTCGGGAGCCGACCGTTCGGCAGCTGCCCTGTCGGCAGCTGCCCTGTCGGCGGGCACGTCGCCCGCGGCGCCGGTCTCCTCGATCGGGCCCGCGACCTCTTCGGACCGCTTCAGCCGGGCGTGCAGCACATCACCGACGAACAGGTCGTAGATGATCACGCCGATGACACCGCCGATCAATGGCCCGACGATGGGTATCCAGAAATAATTACTGAAGCCGACGCCAACCCCATGAACTGTCCCTGGTAGGGCCACCTTTCCCCACCCGGCGATCCAGGCGAAGAGCCGGGGCCCGAAGTCACGGGCCGGGTTGATGGCATAACCGGCGTTGGCGCCGTAGGAGATACCGATCGCGGCCACGATGAAGCCGATGATCAGCGGCCCGAGGTTCGAGCCGACCGCCGTGTTGCGGGCGTCGATGACGGCGACCACGAACATGACCAGGAACGCCGTGCCGACGATCTGGTCAATCAGCGGGCCGACGTTCGAACCGTGGAAGTACCCGGCCGGGAACGTGGCGAAGATCGAGAACGAGGCCACCGCGCTGCCCGAACTCTTCGGGGTTTTCGCGGCCAGGTCGTAGGCATTGATCGCCGAGCCGTAGACCATGAACACGATGGCCGCGCCGGTAAAGGCCCCGACCACCTGGGCGGCCCAGTACGGCGCGACCTTGCGCCACGGGAAGTTGCGCCGGACGGCGAAGGCCAGCGTGACGGCCGGGTTGAGGTGGGCGCCGCTGACGCCGCCGGCCACCCAGACCGCGAACGCGACGGCGAAGCACCAGCCGAACGCGATCAGCAGCCAGTCGCCCGCGGCCAGGAAGATCGTGGTCGAGGTCTGCGCCCGGCCGGAGCCAGGCAGGGCGGCGACGGCCATGGCCACACAGCCGTCACCAAACGCAAGAATGATCAAGGTGCCGAGGAACTCCGACATCAGTTCGCCCCACAGGCCACTGATGCGTCCGATATTTCGGCCCTCGCCACGGGCCAACAACGGCTGGATGTCGGACATAAGACCCCCTTGAGTCAGCCCTGGCAGCCACTGACAACTGTCGGCGGTGACAGGATGAGCGGGCTATAACGGCATGATCTTCGAGGTCTAAGAGCAACGTACGTCCCTCGCGCACCTCCAGCAAGATCTATGGCCCAGCAGCCTCATATTGGCGGGGTGAATTCTGGTGCGAGGTTCTGGAATTGGACGTGCCGTCACCGCGGGCGGCAGGTGAGCCGCACCGGCGGCGGCGCGCGCCGGCCGGGCGCGCCAGGTTGACGATGTACATACACTGTAGGCAGGGTGCTGGACGAAAGTCCATGCCCACACCACCTTCGAAACTACGCCTCTGGGCCGTTAGGAAGAAGCCACCCTGATGCCCAAGAACGGCAAGCTGGACGCCCGTGACCGCGCCCCGGCCCTCGACCGCCTGGCCGGCACAGAGTTCGACGTACTCGTGATCGGCGGCGGCATCACCGGCGCCGGCGCCGCGCTGGACGCCGCCTCCCGGGGCCTGCGGGTCGCGCTGGTCGAAGCGCGCGACCTGGCTTCGGGCACGTCGAGCCGCTCGAGCAAGCTCATCCACGGCGGCCTGCGGTATCTGGAGCAGTTCGACTTCAAGCTGGTCTGGGAAGCCCTGCGCGAGCGTGACCTGCTGGTCTCCAAGCTGGCCCCGCACCTGGTCAAGCCGGTGTCGTTCCTGTACCCGCTGCACCGCAAGGTGCTCGAGCGGCCGTACGTCGGGGCCGGCCTGGTGCTGTACGACGCGATGGAGGGGACCAAGCGGCCGGTGCCGCACCACAAGCACCTGACCGTCCGGGGCGCGCTCCGGCTCGCGCCCGGCCTCAAGCCGTCCGGGCTGGCCGGCGCGCTGCTGTACTACGACGCCCAGACCGACGACGCCCGGTACACGGTGACCGTGGCCCGCACCGCCGCCGCGCACGGAGCGCTGATCGCCAACCGGGTCAGTGCGCAGAAACTGCTGCGCAGTGACGAGGGCGGGGCCGAGGGCCAGGTCGTGGGGGCCAGGGTCCGCGACGAGGAGACCGGCCAGGAGCTGGAGGTGCGGGCCAAGCGGGTGGTGCTGTGCGCCGGCGTGTGGACCGACCTGGTGCACGAGCTGGGCGGTATCCGGGCCGGGTACAAAGTGCGGATGTCCAAGGGCGTGCACATCGTGGTGCCGTACGAGGCGATCCGGGCCGACACCGGGATCATCTCCCGCACCGAGAAGAGCGTGCTGTTCATCATCCCGTGGGGCCAGCGCTGGATCGTCGGCACCACCGACACGGACTGGACCGGGGACCGGGCCGAGCCCACCCCGACCGGCGAAGACATCGACTACATCCTGGAGCACGCCAACCGGGTGCTGGACCGCCCGCTGACCCGGTCCGACGTGATCGGCGTCTACGCCGGGCTGCGGCCACTGGTCGCGGCGGACGACTCCAAGCCGACGACCAAGCTGTCCCGCGAGCACGTGGTGGACACGCCGGTGCCCGGGCTGACCAGCATCGCGGGCGGCAAGTTCACCACCTACCGGCTGATGGCCCGGGACGTGGTGGACGCGGCCGTGGCTGACTTCGGCCGCTGGGTGCCCGCTTCGGTCACCGATCAGCTGCCGTTGCTGGGCGCGGACGGCCTGGCCGCCGCGGCGGCCGAGGCGGAGCGGCTGGCCGAGGACTACGGCGTGCCCGCCGACGCGGTCGAGCACCTGCTCGAGCGGTACGGCACGCTGACCGAGGAGGTCCTGGAGCTGACCCGGGACGACCCGGCGCTGGCCCAGCCGCTGGCCGACGGCCACCCATACCTGGCGGCGGAGGTCGCCTACGCGGTCACGCACGAGGGGGCGCTGCACGTGGAGGACGTGCTGGTCCGCCGGGTCCGGCTGTTCATCGAGACCGGGGCGCACGGCGCGGAAGCGGTCGGCCCAGTGACCGACATCATGGGCGACCTGCTCGGCTGGGACGCCGCCCGGCGCGTGGCCGAGACCGAGGGCTACCTCGAACTGCTCGAGGCCGACACGCGCGCGCTGCACCAGCTGACCAGCGTGCCGGCCGGTTCGCGGGAAACGGCGGGGTGACCGGCACCCGCCGGCTGCTGACGTTTCGCCTGGACCGTGACTTCCGGCAACGTCTGGCGACCCGGCTGGCGGGCGAAGGGCGCACGATGTCGGAAGTCGTCATCTTCGGGCTGCAGCTGTACGTGCAGCGCAGCGCCTGGTTCTCCGGGCCCGCGGGGCCGGAGGAAAGCCAGGCGGACGGGAGCCCGGACACCGGCGACCCCGGTACGAGCGGCCCGGCCACCACGGCGGTGGTGGGGGTGGGTGACCTGGCGCTGCCCGACCAGGTGGCGTCGTACCTGCGGGACCTGCGTAAATCGGGGCAGAGCGACCTGCTGTCGGCCACCGTGGCCCGGCTGCACGACGTGGGCTGGCCGCTGCGCCCGCTGGCCACCGCGCTCGGCATCAGCCGCCAGGCCGTGCAGGCCCGGGTCCGGCAGCCCGTCCCGGACGAGGTCCTGGCC
>CAXUJF010000240.1:0-8590 GCA_964250865.1 uncultured Streptosporangiaceae bacterium
CGGGCGCGGTGGGCCGGGGGGCCACGCCCCCGGCCCGCGCCACCTCGGCCCGGGCGTCCGGGTCGCTGACCGGGCGTCCGACCGGGAGCAGGCCGGGCATGGCGCCGGCTTCGATCGCGCCGCGTTCCCCGGCCCGGCGCGAGATCCAGGCCAGCCGGGCGCCGGAGGTCTCGGCCAGCCGGGCCGCGGCCGACAGCGCGCCGGGGGTCTCGGCCAGCCGCTCGCCAACCAGGATGATCGCGCCCGGTGCGGCCAGCGCCTGCGTCGCGTCCCGCCACACCTGGTCGGCGGGGTCCGCTTCCCGGGCCCGGGAGGACCGGGACCGGGCCGGGGCCGCGTCACCGAGCCGGGTCAGCGCCCGGGCCTCCTCGCCCGGGGCGGTGGCCAGCAGCACACCAGAGGTCTTGGCCAGCCCGCGCGTCGCGAACGGCGCGATGGCGAATACGTTCGTCCGGCCGCGCCGCACCGCCTTACGCAGCCGCAGCACCACGATCGGCGACTCTTCTTCCGGCTCGAGGCCGGCCAGCAGCACGGTGGGCGCCTGCTCCAGGTCGTCGTAGCTGACCTGGATGCCCTGGCCGGCCACGACCGCGGACAGGAACCGGGCCTCCTCGGCCGAGTGCGGCCGGGCCCGCATGTCGATGTCGTTGGTGCCCAGCGCGACCCGGGCGAACTTGGCGTAGGCGTAGGCGTCTTCCAGCGTCAGCCGGCCACCGGTCAGCACCGCGGCCCCGCGCGGGCCCCCCGGGGGCAGCGCCAGGCCCTCACCTTCGATCGGCTCGCTGACCGGTCCGGCGTCGGCCAGCAGCGGGCCACGGCGGGCGGCCAGCAGGCCCTGGGCGGCGATCCGGATCGCTTCCGGCCAGGACGCGGGGACCAGGACGCCCTCGTCGTTGCGGACCAGCGGGGTGGTCAGCCGGTCGGGCTCGGTGGCGTAGGTGAACGCCCACCGGCCCTTGTCGCAGTTCCACTCCTCGTTGACCTGCGGGTCGTCGGCGGCCAGCCGCCGCGTGACCCGGCCCCGGCGGTGGTCGGTGCGCTGGCGGCAGCCGGCCGCGCAGTGCTCGCACACGCTGGGCTCGGACACCAGGTCGAACGGGCGGGCCCGGAACCGGTACGGCGTGCCGGTGAGCGCGCCCACCGGGCAGATCTGCACCGTGTTGCCGGAGAAGTAGGAGTTGAATGGCTCACCCGCGGCGGTGCTGATCATCTGGTTGGGCCCGCGATCGACGAACTCAATAAACGGGTCACCCGCGATCTCCTCGGAGAACCGGGTGCACCGGGTGCAGGAGATGCAGCGCTCGCGGTCCAGCAGCACCTCCGACGAGATCGGGACCGGCTTGTCGAAGGTCCGCTTCTCGTCGGTGAACCGGGTCTCGCCCTGGCCGTTGGACATGGCCTGGTTCTGCAGCGGGCACTCGCCGCCCTTGTCGCACATGGGGCAGTCGAGCGGGTGGTTGACCAGCAGCAGCTCCATCACGCCACGCTGGGCCTTCTCCGCCACCGGCGAGCTGAGCTGGGTGCGGATCACCATGCCCTCGGTACACACGGTGGTGCAGGAGGCCAGCGGCTTGCGCTGACCCTCCACGTCCACCAGGCACTGGCGGCAGGCCCCGATCGGGTCCAGCAGCGGATGGTCACAAAACCGCGGGATCTGGATCCCGAGCTGTTCGGCGGCCCGGATGACCAGCGTGCCCTTGGGCACGGCGATCTCGAAGCTGTCGATGGTGACGGTCACGGTCTCGACGGGCGCGGGCGCGCCTGGATCGCTGGTTGCCTGCACGGTCATGCTTTATCGGCTCCCGAACAAGGTCGAAGCGGCCGGGTCGAACGGGCAGCCGCCGTGCTTCTGGTGCTCGATGTACTCGTCACGGAAGTACTGAATCGACGACGTAATGGGGCTGGTCGCGCCGTCTCCCAGGGCGCAGAACGCGCGGCCCAGGATGTTGTCGCAGATGTCCAGCAGCTTGTCCAGGTCCTCGTCGGTGCCCTGGCCGTGCTCCAGCCGCTGCAGCACCTGGGTCATCCAGTACGTGCCCTCGCGGCACGGGGTGCATTTGCCGCACGATTCGTGCTGGTAGAACTGGTTCCACCGGAGCACCGCGCGGACGACGCAGGTGGTGTCGTCGAACATCTGCAGGGCCCGGGTGCCGAGCTGGGAGCCGGCCGCCTGCACCGACTCGAAGTCCAGCGGGACGTCCAGGTGCTCGTCGGTCAGCAGCGGCACCGAGGAGCCGCCGGGCGTCCAGAACTTCAGCCGGTGGCCGGCCCGGATGCCGCCCGCCAGCTCCAGCAGCTCGCGCAGCGTGATGCCGAGCGGCGCCTCGTACTGGCCCGGGGTGGTGACGTGCCCGGACAGCGAGAAGATGCCGTAACCCTTGGACTTCTCGGTGCCCAGGTCGGCGAACCAGCTGGCGCTGTTGGCCACGATGGACGGGACGCTGGCGATCGACTCGACGTTGTTGATGACCGTGGGGCTGGCGTACAGGCCGGCCACGGCCGGGAACGGCGGCTTGAGCCGCGGCAGCCCCCGAAAGCCCTCGAGCGAGTCCAGCAGCGCGGTTTCCTCACCGCAGATGTAGGCCCCCGCGCCGGAGTGCACCACGACGTCCAGGTCGTAGCCGGAGTCGAGGATGTCCAGCCCGATGTAGCCGGCCGCGTAGGCGTCGGCCACGGCCTGCTGGACGCGCCGGACCACGTGCACGATCTCGCCGCGCACGTAGAGGAAGGCGTGCCGGGCCCGGATCGCGTAGGCGGCGATGATCACGCCTTCGACCAGCGCGTGCGGGTTGGCCATCATCAGCGGGGTGTCCTTGCAGGTGCCCGGCTCGGACTCGTCCGCGTTGACCACCAGGTAGTGCGGCCGGCCGTCCTGGGGGATGAAGCCCCACTTCATGCCGGTCGGGAAGCCCGCGCCGCCGCGGCCGCGCAGTCCGGCCTCCTTGACCGAGGCGATCAGGTCGTCCGGAGGGGTGGTCAGCGCCTGGGCCAGCGCCCGGTAGCCGCCGGTGCGGCGGTAGCCCTCGATGTTGAAACCGTCCGGCTCATCCCAGTGGGCGGTGAGCACGGGGGTCAGCGTGTCGGTCAACGCGACGCTCCCTTGGTGGCAGGGCTGCTGTCCGGCCCGTCCGGCGGCTGCGGGGCGGTCCAGCCGTGTTCCTTGGCGATGTTCAGCCCGACCAGGCTGGCGGGGCCGGCTACCGGGCCTTCCGCGGCCAGGCCGTCGTTGTAGCCGGCCAGGACCCGCGACGCCTGCCGCCAGGTGCACAACCGGGAGGGCCCGCGGGTCGGGGCGACCGGGCGCCCGGCCCGCAGGTCGTCCACCAGCGCGACCGCGGACTCCGGCGTCTGGTTGTCGAAGAACTCCCAGTTGACCATGACTACGGGGGCGTAGTCGCAGGCCGCGTTGCACTCGACGTGCTCGATGCTGACCTTGCCGTCTTCGGTCGGCTCGTCCGGCTCCACGCCGAGGTGCTCCTCCAACGTGGCCAGGATCTGGTCACCGCCCATGACCGCGCACAGCGTGTTGGTGCACACGCCGACGTGGTACTCGCCCACCGGCTGCCGCTTGTACATCGAGTAGAAGCTGGCCACGCCGGTGACCTCGGTCTCGGTGATGCCCAGCCGGTGCGCGCAGAACTTGATCGCGTCGATGGAGACGTAGCCCTCCTCCGACTGCAGTAGGTGGAGCAGCGGCATCAGGGCCGAGCGCGGCTTGGGGTAGCGGCCGATGATCTCGGCCACCTCCGGCTCCAGCCGCGCCACGACCTCCTCGCTGAACGGCATTACCTGTCCACCCCTCCGATGTGCATTGGCAGCGGAGCATCAATGCTGTACGGCGAATGATTTGTACGGCGCGCTGATTGGTTCATCGGTCGACCCCACCAATGACCGGATCAATACTGGCGATGGCCGGGATGACGTCCGCGAGCATCGCGCCTTCGCAGAGCGCGGCCAGCGCCTGCAGATGGTGGAACGAAGGGTCCCGCAGGTGCGCCCGGTAGGGCCGGGTACCGCCGTCGGAGACGACGTGGCAGCCCAGCTCGCCCTTGGGCGACTCGATCGGCACGTAAGCCTGGCCCGCGGGCACCCGGAACCCCTCGGTGACCAGCTTGAAGTGGTGGATGAGCGCTTCCATGGACTGGCCCATGATGTGCGCGATGTGCTCGGGCGAGGGCCCCATGCCGTCCGGGCCGAGCGACAGCCGGGCGGGCCAGCCGACCTTGGCGTCCTGGATCATCCACGGGTCGTCGGCCGGACGGGTCCCACTCAGCCGGTCCACGCACTGCTCGATGATCTTCAGCGACTCGTCGACCTCGGCCATCCGGATCTGGTACCGGCCGTAGGTGTCGCAGGTCTTGACCGTGGGCACGTCGAATTCGTAGGTCTCGTACCCGGAGTACGGCTGGCTCTTGCGCAGGTCCCAGGGCAGCCCGGCGCTGCGCAGCATCGGCCCGGTCACGGCCAGCGCGATGCAGCCCTCCAGGTCGAGATAGGCGATGTTCTTGGTCCGGCCGGTGAAGACCGGGTTGGAGTCCATCAGCTTGTGCAGGTCACGGGTCAGGTGTGGTGCCTGGCGGAGGAACTCGCGGATCTTCTCCAGCGCGCCCGGGGGCAGGTCCTGAACGACGCCGCCGGGCCGGACGTAAGCGTGGTTCATCCGGAGCCCGGTGATCAGCTCCATCAGGTCGAGCACGTTCTCCCGCATGCGCACGCCCTGCAGGAAGATGGTGGTCGCGCCCAGCTCCAGGCCGAACGGCCCCAGGCCGCCCAGGTGGGAGCCGATCCGGTTGAGCTCCATCATCAGCACGCGGATGATCTGGGCCCGGTCCGGGATCCGGTCCTCGATGCCGAGCAGCCGTTCCACCGACAGGCAGTACGCCGCCTCGTTGAAGATCGGCATCAGGTAGTCCGCCCGGGTGCAGAACGTGACGCCCTGCGTCCAGGTGCGGTACTCCATGCTTTTCTCGATGCCGGTGTGCAGGTAGCCGATGCCCACCCGGCACTCGGTGACGGTCTCGCCGTCCAGGGTCAGGATCAGCCGCAGCACCCCGTGCGTGGACGGGTGCTGCGGGCCCATGTTGATGACCATGTGCCCGGTGCCCGGGGAGTCCGCGGCCTGGTCCGCCGCCGCGACCAGATCGTCCCAGTCCTGGCCGTTGACGTTGTACACACGGCCTTCGGCTGTGCCGTCATCCAGCCCCGCGGCGTGCGGCGGTGCCGACTGGCTCGTCATGCGTACGACCTCCGCTCATCCGGCGGCGGCACTTTGGTGCCGCGGTACTCGACGGGGATACCGCCGAGCGGGTAGTCCTTGCGCTGCGGGTGACCCTTCCAGTCGTCCGGCATCTGGATCCGGGTCAGCGATGGGTGCCCGTCGAAGATGATGCCGAAGAAGTCCCAGGTCTCCCGCTCGTGCCAGTCGAGCGCCGGGTAGACGTCGACCAGCGACGGGATGTGCGGGTCGTCGTCCGGCGCGGTCACCTCGAGCCGCACCCGGCGGTTGTGGGTGATCGACAGCAGGTGGTAGACGGCCCGCAACTCCCGGCCGGTCTCGGCCGGGTAGTGCACCCCGGAGACCCCGGTGCACAGCTCGAAGGCCAGCGTGGGCTCGTTGCGGAGCTTGGCCGCGACCTCTGGCAGCCGGGCCCGGCGCACGTGGAAGGTCAGCTCTCCGCGGTCGGAGATGACCCGCTCGACCGCGTCGCCGAATCCCGTGCCGTCGGCCTCCAGCACCCGGGCCAGCTCGTCGGCGAGCTCGTCGAAGTACGAGCCGTACGGCCGCGGGCTGGCTACCTCGGGCGGCACCCGGACCAGCAGCCGCCCGTAGCCGGAGGTGTCGCCGCCGGTGCTGCCCCCGAACATGCCGCGCCGGGCGATCGGCTCGCTCAGCCGCCCCTGGCCGGCCTGCGCGGGCAGGTTGACGCTGGCCTCGGTGCCCTCGGGTTCGCCAGCGCCGTGATCGCTCATCAGTGCGCCTCCGGTTCCCCGGTCGCACCCAGGCGAGCCGGGCGGCCGCCGACCTGGAGTAGCTGCTGCGACGGCAGCGTCTGCGTGTGCAGCGGCAGCCGGGCCAGCTGGGCCTGCTCCAGCTCCTCGATCTGGCGCTCCCGGTTCTTGCCCAGCTTCCCGTTCTCGATCCGGTCGTGCAGCTTGAGGATCGCGTCGATCAGCATCTCCGGCCGCGGCGGGCAGCCGGGCAGGTAGATGTCGACCGGCACGATGTGGTCGCAGCCCTGCACGATCGCGTAGTTGTTGAACATCCCGCCGCTGGAGGCGCAGACGCCCATCGAGATCACCCACTTGGGCGCGGACATCTGGTCGTAGACCTGCCGCATCACCGGAGCCATCTTCTGGCTGAGCCGGCCGGCCACGATCATCAGGTCGGCCTGGCGGGGGGTGTTGGACGCCCGCTCCATGCCGAATCGGGCCAGGTCGTGCCGCGGGCCACCGGTCTGCATCAGCTCGATGGCACAGCAGGCGAGGCCGAACGTGGCCGGCCAGACCGAGCTGCGGCGGGCCCAGCCCGCCACCTTTTCCACCGAGGTCAGCAGCAGACCGCTCGGCAGCATTTCTTCAAGACCCATGACTAATCCCACTCCAAGCCGCCGCGCCGCCAGACGTAGGCGTACGCGATCAGCACGGTAACGACGAACGTGACCATCTCGACGAGGCCGAAGGCCCCGAGCTTGTCGAACGTGACGGCCCATGGATAGAGGAAGACGATCTCGATGTCGAACAGGATGAACAACATCGCGGTCAGGTAGTACTTGACCGGGAAGCGGCCGCCGCCCGGTGGCTGGGGGGTGGGCTCGATGCCGCTTTCGTAGGCCTGCAGCTTGGCCCGGTTCCACCGCTTGGGGCCGGTCAGCGTGCCGATGACGACCGAGAAGATCGCGAAGACGGCGGCCAGCACAGCCAGAATGAGGATGGGCACATAATTGCTCATCGGTCCCCGATCCCTTCCTGCGATTTCTTCCTAGGCACGGTATCCACATTCGCTTCTCATGGGGCGTAGCTAGCGCGCGGGCGCCAGCCTGGTCATGGCGTGAATCAGCCGGTCGGAGGCATCGCCGCGCGGGTCGGTCAGGTTGCCGAGCAGTTTCAGCAGGAAGCGCATCAGCGCCGGGCGCGACATGGCGTGCCGCGTGGCGAAGCGCATCAGCTCAGGCCGGCCGATCGCTTTCACGAACGTCCGCCCGAGAGCGTAGTAGCCCCCGTACGCGTCCGCGAGCACGCGGGGGTAACCGTGCAGCACCCGTTCGGTGCCGGCCGCGTCCGGCTCGGCCAGCGCCTGGGTCACGACCCGGGCGGCGATCTCACCGGATTCCATGGCGTAGGCGATGCCCTCGCCGTTGAACGGGTTGACCATCCCGGCCGCGTCGCCGACCAGCAGCAGGCCGTCGGTGTACTGCGGCGTCCGGTTGAACGCCATCGGCAGGGCCGCCCCGCGGACGGGACCGACCCGGTTCTCCTCGGTGAATCCCCACTCGGCAGGCATCCCGGCCAGCCAGCGGTGCAGCAGGGCGTGGTAGTCGGTGTGGCCGAACGCGGTGGAGGTGTTCAGCAGGCCCAGGCCGATGTTGCTGGTGCCGTCGCCCATGCCGAAGATCCAGCCGTAGCCGGGCAGCTGCCGGTCCTCGTCCCACAGGTCGAGCCAGGACTCGAGGTAGTCGTCGTTGGTTCGCGGGCTGGTGTAGTAGGCGCGGACGGCCACGCCGATCGGCCGGTCGTCCCGCTTGCGCAGGCCCATGGACACCGACAGCCGGGAAGAGTTCCCGTCCGCCGCGATCACCAACCGGGCCCGGTACTCCTGCTGCTGGCCGCCGTCCGGCCGGGCGGTGACGCCGATGATGCGGCCGGTCCGGTCGTCGAGCACCGGGCCGGTCACGTTGACGCCCTCGATCAGGTGCGCCCCGGCCTGCTGGGCCCGCTGGGCCAGCCGCTGGTCGAAGTCCATCCGGGTCCGGACCAGGCCGTAGCCGGGGTAGGTGGTCAGCTCGGGCCAGGGCAGCTCCAGCCGCATCCCGGCCCCGATGACGCGCAGGCCCTTGTTCCGCAGCCAGCCGTCTTCCTCGCTGATCGGCACGCCCATGGCCACCAGGGCCTTGACCGCGCGGGGGGTGAGGCCGTCGCCGCACACCTTCTCCCGCGGGAATCGGCTCTTCTCCAGCAGCAGCACATCCAGCCCAGCCTGGGCCAGGTAGTAAGCGGTCGTCGACCCGGACGGCCCGGCGCCGACCACGATGACGTCAGCCTCGCCGGCCGCGCCCTGCGGTGTGAACTGGGCGGGACCAGCTGAGGCCTGGGGGGAAGCCTGCTCGGTCACGGGACAGATTCCTGACTTTGCCGTTGCCTGGTGCGTGGTGGGGCCGCGCCTGGCGGAGTGGCCCTGATAGGAGGTTCGTGCCGAGGGCGGCTTGTGAACCTCTTCACAAGTTCTTTGCCTGTAGTTTAATCCCGGCCCGCACTGGGAACGTAGCCGGCCGGCCGTCAGGCCGCACCACGGGCCACCTCTTCCGGTGGCCACCTGCACCCTAACGGCCGGGCCTGCGGCTCGTGCACTCAGTTTCGGCGCCCGGGTCAGGAG
>CAXUJF010000241.1:0-8588 GCA_964250865.1 uncultured Streptosporangiaceae bacterium
CGCCCCCGCCTGCGGCCGATGGTCCGGCCACACCGACGGCGCCGCGGTTCGCCCCGGCCGATCCGTCCATGCTGCCGCAGCGGACGGCCAGCCGTCACACCCCGGTGAGCCCGCCCGCGCCCACCACACCTCCGCCCACGGCCCAGGCCGATCAAATCCGCGATGACCTGGCCGACTTCCAGCTGGGCCAGCGGGAGGCGCAGGCCGCAGCGCCCAGGCCAGCGACCAACGGAATTCGGCCCCGGGACGGTGAACAGGGAGACGGACCCAACCCGAACGAGGGCACGGAGGCGGGATCGACATGAACACGCTCAGCAGCGAGGCGCGGTCGCTGACCTGGCTGGTGAACAACTTCGTGACCGGAGTGCCCGGCGTGACGCACGCGATCGTCGTGTCGGCCGACGGGCTGCTGCTGATCGCGTCGGACGAACTGACCGACGAGCGGGCGCAGCAGCTGTCCGCGGTGGCGTCGGGGGCCCGCAGCCTGGCCGAGACCAGTGCCCGGCTGTTCGACCTGGGCGGCAGCAAACAGACCATCGTCCGGATGGAACTCGGCTACCTGTTCGTGATGGCCATCAGCGACGGTTCCTGCCTGGCCGTGCTGGCCCGCTCCGGCTGCGACATGAAGATCGTCGCCTACCAGATGACGTTGCTGGTCGAAAGCTCCGGGCACGTGCTGACCCCCCAGCTTCGGCGGGAACTGCGCACCGGACTCAGCACGGCCCGGGCCTCATGAGGGGGACGGCTCTGGTGACGGGCCGGCTGGCCAGAAGCGCCCGCGTCCGGCCCTACGCCATCACCGGCGGCCGGACCAGGGCCCGGCTCCCGCTACTGCTCGAGACGCTGGTGTCGGTGCCCGAATACGACCGGGGAGTCCACCAGCTGCTGGTGGCCGAATCACACGACATCTATTCGCTGTGCCGCTCCGTGCGATCGATCGCGGAAATCTCGGCCGGCCTGGACATGCCGCTGGGAGTGGTCCGGGTCCTGGTCAGCGATCTCGCCGATGACGGCCAGCTGCGCATTCATCCGACCGCCGCCAACTCAGGGGTGCCGGAACACATCCTGCTCGAAAGGGTTCTTCGTGGTCTCCAGACCATCAAGCACTGAGCTGTCCCCGTCGGCCATCTCCACCAAGATCGTTATTGCCGGCGGGTTCGGCGCGGGCAAAACGACGTTCGTCCGGTCCATCTCCGAGATCGAGCCGGTCACGACCGAGGCCCTGATGACTGAGGCCAGCCAGAGCACCGACGACCTGTCGGCCACGCCGGACAAGACCACAACCACGGTGGCCATGGACTTCGGCCGGGTCAGCCTGGACAAGGACCTGGCCCTCTACCTGTTCGGCACCCCCGGCCAGGACCGGTTCTGGTTCTTGTGGGACGACCTGATCCGCGGCGCGCTGGGCGCGGTGGTACTGGCCGACCCGCGCCGGCTGGCGGACTGCTTCCCGGCCATCGAGTACTTCGAGAATTCGCCCGACTCCCCGTTCATCATCGCGCTCAACTGCTTCGACGGCATCCTGCCGTTCGAACTGGACGACGTGCGATCGGCGCTGGCGATTGGGCCCGAAGTGCCGCTGCTCGCCTGCGACGCGCGGGACACCACCTCGGCGGTGTACACCCTGGCCGAGCTGGTGCGGTACGCCATGAACTTCACCGGCCCGGTGCCGGTCAACGCCTGACGCAGTGGAGGTGAACCGTGGCGCGGAAAATACTCATCGTCGGGGCCGGTCAAGCTGGCCTGCAACTGGCCCATGGACTGCTTCAGCACGGCTACCAGGTGACGCTGATGTCCACGCGCACCGCCGATGAGATACGCGCCGGCCGGGTCATGTCGACGCAGGCCATGTTCGACGGCGCCCTGCAGCACGAACGTGACCTCGGGCTCAACTTCTGGGAAGACCAGGCGCCGCACTTCGACGGCATCGGATTCAGCCTGGCCGGGCCGGATGGGAGCCTGGCGCTGGACTGGGCCGGGCGCCTGGACGCCTACGCGCAGTCGATCGACCAGCGGGTCAAGATGTCGGGCTGGATGGAGGCCTTCGAGGACCGCGGCGGGAAGGTCATCATCCACGGCGTGACCGTGTCCGACCTGGACCGGCTGGTGGCGCGGTACGACCTGACCATCGTGGCCGCGGGCAAGGGTGAGCTGGTCCAGCTGTTCGGCCGGGACCCGTCGCACTCTCCCTACTCCGCACCACAGCGAGCCCTGTCCGTGGCCTACGTCCGCGGGCTGGAGCGGCGGCCAGAACGCGGCGGCCTGGCCACGGTCAACTTCAACCTCGTGCCCGGGGTCGGCGAGCTGTTCATCATGCCCGCGCTGACCACGTCCGGTCCCTGCGACATCCTGTTCTTCGAGGGGATACCGGACGGGCCGCTGGACTGCTTCACCGGCATCCGCCGCCCGCAGGACCACCTGCGGCTGACGCTGCAGCTGATGGAGAAGTTCGTGCCCTGGGAGTACGCGCGGGCCCGCAGCGTCGAGCTGACCGACTGGGGCGGCACGCTGTCGGGCCGGTACGCTCCGGTGGTCCGGTTCCCGGTCGGCGCATTGCCGTCGGGCGGGATCGTGCTCGGCATGGCCGACGTGGTCGTGGCCAACGACCCGATCACCGGCCAGGGCTCCAACAACGCCAGCAAGTGCGCCGCGATCTACCTGGGCAAGGTCCTTGACCACGGTGACGGCCCGTACGACCAGGCCTTCATGCAGGACACGTTCGCCAGCTTCTGGGACTATGCGCAGTACCCCACCACCTGGACGAACGCCATGCTGCAGCCACCCCCGCCGCACATCGTGCAGGTGCTGGGCGCGGCCAGCCAGCACCAGCAGATCGCCGACCGGTTTGCGAACGGCTTCAACGACCCGCGCGACTTCTTCACCTGGTTCATGGATCCGGCCCGGTCAGCCAGCTACCTGGAAACCGTGGCCGGAGCACCCGTGTGACCCAGATCACTCCACGGTGGGCGTGATCATCGCGGGCCGGCTCGTGTCCTTACTTCTGTAGACCTTCATTAGGAGTAAGGCATGAGCGCAGAAGCTAGCGAAAAGCCGGCTCGGGTCAGCCACAGCCGCAATGAGCCCGGTACCTACCAGGCCGGGCAGCTGACCAGCGAGTTCGGCAACACCGCGGTAGCGGACACGGTGGTGGCCAAGGTGGCCGGCATCGCGACCCGCGAGTTGCCCGGCGTCTACGCCATGGGCGCGGGGATGACCCGGGCCTTCGGGGTGGTCAGGGATCGCCTGCCCGGCGTGACCAGCACCAGCATCACCCAGGGCGTGACCGTGGAGGTCGGCGAACGGCAGGCCGCGATCGACCTGGACCTGGTGGTCGAGTACGGGATTTCCATCCCCGACCTGGCCGAAGGGGTTCGCCGCAACGTCATCGACGCGGTCAAGCGGATCTGCGGCCTCGAGGTCACCGAGGTGAACATCACCATCGGCGACGTGCACCTGCCCACCGACGAGGACCCGGACCCCACGGCGGAACCGCGCGTTCAGTGATCGCCTTTCGGGTCCGTGGTGCCTGAGCACGACCCGGACGCGCAGGAACGGCGGGACTTCCGGGCCTGGGTCCGGACCCATCACCCCGACGCGGGCGGCGATCCTGACACTTTTGTCGCCGGGCTGACCGCCTGGCGGCGGCACCGAGGTGAGGCCAAACGCACTTCGGCCGCGCGGCCCCAGGTCACGGTGTTCCGGTCCCGGCACGGGATGTGGAGGCTCGTGCGCTGGTGGCGTCGCCGCCACGGCCCGCGGCGGGTGCGCTAACCCCGCGCCAGCAACATTAAATCAAACCTGGAGTAGGCCTGCACCCGATCAGCTGGCGCCCCCTGGGACCAGACACCGGGGGCCGAACTGGCCCCCGTGGGCCAGCGCGGCAGCACCGACAGCTCCAGCCCGCGGAAAGCCAGTTCGCCGCGCGGAAGGCCGCGGCCCGGGCGTTCCGGCCCCGCCGGGCCCTGCCGGCGATCATGGTCACCGCGCCGCTGGCCACGGCGACCGGCCTGAGCGCCGCCTGCCTGATCTCGAAGTACGACCAGAGCGTTCAGCGGCGGTCGACGTCGACGACCAGGATGGTGACCGAGGAGACCGTGTATCCGCCCAGCTCGCGCAGGGCGTCCGCGATCCGCTGTTGAGCGTGGGCCGCCACGTCAGGGACGGGGCGGCCGAGCTCGATCGACAGCGCGACCTCGACGGTGACGGCGCCATCGGTTACTTCGACGCGGACGCCTGCGGTCGGGGGCAAAGTGCCGTTCCCGCTGAGCCAGCCGCCGAGCGCGCGCCGGCTGAGGCTGGCCGCCAGCGCGCTGATCGAAGGCTCGAGCCGGATCACCCCCGGCGTGCCCAGCGCGGTCAGCGCGGCCAGCTTTTCCGCGACCGGCACCTCGACGACGGTCCGTCCGACGATCATGTCTCCTCCTGCCAGACGTCGACCACGGTGATGTCGATGCGGGCTGGCTCGAATCCGGCCAGTTCCCGGGCGGCCGCATCGATTAGCTCCCGGGCCCGGGCCACCGCGGCCATTCCGTCCACGCCATACCGGAGGGCGAGTTCCAGCCGGACCACGCACCAGCCGTCCGGCCCGTCGGCGACCTGCTCGACGGAGCAGGAACGGGCGGCCACCCCCGCAGCCTGGTCAGCGGCGAAGCGCACCACGACCGCCGCGGCCTGAGCGGCGACCCGGATCGGGCCCAGGTCGGTGAGCGCGACGGGCAAGAACGCGTCGCGCCGGCGCTCGGTGCGGACCGCGCGCATGATCCGCTCGGTCAGATCGCGCGGCGGCGCCACATCGGCCTCGGTCAGCTCGCCGGTCGCCTCCAGCAGCGCGCGGAACCCGGCCGAGGCGGCCTGACAGTGTTCGCATTCCAGCTCGTGCTCGTCCAGCTCACCCAGCGTGACGTGCTCCCAGAGGATGGCCGCGTCCTGGCCACAGGGCAGCGGGTAGGCGTCATCCACGCCCTTTACTGCCATGAGATCATCGCCTCCCCCAGTTCGGCCCGGGCCCGGGCCAGCCGCCCGCGCACCGCCTGGGGTGTGGTGTGCAGGATGCCGGCGATCTCCGCATAGGACAGCTCTTCCATCTCTCTCAGCAACCAGCAGGCCCGCTGTTCCGCGGTGAGCCGGTCGAGCGCGAGCCGCAGGGCCACCAGGCGTTCGTGGGCTTCGGCGCGCGCCTCGGGGGACGCGGCCGGGCTGGCCTCCGGGATGACTTCTTCGAACAAGGCGGTGACCGGTTTGCGGGAACGCAGGATGTTCAGGCAGCGGTTGGTGGCGATGCGGTAGAGCCAGGGGCGTATCGCCTTGTCGTCGTGGATTTCCGGCAGCCGGCGCCAGGCGGTGACGAAGACCTCCTGCGCGACGTCCTCCGCTTCCCCGGTGTCGTACAGCATCCGGACGGCCAGGCGGTAGATGGGCCGCTGATAGCGCCGGACCAGGGTCTCGAACGCGCGCGTGTCACCGTCTCGGGCTCGCGCGACCATCGTGGCGTCGCTCAGCGGATCGCCGGCCGTTTCGCCGGGGTCAGTGCCCCCCGTACCGCCCAGGCCGGCCCAGGGGTAAGGCTCGTACCGCGTGATCACACTCCCCCTTCGGCTGCCTCGGGCCCTTTATCGGGCCCAGCTGTCTCGGTCGCGCGACCGCGGAAATCGCCCGCCAATCCTGCGTGACGATGTCGGCAGCCGGCGTGTCTTAACAGTGAGAAGGCCCGAGCTGAGGGAACGTTGCCGCGGTACCTGATAGCCGTGTGGGCTCCACGGTAGACGATGCCTGAGCCTTCGACCAATCCACGCCGGCCTGCGGAAAGCAAGGGAGTATCAGCTGATGTCGTCACCAGCTCACAACGAACCCGCTCCGGTTAGCACATCGTCGGCGTCAGCCGGATCGGTAGCATCCGGCAGGGGTAAAGAAGCCGAGGAGATCGCGACCGCGGTCAGCGCCGTGCCCGGAGTGGCGGCCCTGTCGGGCGGCCGGCTCGGTGGCGTCGGCACCTACCTGCCGGGCCGCCGGGTGACGGGCGTCGTTCTGCGCGAGGACGATCTCGAGGTGCACGTGGTTGGCCGCTACGGCGTCCCGGTGGCGGAGATCGCAGCCGAGGTCCGGCAGGCCGCCGAGCCCTACGTCGGCGACCGGACCGTGCACGTGATCATCGAGGATCTGGCCTGAACACCATGAAGCGCAGGGCAACGTAGATCCAGACCGCCTCGCACAGGCCGGCCACGATCCGGGCCAGCTGATACTCAAGACCGAGGGCGGCCAGCCCCGAGCCGACGCCCAGGATGAACGCCAGGTAGTTGACCACCACGACGGCGGCGTAGATCGTCACCTGCCGCCCGACCAACCCGTGCGAGTGGAAGTTCAGGGTGCGGTTGAGCAGGTAGCTCACGCTCGTCGCGGTGCCGTAGGACAGTGTGATGCTGACCGCCACCGGCCAGTGCGCCACGCCGTGAAACACGGTCAGCAAGGTCAGGTCCAGGCCGAATGTACAGCCGTTGATGACCGCGAAGCCCAGCAGGCTGGGCGCGATGACCCGGGACAGGCCGAACGGCAGGTGCCGCACGACCGCCGTGGTCGCCGCGGTGAACCACGTCGCCCCCGTACGTGACATGACCTTCAGGCTCGCACCCAGATGAGGCCGTTAGCCGTCGCGTTGGCGACCGCCGGGCAAACGGGTGCTGATGCTTTCTAGGGCTCGCCGATCCGGGGCTGGGACAAGGCGGCGCGGAACAACGTGACCTGCATCGACTGGCCGAAGAGCGGGTTGAGCAGGGTCAGCAGCAGCCGGCGTGAGGCGGGCAGCGTCGAGCGCAGCGCCCGGGGCGGCCGGGTGACCGTGGCCGTCTCGACCACCCGCATACCGAGCCGCTCCAGTGATTGCGGGTCATCGCAGGCCCACTGCCAGCGGGCGATGTCCCGGCGGGCGGCCAGCTTGTGCTCCCGCGCCATCATCTGCTGGGAGTAGCTGTCGATGGCGATCAGCGCGCCGGGGAAGTGCTCGGCCAGGCCGGCCAGCGTCCGCATGACCTCAGCTTCGGTCAGGTAGGCCAGCACTCCGTCGGCGACGAAGAAGTACGGCCCGGGCAGCTCCCGCACCACCGCCAGCCAGCCATCGTCGGCGTCGTCGGTTAGCGAACCCGGCACCATCCGCCGCCGGTCGGTGTCGGCGAAGAACCGGCGCCGCAGCGCGATCGTGTCCGGCAGGTCCAGGTCGACCCAGTGCACGGTCCCGTTGTCGACCCGTTCGAAGCGCGTATTCAGCCCGGTGCCGAGCTCGACCACGGTGCCGCCCGGGTGCTCGGCCAGGAACTGCCTGACCCACAGGTCGAAGCACGCGGTGCGGATGACCGTCGTCCAGCCGCCGGTGCGGTTGTACTTGGCCCGGTCGAAGGTGACCGATTCCAGTATCTCGACCGCCTTGGGGTCCCGCAGGATCGGCCGCCGTCTCTCGCTCTCCCTGGTTCGTCCGGTCAACGGGATGAACAGCGTCTCCTGCACCTGTCCCAGCTCAACCTGATCCCTGTCGGTGGTCATAAGGCTCCTCCCGTCGGTCCGGCGCGTGGGCATAGTACGACGCCCGCGCACCGGGCCGACAGGAGTTTCATGGGTGGTCAACCGTTGTCCCAGTTACACCCCCTTTCTCAGTGGCGGGCCACCCCCACCCGAGAGGGGCCGCACCGCGGATGATGATGGGTCCGCTCCCCGCAGGGTGGTGCGGGGAGCGGACCCGGACCCCCCTTTCAGAGGGTGATCGAGAGCCCCAGCAGTCCAGTCCCCGTGGGGCCAGTGGCGCCCGTGGAGCCAGTGGCGCCCGTAGTGCCGGTGCTGCCGGTGCTGCCCAGCTGGGTGGTGCCGTCGCCATGACCGTGGTGGAACGCGCACTCGTGGCGTCCGTAACCGCGGTGGCTGGACAACGTGTACCGATGCCCGTGGCCCCGGTCGTAGCTGGCCAGCCGCCCGTGATGCCAGCACGGCCCACGGTGCGAGTGCTGCTCGCCGTACCCGTAGACGAACCACACCCGGTGATGACCGGTCGTGGTGCCAGTGGTGGAACCGCCACTTCCCGACCCCGAGCCCGAGCCCGAGCTAGTACCGGATCCCATTCCGGTCCCGGTGCCGGTGCCAGAGCCCGTCGCGGTGCCAGAGCCCGTCCCGGTACCTGAGGTCCTGCCGGTGCCGTGATGGTGGCAGTACCGGTGATCGACGAGGTACCGCAGGTGGTGAACGTGGTGCACGTGATGCCGGTGCTGGCAGACCCAGTTGCAGCCATGCTGACCGCTACCAGATCCGCCGGTCCCGCCAGTCCCAGTGCCGCCAGTCCCGCCGGTTCCTCCGGTTCCGGTTCCGCCAGTGCCTCCAGTACCGCCGGTTCCGGTCCCGCCAGTTCCAGTGCCGCCAGTGCCTCCAGTGCCGGTTCCGCCAGTGCCGGTCCCGCCAGACCCGCCGGTCCCAGTGCTGCCGGTCCCGGTGGTGCCGCTGCAGTTGGCCAGGACACAGCCGGTGACGGTGATCCCGCCCCCGCCGCCGGTCCCGTTAGCCGGGCACGTCGCCAGCACGCACAGCCCGACGCCCACACCCGTGGACCCCGTACC
>CAXUJF010000242.1:0-8568 GCA_964250865.1 uncultured Streptosporangiaceae bacterium
CACCCCCCGGCCCGGCCGGCCCACCCGCACCGCGCCGCGAGCGGCGCGCAGCCGGTCATGTTCGGCGGCGGCCCGGCCGAAGGCGGGGGCGGACTGGCGGGCCAGCCACAGCCACGCCCGCCCGGCACGTACCGGGTGACGTAGCCACAGCCGCAGCCGCAGCCGGTCATCACCATGCTCGGCGCGGTGCTCATACAGCGCCAGCCGGGTCCGCACCTCGGTCAGGAACCCGAACAGCCCGGCGGGCAGGGCCAGGAACCGCCGCTCGGCCCACGACGCGCCCCCGCGCGCGTTCGCGGTCACGGTCAGCGCCAGCACCACGTACGCGCCGGAGCGCAGCATAGGCAGCGGGCGGCCCGCCTTGGCCTGCCGAACGGCGGCCGAAGCGAGCCAGAACACCACCGCATCCAGCAGCAGCGGCGTCAGCGACGCGCCCACGGTGCCCATGAAGGGCAGGAAGAACGCCCGCGCGTGTGCGTAGGACAGGGCAGCGGCCCCGGCCGCCACAAGCGCGTAAGCGCGCCGGTCGGTGCGGCTGTCGAACCCGGCGGAAAGGCTCATGACTGCCCACCTCCGGTGACCACGCTGGAGAGGACTTGCCAGAGCAGTTCGGGGCGGCCCCACTGGGGGTCGATGATGGTTACCTGCCAGGCCCGGCACACGTCGCTGACGGCGGACCGATGGCAGGTGCCGTAGCCGGTCCACCCGTCGCGCAGGTAACGGCGGGACAGATGCGCGCCGAACCAGCTGACCGGCTGGCCGTCCTCTCGGGTAACGGCGACGCTGGACCGGCAGCCGATACGCCAGCGGGGTAGCTGAGCCGGGTCATGCGCGATGACGGTCAGGCCCGCCGACAGCGCCGCCGTGGTCAGCCGTCGCGTGACGCGGAGACCGGCGAACCCCGCAACGGCGGCGCGTTGTTCCCACCACCCTCCGTTGAAGCCCTGCCCGGCGTCGCCTGGCTGCGAGCCGTTCGTGACGTACCCGGCACGGTTCAGGACGGCGAGCACCGGCACCAGTGCCGCCGTCTCATCGTCCGGGCGGCTGGAGTAGCCCGGCGCCGTGGCCAGGTCACCTTCCAGCCAGAGCGCGGTGAGCTGGCCCAGATCGCGCAGCGTCCGGGCCGACGCCCACGCCTTGCTGTCCGCGTTGGTCATGACGTGGCCGCCCTCCGGGCCTGCCAGGCGGCGAGCATGGCTTGCTCGGCCCGGGTCCGGTACACCAGCAGGCCGATCACGGCGGCGGTCAGCGTGAGCACGGTGACGGCGGTCACGGCCAGGGCAGGCACGATGAACGTGAGCCCACCGGCCGTCACCGCGACGTGGCCGGTGACCAGCCAGCGCAGGAACAGCACCACGGCGGCCAGGACGGTCAGATGTGCCTTGCTCATGTCAGGCCACCTCTCCCAGCGGCAGGGCACCGGCCAGGCCGGTCAGGGCCGGGGCGGGCTGCCAGACGGTGACCGTCTTGGCCCCAGTCGGGACGCACACGGCCGACGCGGGGGCGGCGATGTGGACCTGAGTGCCGCGGGCCACGCTCGCGCCCGGGGTGTCGCTATCCAGGTCCATCCATTCGTGGTCACCGCCGCGGCTGATGCGGGCGCGCCAGCCGCACGGCAGTGCGGCAGCGATGGCGGCCATGGTGGCGGGTGTGTCGTCGCCGCTGTGGACGTAGAAGCCGACGCGGCAATCCGGCTCGGGCAGGTCCGGGCGGTTCTCGATCAGGTCGGCGACGGCCCGCAGGATTGCGACGGTGATGGTGCGGGTGCTGTCGGTGGCTGGGGTGGTCATGACAGGTGTCTCCTTGAGGTCAGCGCGGGGTCGTGGCAGGTATGGCGGCTGTGTGGACGGGCCGGGCGCGGTCAGTGGGGGCGGTGCTGGTCGTCGTCGCCGCCGATGCGGGGGCGGATTTCCTCCCACCACCCGGGCAGCGGCCATCCCGTGGCCGGGTGCTGCGGTGGCGGGCTGAGCGCGGGCCGGCCCTGGCTGGCCGGGTCGGGCAGCGGCCGGAGATACCCCTCGGGCGTGATGTGGATGACCGGCGGGCGCTGAGCGACGGCGCGGCGGGCGCGGGCCGCAAGGACTGAGCGCCTGATGCGCACACCGGCCAGTACCCCACCGGTCAGGACAGCGGCGACGGCGACCCCGGCCAGCGTCCAGGCGATGACCTCCAGCACGGCCACCACCACGTGCAGCGCGTTGGCGATCACATGCCGGGCTGCCCCGCCGACGATGGCCAGCACGACCAGGGCAGCCAGCACGGCCCACGCGCCCTCGCTATCCCCGCCACCGTGGCGGATGTGCACGTACATGCGGCCCATCACGCCACCTCGCCGACCGTGACCGGACCGGGGGGATCGGCGCGCAGCGCGGTGTGACGGCGTGGCCGGGTCGGCCGGTTCGCAGCAGCCGCCAAGGCGGTGATTTCGTCGGTGGTGAACCCGGCCCACACCCCGGCGGCAGGGCGGGTCCGCAGCGAGTAGGCCAGGCAGGCCAGCCGCACCGGGCAGGACGCGCACACCTCGCGCGCCACTGCGATCCGGGCCGAGCGGTCCTCCGGTGGCTCGTTCTCTGGCTCGGTGTCGGTGGGGCCGGTGAACAGCTCCGGGTCGCACACGCAACCCGGGTCACCGGCCAAAATCATGTCCCGCAAAGCGCGCAGCGACAGCGACGGCAAGGCGCTGGCCTGCGAGTTCGTCTCTTGCAGTGCGTTCAACAGAATCTCCGATGTTCGGGGGCGGTCCCTGACTGGCTCTACTGGTGCGCACCAGTAGTAGACAACTGGTGCGCACCAGTTGTCAACACCTCTGCCGGTGGTCCGCGTTGGCTGCTCCGTCCGGGGACCAAGCTGATTGGCTACACAGTGACAATGACGTGCAATAACGCGAGTTCGATAGCCAACTGAGGTCAACAGCAATGCTGTTAACCCGCTTGTTAATAGCGGCTGAACTGGGCATTCTTGGAGGGGCACACCGCTCTTGCGAGATTGGATGACATGAGCGAGCGGATACGGCAGGCGCGCGAGGCTAAGAAGTGGTCTCAGAACCGCCTGGTCTCTGAGATCGAGCTATACGCACGGCGGCACGCTCTGAGCGTGGCGAGTACAGCAAGCCTGCGGGTCTACGTGTCTGAGTGGGAGAACGGGCGGCGCGGCGTGTCTCCGCCCTACACAGCGATCTTGCGTGCCGTCTTCGGAATGATAGATGCAGAACTGTTTGGCCAGCCGAAGCGCGCCGACGCGAACGTGGTTAACGGATACGCAGAATTGGTCGAACACATCGAGAGCGCCCACAGCGTTGGGCGATCAGTGGTTGACACGTTCTTGGAACAGACAGAGGTATTCCGCACGCTTGATCGTCAGATGGGCGCTACTCAGCTAGTCGATTCGATGGCTAAGCATCTTGAGGTACTCTCAGACGGGCTCACTTTTGCTGTCCTACCGAATGCGCGAATTCCCGTCGCATCTGCCCTTGCCGGTGCTGCAACTTTGGCGGCTTGGCAAGCGCTCGACGTCGGCGCGGCCGATCGTGCATGGCGTCATTACGAGCTAGCCAAACAGGCGGCGAGAGAGGCAAACGAGCCCAGGTACCTCGCGCATTCAATGGGCGAGCAAGCTTATGTACTGATAGACGCAGGACGGACTGACCTTGCTGTCCAACTGGTGGGCGAAGCGCTGAACTCCAGTAGCTCGATCCCGCTGCGTCTGCGGGCATGGCTACTCGGAGCACAAGCCGAGATGCTGGCGCTGAACGGTGACGAGAAAGCAAGTAGACGATCGCTCGATGAGGCGGCGCGGATTCTGCCAAGCGATTCTCTGCTGAGAGACCCCGATATGCCAAGCATTTTTCTGACCGACGCGCACCTAGCGCGCTGGCGTGGACATGTGCTGGCTTTGGTCGGGGATGAGCAGGCAGTGGCCGACCTCCACACGGCGCTTGAGGCCATAGATTCGACGTTCAACCGTGCCAAGGCTGGACTGTTGTGCGATCTCGCTCAAGCGCACCTTGTACGTGGTGAATACGGAGACGCTGCCAAAAGCCTCAGAGAGGCGCGTCTATTGGCCAACCGAACCGGGTCAGTTCGGTACCTTCGGCAAATCGACAGGATTACTGGACAACTGCCTTCGTAAACGCCAGCGTGTGCAGGAGAGCTACAAGCGTGCCAGCGCCGAGCAGTTCATCACGCTCGACCATCCCGCTGATATCGGTGAGGGGAATCCAAGCGACTTCAGCGGCCTCATCAGCATCTAGGCGGGGTTCCGATACTTTTGTGGCACCGTGCGCAACATATACCTCGTGCGGAGAGTCAACCATGCCGACCATTGGCTGAAATGTGACTAGGTGACGAAGCGTGCTCGGCCGCCATCCAGTTTCTTCCTCAACTTCGCGAGCGGCAGCGTCAGCACCATTTTCACCGGATTCGATAATTCCGCCGGGCAGTTCCCAGCCAAAGCGCGCTGGCACAAATCTATAACGCCACATCATCAGCACGCGATCTTTGTCATCCACAACCAGAGCTATGGCCGCACGGGACAGCCGCACGACGTGATGGTCAAACCGCTTCCCCCCGGGTGGTTCTACATCGACTAGCGCTAGCTGCACCCACGGGTTGTCGTAGATCAGTCGCTCACCGTGAACCTGCCATGGCTCCGGGGGCGGGTTGGCGCTCACTGGCTCACTTGACCTTTTGGGGCAATAGTGAAATACCCCCGACCGTGCTCGCTCCGGATGAGTCCCTCCGCGGTGAGCTTCATCAGCACAAGCCGAATCGTCGTGCGGCCAGCACCCAAGCGAGTTACTAGCTCGCGCTCGGAGGGGAGTTGCCCGTTCGGCTCCTGGTTAGTCGCAACGATCTCCCGGATGGAGCGCTCAACTACGTCGGTCTTCGTACCCATGCGCAACCTTTGGTTGTGGCCCGTCGCTGACGCCGCCAGGGTTCAGCAAGCCGCGCCTGTTGTGGTGCGCACCAGTCTACAAGTCGAGCACCTAGCAACTCAGGTACCCGGGTTGTGTCAAACGCCACGGGCAACGTCGAGGGAACTGCTACACCTTGAGGACCAAGCCGATGGCCTCGCGCGAGCTGTACCCCCAGCCGGGAAAGTCGTAGCGGCGGGGAACCAAACGCCGCCGCGTTGTTGGGTCGGCTCCTTCAGCCTAACGGTGCTTTGCTTCCCGCAGACGGTACGCGCGTCCGACGGGTGAGCCAGGGCACTTTCCGGCGTAAGATTCCGACAGGCCGATTCGAGCAGCGCCCTACCGGTACCCTGAGCAACTTAGCCCTCACGAGGCGCTTCGGTCTCTGCCGAAAGTGGCACGGACGCGCACCCGTTACGCGTGCAAAGTTTCCTCCTTTGTGGGAGTCTGACTACTGTCCGTACCTGCCGCGCTCACACAGGTGTGAAGGACGTTATGCCCGATTCCGCCGATCCTCTGCCGCAGCTCCTAGACGCGGGCAAATTCGAGCCCTACATCAGATACATTCGCTTTCCCCGATTTCGGAATCTACGCGACGGCCTGCGTATCGATTTTGATTATCCTGTGACGGCTTTGGTTGGGCCCAATGGAACTAATAAGACTGCTGTCTTGAGAGCTTTGCAAGGATGCCCTGATTATTACAACGTCGGGCAATATTGGTTTTCAACAAACCTCGACCCAATCAGCTCGGAGGAGCGGCATCGTTTTATCCATGGATACGTTGCTCCAACAGTGGGCGAGGTTGTAGAAGTTATCAAGACTCGAATTACCCGAAGGCAGCGTCGAGGCAGTAAGGCCATCGATCCTGACTACTTCGAGCCGTCAAGGCCACTATTGCAAGACGGTATGAAGCGTCCTCCCTCGCTACCTGAAGGCGTCGAATCCACTGCGGACCGCGTTGGAACACGATGGAAAGCAATCACAAAGGACGTGGTTTACCTAGACTTCCGCCAACAACTTTCAGCATTTGACAAATACTTTTATGAAATGCCTTACGATGCTCAGATAAAAACACTTACGGATAAAAAAGAATTTATTCGACGTAGGTCCAATCAGCTAGCCGCGACATTGAATACCGGCAGACATCACCATCGGTGGTACGACCGAGAGCGGGTGGTGAACTACACTGACCTGAATGCAGACCAACTCGAAGCCGTGTCTAATATTCTCGGCCGTAAATTCGAGGAAATAACGGTCATTCAACACCGGTATTACAATGTTGACGGTCACTCAATTTTGCTGAGACCGCACGGCCGCCAATACTCTGAAGCTTTCGCGGGAAGTGGCGAGTTTGCAGCCGTTATGCTCGTCTACGCTGTGACCGAGGCAGAGGAGACAGCACTTGTCCTCCTGGATGAGCCAGAAGTATCTTTGCATCCAGGAGGACAGCGGAGACTGCTAGAATTTATCCGAAGCCAAGCGAAGCTCCGTCACCATCAGTTCGTCATCTCGACTCACTCGCCAGAGATGATTCGAGACCTACCAAGCAATGCAATTAAAATATTCCAGGAGAACCCGGGTGATGGGCGAATTGATATCGTTGCTCAAGCCTCGGAGCCCACGGACGCTTTCTTCAGGCTGGGCGTACCGGCAGAGATGGCTCACTCGATATTCGTTGAGGATGGACTGGCCGCAGCAATCGTCCTGCGGGCAATCCGACCGCTAGGTGAAAGCGTATACCGCACGCTTAAAGTGACCGGCGTCCCCGGTGGCGCGAGCGCTATCACCAATCTCGTCCCTTCCTTCTCTGCTCTCGGCCAAGAGTGTCTGGTCTTCCTCGACGGCGACCAACGTCAGGAAACCCCTGGGTCAAGCGAGATTCCGGATTCTCAGCTAGAAGCCAGGTGCAGGCAAATACTTGGTGGAGCTCCCAAGCTGCTTCTTCATGGCGGAAATGATCCCAACCTGGAAGAGACCAGGCTTAATGAAATGCGTAAAGTAATTGACTGGATTTCGTCGCATGTCGCCTATCTTCCTGGCGGCGATCCCGAGTCGTTGCTTCTAAGTCTTATCGGTCATGGATCAGGTTATACTTCGGCATCTGCAAAGCAGGAATGGGTCAAGCTAGCCAGAGAGGCTATGGGCCGACCAGAGTACGCCCCAATCACATCGCCAGAAATACTAGTGGAGCAACAGCGAAGGCTAGCGTCCTTGCCAGACGATGCTCCTGAGCTTCTAGAGGTGCGCGAGCGCGTAAGAAGGTTTATTGAAAGTGCAGGGGTGTGATGGCGCCAATTGCTGTAATAGATTTCTTTTCGGGATGTGGAGGAACCAGTCTCGGCCTGCGCGATGCTGGGATGAACATAGTGGCGGGTCTAGACATCGACGAGGATGCCGCCAATACGTTCCGGGAAAACTTTCCTGAGGCAGCATTCATCCAACGCGATATCCGGGATGTTCCGATTGACGAGGTTCGGAAATTGATTCCGGCTGACCAGCCACTCCTTCTGTCAGGATGCGCTCCCTGCCAGCCGTTTTCAAAACAAAACCGCTTCCGTTCACGCCTCGATATGGACGACGGTAAACGCACACTTCTCCGCGAGTTCCAAAAATTTGTGGTTGCACTGAGGCCAGACTATGTCATGGTTGAGAACGTGCCAGGCTTGCAGAAAATTGGGAACGAAGGCCCATTCAATAAATTTGTTAAAACGCTTACCGACCAAGGATTCCAAATAGATTGGGATATATTGTCGGCACTCAGCTATGGTGTACCACAAGTACGTAAACGCCTAGTATTGATGGCTTCGCTAAAGAACGAGATAAAGCTTCCATCGCCGACCCACGGGCCGGGCCTAGACGCTACAGCCGTAGTTAGAGACTACATTTGGGGCTTGCCCTCACTAGAGGCTGGTGAGTCTGATCCACATGACTCCGATCATGCCGCGATGGATTTGTCGGATCTTAACATCGAGCGCATTTCAGCTACTCTGGAGGGTAGGGGACGTGAAAGCTGGCCTCCGAACCTAGTTCTCGACTGCCATCGCGGTCATAGCGGACACTCCGATGTGTATGGCAGGCTTGCGTGGGATAAACCGGCGGCAGCAATTACAACTCGGTGCCTAAGTTACTCCAATGGCCGGTTCGGGCATCCGGTTGATAATCGCGCTATAAGTCTCCGGGAAGCCGCCTGTCTGCAAACCTTTCCACGCTCGTTCCGGTTCCGCGGCAGTCTGCTTTCTAGAGGGCGGCAAGTAGGCAACGCGGTACCTCCTCTCATGGCTCAAGCAGTAGGGAGCGCATTCGTGCGGTCGGATGACTAGCCTTGGCCCCCAGGTGACACGGGCAACCACTACGCTGCCTCGATTGGGTGCACGCAGCGGCCGGTTGAAAGGACCGAGGACGCTTGAAGATCGCTCGGCGAGAGTGCGCGCGATACGACGGCCCCCGAGGCAGCCCGCCGTCTGCGGGTGTCGTTGCGAGATACGGCTGCGCGACTAACTGCGCTACTACCGCCGGGCATGCCCTTGGACTTCTATGGACGCGCGCGGAATCGTGACCCCTTGTGTCAGCGGCGATACCACCGCGCACTTCGGATACACGGTAGCTTGAGGTGCTAGTGCCCCAAAAGGGCATGGGGGTTCAAGTCCCCCCTCGGA
>CAXUJF010000243.1:0-8555 GCA_964250865.1 uncultured Streptosporangiaceae bacterium
CCCGGTCCCCGGGGTCAGCGTCCGTCGCCGCCCCGGCCGTGGCGGCCACGTCCACCAGCAGCAGCGGCGACCGCCCGGGCAGCTCGACGACCTCACTATGCGCCCCCGGCAGCCCGCGGGTCCCGATCCAGGCCTGCACATGGTCCACCGCCGCCCGCAGCTGCCCGTGCTCGGGCCACTGCGCATCGAAGGCCGGCGACAGCGCCGGGATCGTGACCAGCCCGGCCAGGCTGGGCAGCACCTCATCGGTCCAGCTGCGTTCCACGCTTGCGCGCACTATGTCTTGTTCCACGGTCCCTCATCCTGCCACCGGTACGCTGGCGCCCAGAAACGGAGGGGATCAGGTGCGAGCGGTCGTACAGCGGGTGAGCCAGGCCAGCGTGAGCGTGGACGGGCGGGTGACCGGGGCCATCGACGAGCCGGGGCTGATGGTCCTGGTCGGCGTGACCCACACCGACACCCCCGAACAGGCGGCCAAGCTGGCCGCCAAGCTGTGGGGCCTGCGCATCCTGGAGGGGGAGAAGTCCTGCTCCGACGTGGCCGCCCCGCTCCTGGTCATCAGCCAGTTCACGCTGTACGCGGACACCCGCAAGGGCCGCCGCCCGTCCTGGCTGGCCGCCGCGCCCGGCCCGGTGGCCGAACCGCTGGTGGACGCGGTGGTGGAGGCCCTGCGCGGCCTCGGCGCCCACGTGGAGACCGGCGTCTTCGGCGCCGACATGAAGGTCCAGCTGACCAACGACGGGCCGGTCACGATCGTCTTGGACCTCTAGGCGGGCTTGCGGGCCACGCCCCCGTAGGTGTCCACGTGCCGCACTCCGGCCGGGTCCGGGTCGGGCCGCCACTGGGACACCGGCACCACCCCGGGGTCGAGCAGCTCCAGGCCATCGAAGTACGCGGTGATCTGCTCGGGGCTGCGCAACTGGTAGGGCACCGCGCCGGTCTCGCGGTACCGGTCGTGCGCCTGGGAGCGGGTCGCGCTGGTGTTGGCCCCGTCGCTGAGGGTCAGGTAGCTGCCGCTGGGCAGCGCGGCGGTCAGCTGGTGCACGATCGACCGGGCCTCGTCGTCGTCCTGGATGTGGCCCATGATGCCGAGCATCATCAGCGCCACCGGCTGGCTGAAGTCCAGCGTGGCCCGGGCCGCCTCGATGATCGCCGCCGGTTCCCGCACGTCGGCGTCGACGTAGGCGCAGGAGCCTCCGGGCCGGGACGTCAGCAGCGCGCGGGCGTGCACCAGGACCAGCGGGTCGTTGTCGACGTAGACGATCCGGGACTCCGGCGCGACCCGCTGCGCGACCTCGTGGGTGTTGTCGACCGTGGGCAGCCCGGTGCCGACGTCGAGGAACTGTCGCACGCCGGCCTCGCCGGCCAGGTAGCGGACCGCGCGGGCCAGGAAGTACCGGACCGAGCGGGCCACGTGCGACATGTCCGGGTAGACCTCGAGGAATCGGTCGCCGGCCTCCCGGTCTACCGGGTAGTTGTCCTTGCCCCCGAGCCAGTAGTTCCAGATCCGGGCCGAGTGCGGCACGGTCGTGTCGATCTGATCGCTGGCCATCTGTCTCCCTCGGCTTCGCCCCGGTGGCGCCTCAGGAGCCGGACGTGGCCGCCCCCAGCACGTGGCCGTCCGCCCCGAGCAGGCGGGCGGAGGCCACTGCGGTGCCACGCATCGACTCCGGGCTGCCCCAGTAACCGTAGCCGCCGCGCAGGCCGAACGAGCCGATCGTGACCACCTGGCCGTCCCGGCCCAGCAACTGGCAGATGACCTTCCTGGTCGCCGGGCCGGCGTTGACCGAGACGTAGAGCCAGCTGTCGCCGTCACCGTCCTCATTCAGGAACACCTGGCCGATGATGTGGTGGGCCGCCGTGGCCAGCGTGGCCGAACGCAGCCCGTCGCCTCGGCCGGACCGACGGGGCGGGCGGCGTGAGCTCGCTCAGGATGCGGCGCTCCAGCCCGGGTGGCGGCGTCACCGCGGGCAGCAGGCCCAGCAGCTGCTCCCCGATGACCGTGAGCCTGCGGATCTGCTCCCGGCAGCCGTCGCACCGGTCGAGCTGCTGGATGGCTTCGGCCCGCTCCCGGCCGGTGAGCACGCCGAGGGCCAGCTCCGCCGCTACCTCAGCGAACCGGTCGCAGTCCACACCCGGTATACGGGTCCGGTCCCCGGCTGGATTGCCTGATCAGCGCCTATGTCAGTGCTAGCGGGATCGGGGCTAGCGGGATCGGGGCTAGCGGAATCAGGGCTTCCGGCCCAGGGCGGCGTATGCGCCGGCCTCGGCCGCCGCGGGCCGCGGCTGGGGTTCGGCGCCGGCCCGCCATTCGGCCATCGGCACGAGCCCCGGCGGGACCAGCTCCAGGCCGTCCAGGAACCGCTCGAAATCGGCCCGGGTCCGGTACTGGAACGGGATCCCCGCGTTGCGGTAGCTGCCCTGCGCGCCAACGCCCGCCGGGTAGAAGTCCCCGGTCGGGTGCTGGACGGCCAGGTAGCTCCCGCTGGGCAGCGCCCCCAGCAGCCGGGCCACGATGCCGTAGGGGTCGTCCTCGTCCGAGATGAAGTGCAGCACGCCGAACAGCATCAGCGCGACCGGCTCGGACAGATCCAGAGTCTCCGCCAGCCGGGGATCGCTGAGAATCTGCTCCGGCTGGCGCAGGTCGGCGTGGATGTAGGCCGTGGCCCCTTCGTTGTTGCTGGTCAGCAGGGCTCGGGCGTGGGTCAGCACGATCGGGTCGTTGTCGACGTACAGGACCCGGCTGTCCGGGCGTAGCGACTGCGCGATCTCGTGCATGTTCGGGCTGGTCGGCAGGCCGGTGCCGATGTCCAGGAACTGGCGGATGCCCGCCTCGCCCGCCAGGTACGCCGTCATCCGCCGCATCAGGGCCCGGTTTTCCCGCATGCCGGTGGCCAGGTGCGGGTTGGCGCCGAGCGCCTTGGCCGCGGCCTGCCGGTCGGCGGCGAAGTTGTCCTTGCCGCCCAGGATGTAGTCGTAGATGCGGGCCGAGTGGGGCACGGACGTGTCGATGTCCGGCAGCTCTTCGCCCGGATCGATGCCGCGGAAGTTCCAGCCGCTGGTCAACGCGTTCCCGCCAATGCCGTCGCGGGGAACAGCCTGGATTCCATGAGGATCATTATGGGGCGTCGCCACTACTGCCGGGACAACCGCGCCGGGCCCGGAGATCCGTGCCCCGGTTCGGCCCGGATTGCCCGCCAGGCCGCGAGCCCACCCTCATTGACACCACCCCGGCCAGCAGGAATACGTTTTCCCCATGCGGGTGGTCGTGGTCGGGCGGTGGTGGAGGTGACCCGGTCGCTGTTCCAGCTGGCCCGTTCCTACACCGAGTCCTTCTCCATCTATGGCGACCGGCAGGCCATCGAGTGGCCGCAGCTCGAAGAAGCCGGTGAGCATCCCGTGCTGTTCACCCTGGGGGAGCCCGAGGCCGCGGGGCGGGGTCGGCCGGTCACCGCCACCCGGGTCAAGGTGCCGGACCGGGCCGACCTGCTGCCCGAGCCGATCCGCAAGTACACCCGCGAGTTCACCCAGGCCGGCGAGAATCACCTGTCGTTCGTCCAGGGCGGCGGGCACGGCGGCTCCCACCCGCACCTGGTGCACGAGTTCGTGTCCAGCGTGCTGGCCGGCCGGGCCCCGTTCGTGGACGACCTGACCGCGGCCAACTGGACCGCGACCGGCCTGGCCGCGCACGAGTCGGCGCTGCGCGGCGGCGAGCGGGTTCCCGTCCCCAATTTCGACTGAAAGGCGACCTTGTGGCCAGCCCCACCGGCCCCACCGGCGACCCGGCGGCCTCCGTCCCCGCTCTGGCCGTCGCGCACCGCGCCATGCCCGCCGCCGAGGCCGAGCAGCTGATACGGGACCGGTACGGGCTCGACACCACCGCCACCCGGCTGGCCACCGAGAAGGACGACACGTTCCGGCTGACCGGCGCGGACGGGCGCCGCTGGATCCTCAAGGCCGCCCACCCGGCCGAACCCACCGGGGAGATCGACTTCCAGACCGCGCTGCTGGCCCACGTGGCCCGGGCCGACCCGGCCGTCCCGGTGCCCCGCGTGCTTCCTGACCAGCAGGGTCAGCGCTGGGCCGTGGTCACCGACGGCGCGGGTCAGCGCCGCGTGGTCCGGCTGATGACGTACTGCGCGGGCGCGCCGCTGGACCGGATCCCGTCCACCCCGGCCCAGCGCCGGGCCACCGGCGAGCTGCTGGCCCGGCTGCGCCAGGCCACGGCCGGCTTCGCCCACCCGACCGACTCGCCCGTGGTGGCCTGGGACGTGCAGCACCTGCCGCGGCTGCGGCCCCTGCTGGCCAGCATCGGTGACCCCGGCCGCCGGGCCCAGCTGGCCCGTGGCCTGGACCGGTTCGCGCTGATCGAGGAGCAGGTGGCCGCGCTGCGCCGCCAGGTCTTGCACAACGACTTCAACAAGTCGAACCTGCTGGCCGATCCGGCCCGCCCCGACGTCATCACCGGGATCATCGACTTCGGCGACGCGACCCGCACCGCGATCGCGATCGACGTGGCCACCGCGCTGCTCAACCAGCTGCCCCGGGACGGCGTGCTGACCGGCGACATCTTCGCCGATGGCCGGGATGTGCTCGACGGTTACCGGTCCCGGGCCGACCTCACCCCCGGTGAGCTTCGGCTGATCCCCCCGCTGGTCATGGCCCGGGTGGTGGCCCGGGCGCTGATCAGCACCCACCGGGCGGCCCAGTTCCCGGCCAACGCGGCCTACCTGCTGCGTAACACCGAACCCGGGTGGGCCCAGCTCGACTGGTTCCTGGAACACTCCGTGCCGGAGGTGACCGAATGGCTGGTGTGACTCAAGGGGCCCGCGGCGACGAGACTCACGGGGCCCGCGGCAAGATGAACAACGCCTTCGACCCCGCGACCGCGGCGGCCCTGGACGACGGGACCCGGGCCCTGGTCGAACGGCGCCAGCGGCTGCTCAGCCCGGCGTACCGGCTGTTCTACACCCACCCGGTCGAGGTCGTCCGGGCCCGCGGCGTGCTGCTCTACGACGCGGACGGCCACGACTACCTGGACGCCTACAACAACGTGGTCTCGGTCGGGCACGCCCACCCCCGGGTCACCGAGGCCATCGCCGCGCAGCTCGGCACGCTCTGCACCCACACCCGCTACCTGCAGCCGGGCATCCTCGACTACGCCGAGGACCTGCTGGGCACGCACAGCGGCCGGATCGGCCGGGCCGGGCAGGCCATGTTCACCTGCACCGGCTCCGAGGCCAACGACCTGGCCCTGCGGATGGCCCGGCACCACACCGGCCGCCGCGGCATCATCGTCACCGCCGAGGCCTACCACGGCAACTCGGACCTGACCGCGGGCATCTCGCCGTCCCTGGGGGAGGGGTCCCCGCTCAGCCCGTGGGTGCGGCGGGTGCCGGCCCCGGATTCCTACCGGCGCCCGGCCGCGGGCCTGGGCGCCTGGCTGGCCGGTCAGGTCGAGACCCAGATCGGGGACCTGGAGCGGCGCGGTGACGGGGTGGCCGCGTTCATCGCCGACTCGCTGTTCTCCTCCGACGGCATCTACGCCCAGCCCACCGACGTGCTCGGCCCGGTGGCCGAGGTGGTGCGCCGGGCCGGCGGCCTGTTCGTGGCGGATGAGGTGCAGAGCGGCTTCGCCCGCTCCGGCGAGCGGATGTGGGGCTACCAACGGCACGGCCTCGACCCGGACATCGTCACCATGGGCAAGCCGATGGGCAACGGCTACCCAGTGGCCGGCGTCCTGGTCGTCCCCGAGGTGGTGGCCGGTTTCGGCCGCGACACCCGGTACTTCAACACCTTCGGCGGCAACACCGTGGCCATGGCCGCGGCCCAGGTCACGCTGGACGTGATCCGGGACGAGGACCTGCTGGCCTCCTCGGGCCGGGTCGGCGCGTTCCTGCGGGGCGAGCTGGCCGCCCTGGCCGCCCGCTACGAGCCGGTCGGGGACGTCCGCGGTGCCGGCCTCTACGTCGGCATTGAGCTGGTCCGGGACCGGCCCTCGCGTACCCCGGATCCGGCCGCGGCTACCGCCGTGGTCAACGGCCTGCGCGAACGCCGGGTGCTGATCTCGGCTACCGGCGAGCACGGCAACGTGCTGAAGATCCGCCCCCCGCTGGTGTTCTCCGAAGCCGACGCGGGACGCCTGCTGACCGAGCTGGATGCGGTCCTGGCCTCGCTGCCCGGCTGAGGAGGTTGCTACTCTCCTGGCAGGGAAGGCGGGCGCATGCTGAACTACATCATCTCGGGCGTTCTGATCATCTTCATCATCACGGTGCTGGTGTTCCTGCGGCGGCGCGAGCGGGCCAAGGACTAGCCGGCGGCCCCTGAGCTGGGCTACCCCTTGGCTGCCCCAGCGTCAGCCGAGGTCGAGCAGTTCCTCGTAGAAGCCGCCGATCTGGCGGTCCCGGTCGACCAGGTGCACTTCGAGGATCCAGTGGCAGGCGAGCCCGCTGCGGTCGGCCCGGCGCATGGGCTGATCCGAGCCGGGCGCGATGTAGGACTCGATCTTGTCGCCCGCGATTTTCTCGTGCGGGAACTGCCCGACCAGGTGGCCGGCGATCTCCCCGCCGAACTCCCAGCCCGCCTGCTCGGCCAGGCCGCCCATGTGCGCGTACAGCTGTTCGCCGGTGATTTCCGGCTGGCTGCGGAAGTGCTCCCGCCCGGCCTGCCACACCACCGGCAGGTCGTCGCGTAGCCGCTGCTTGACCGGGTCGCCGCCCAGCACGAACGTGCGGCCGAAGTCCGCTTCCCACTGCTCGAAGATCGGGCCGAAGTCCGCGAACGCGATGTCGTCGGCGCCGATCTCCCGGTCGGGCGGGTTCTTCTGGTACGGCAGCAGCGTGTTCGGGCCGGCCCGGACGATCCGCTTGTGCCAGTGCCGTTCCACCCCGAACATGTCCGCCGCCAGGTCCCGGATCTCGTCGCTGGCCTGGACCTCGGTGACCCCGGGCCGGATGATGTCCCGGGTCCCGATCTCGGCGAACAGCTGGGCCGCCTTGTCCTGTGCGTCCAGCAGCTTGGTCGCCCGGACGTCCTCGTCGTCGATGCGTCTCGCCATGGTTTACACCTTAATCGGGCGGCTCGCCGGGCTCGGTGGCCCCAGCATCCGGGTCATTCAGCGAGCGTTCGTGCCCGGTGGCCAGCACCATCAGCGAGGCCCAGATGCCGGTGTCCCGGTCGCCGACGAACTCCCAGGCCCGGGCCACGCCGATGAACAGCGAGGCGATGATCAGGTTGCCCAGGGTGTCCAGCGCGCTGTGGTTGGTCCAGTGCGCAATCAGCTCGGCGCCGAACACGATCTCGCTGATGAACACGGCCAGCAACCCGGCGATCAACGAGACCTGAGCCAGGAACCTGGCTCGCGCCCTGGTGTCGGCCAGGATCGAGCGCACGCTGGCCAGGGTGAACAGCGTGCCGATGATGCCGAACGCGCCCGCCGGGTAGCCGGCGTTGTTGTTCGGCACCAGGCCGAACAGCGAGATACCGAGTGCGTTGGTGAAGGCCAGCAGGGCCGCGGCCGACCGCACCTGATGGATCACCCCGCGCGGGCGGCCGCCAGCCGGCCGCGGAGTCACCGTGATGGCCACGAACAGCAGGCCGGTCAGGGCCGCCGCCGCGCTGGCCACGGCCACAAACAGATCCCGCGCGTCTCCGGTCACCATGGCGGCCATGAGACCATAAGCCGACCATGCGGACCAACCCGGGGGCCGGACGATGATCAGCGGCGTGATTCCGGTGGCGCCGACCACGTTCCACGACGACGAGACCCTCGACCTGGACAGCCAGGCCCGGGTGATGGACTTCCTGGTCGACGCGCGCGTCGACGCGGTCTGCATCCTGGCCAACTACTCCGAGCAGTTCTCGCTCACCGACGCCGAGCGGGACCGGGTGGCCGACCACGTGCTCGGCCACGTCGGCGGCCGCATCCCGGTGGCGGTGACGACCAGCCACTACAGCGCCCGGGTCGCGGCCCAGCGCAGCCGCCGGGCCGAGCAGCTCGGCGCGGACCTGGTCATGCTGATGCCGCCGTTCTTCGGGGCTACGCTGAGCGCCGACGCCGCCGCGGTGGCGGACTACTTCGGCACCGTGGCCGCCGCCATCGACATCCCGATCATGATCCAGGACGCGCCGATGAGCAGCACCCGGCTGTCCGCGGCGCAGCTGGCCGAGCTGGCCCGCGACATCCCGAACGTGCAGTACGTCAAGGTGGAGATGCCCGGCACGGCGGCCAAGCTGCGTGAGGTGATCGCGCTGGCCGGGTCGGCCCTGCCCGGCCCGTTCGACGGCGAGGAGTCGGTCACGCTGCTGCCGGACCTGGACGCCGGCGCCCGCGGCACCATGCCCAGCTGCAGCGTCCCCGACGTGCTAGCCGAGGTGGTCCGCGCCTATCAGGCCGGCGACCGGGAGCGGGCCACGGCCCGGTGGGAGGAGTACCTCCCGCTCATCCACTTCGAGAACCGCCAGTGCGGCCTGCGCGCGGCCAAGGTGCTGCTGCACGAGGGCGGCATCATCACCAGCGAGGCCACCCGCGCCCCGCTCGGCCCGTTGCCCCACCC
>CAXUJF010000244.1:0-8077 GCA_964250865.1 uncultured Streptosporangiaceae bacterium
CGGCGGGCCTGGATGGCGGCCTCGTCGGCCTCTTCCCGGTCGAGCTTGTCCCGCAGCAGCAGGTAGTCGTCGGCCAGCAGCCGCAGGCGGGCGTCACGCAGGTCGGCCTGGATGGTCGCGGCCCGGCGGGCGATCGGGGGCGGGGCGCGCCCGGGGGGGGGCCGCCCGGCCCGCCCGCCGCGGTCATCTGCCCGGCGGCCCCCTACGGAGTCCACCATTACGCCCCGGGCACGGCCAAGACGGTGGCGCTGACCTTCGATGACGGGCCAGGACTAAGCACGGATGCCATCCTCGGCATCTTGCAGCGCTACCGGGTGCCGGCGACGTTCTTCAACATCGGCGCCGCCATGGCGACCCGGCCGTACCTGGTCCAGGACGAGGTCAGGGACGGCTTCGCCATGGGCAGTCACAGCTGGGACCATCCGCACCTGACCACGCTGTCCGCCGTACGGCAAGGCGCGGAGCTGTCCCAGGCCAGCGCCGAGCAGCGGTCCATCGCCGGGACGGTCCCCTGTGCGTTGCGGCCACCGTACGGCGAGTACGACGCAACCACGCTCAGGCTGGCCCAGCAGCAGCGGATGAGCGTGTGGTTGTGGTCGATTGACACCTTGGACTGGGCCGCCAACGGCTCAAGATCTTCGTACTGGGTCCAGCGCATCATCCGGCTGGCGGAGCAGGGCGACACCCTCGTCCACCCGATCCTGCTCATGCACGACGCCCGGCCCGGCGACCCGGCCACCGTCGCGGCCCTGCCCGCGATCATCCAGTATTACCGCGCCCACGACTACCGCTTCGTCGCGCTGTAACTCCGTTCACCCTCGCGCCCAGTTCGCGCCCGGCCCGCCGTACCGCTGTTGACCGCGGAATCCGTCTCTGTGCCTTTGTCTAATGCATATAGATAAAGGAGACAGGGGGACCGCTTCGCTGATCCAGTTCCGGCTCGACCCGGTCACTGGGGCTTGAGGCCATCGCCCAGGCCCAGCTGACGGCTCGGGCTCGGGCTCGGCCCCGGAACTGGCGCTGGGACTGGCCGTTGTCCTGCGCTGCCAAGGCATCCTCAAGGCTTTACCTCGGTCCGTACTGACAGAAGCCGAAGGGCGCTTAAACCACAGGCTACGCTCCGCCAGACCGGGGTGCCTCCTCGTCGCCGGCCGGCTGCCTGTGGCGCCAGCGGTTGTTCGTCCAGGTCTGAAGCCAGGCGTCGTCGAACCAGCGCCCGAACAACTGGCCGCTGTAGACGACCCAGCCGACACCGATCAGCCACGACTGCACGATCAGCACGGTGCCCAGTGCCCCGTAGGTGACCGCGTTCGTGACGATGAGCGGCTGGAAGACCAGAGCGGAGAAGACTCGCAGGCCAGCCAGGAACGCCATCGTGACCACCGCGCCCGGCAGCGCCGCCAGATAGCTCACCCGGCCGCCGAGCAGGAAGTGAAGCCCCCACCAGAAGAAGGCGATGCCGAGCACGACCGCCACCGACACCCGGCTCACCGTCGCGGCCGACGCATCGTGGGTCAGCGGGCCGACCAAGGCCGCCACGTAGATGTAGGCGATGAACACGATCAGCCACACTGCCTGGCGCCAGATCTTGTGCCAGGGCCCACCCGGAAGGCACCAGATCCTTTCGAACCCGCCCTGCACGCTACCCGCGAACGTCACGCCGAAGACGGCCACCAGCAGCAGGCTGAAAAAGCTCGTGGTACCCAGCACCCGGCCCGGCGTGGCGAAGAGCTGTACCACCGCGCTGGCCGAGGAGCCGGTCAGGCCCATGCCGTAGACCACCCATCTGGCCACGCCGTGACGCGACACGGCGCTGGCGGCAGCGACGACGACCAGCAGCGGGAACACGGTGAGCATGGCCAGGGCGGCGAAACCCATGGACCGGCCCATGAGCTCAAAGTCCTTGCCGCTTCGGTACAGGTCCTTGAACCGGAGATCCCGCCAGACCCACCCCGCGCCCCGGAGTACTACGTTCTGCTCACCGCGCCGCTGCCGCATCGCCACCGCCTCGCTCGACAGGGCCTTGGCCCCCTGTCAGCCCCGCGCGTCCCAATGGGCCGTCTTACCATTAAGTACGGCGGGGCCGCGCGAATACCGCGACGATAACCGCCGCCACCGCAGCGACGATGAAAATGACACCCCGGCCGCTCTTATGGTCGGTCACCATCAGGATGCCAACGATCAGCGCGACGACAGCGACGAAGCCCGCTACGGCCATGTAAACCGGGCCACGTCCGTAAGGAGCATAGGGCACGTGCTAACGCTAACACCGCACGGCGATTATTAATCAGGTTGATCTGGGTCAGGGCTGAATGTTCTGCAGGTCGTCGAGGAGGCTGGGGCGCGTTGGCTGCCACCCGAGGACATCGCGGGTGTGAGTGCTGGACGCCGGCTGGTCCATCGCGAAGATGACACCGAACGGGCCGAAGTTCTCCTCCGGTACCGCCTCAACCGGCAGGCCCAGCCGCCGGCCGATGACGGTCGCGATAGCCCGTACCGGGTCGCCCTCGTCGGCGACCGCGTGCCAGGCCGTTCCGGCCGGGGCCGATTCGAGGGCCAGCCGGAACAGGACGGCCGCATCGAGTGCGTGCACGGCCGGCCAGCGCTGGGCGCCGTCGCCCGGGTACCCCGACACCCCGGTTCGGCGGGCCTGATCTGTCAACAGGCCGGCGAATCCGCCCAGGCCGTTGTTGTGGACGGTGCGCGGCATGCGGACAGCCGTGGCGCGCACACCACGCGAGGCCAGCCCTAGCAGCGCATTGACCGAGCGGCCGCGACCGCCCACCGGGCCGTCGGTCGGTACCGGATCGGCCTCGGTGGAGGCGCGGCCCGCCACCCAGGGCGTCCCGGAGACGGTGACGATCGGCCGGTCGCTGCCGATGAGTTCCTGTCCCAGCGCGGCCATGGCGGCGCTTTCCTCGGCGATGCCCGCCGCCAGCGCGTCCGGGCTGCTGTAGTCGCGTCCGAACGCCAGGGAGATGACGCCGTCGGACTGCGCGACGCCGGCCCGCAGGACGCCGAGGTCGGCCAGCCCTCCGCGCAGCACCTCGGCCCCGGCGTCCTTGAGGGTCTGCTCGGAACTGTCCGAGCGGGCCAGCGCGAGAACGGTGTGGCCGTTGCCGAGCAGCTCGGCGACGACGGCGGATCCGATGGTGCCGGTGCCGCCGGTGACAAAGACGTGCATAGCTCTCCTCTAGGGTTACGGGACTATTGTCCCATCACTCTAGCAAAGTGACGGGACACTTGTCGCATCGCCTACAATGGCGGCATGGCTCGATGGCAACCGGGGGCGCGCGACCGATTGGTCGTCGCGGCCGTGGATCTATTCACCGAGCAGGGGTACGACGCCACGACGGTGGCCCAGATCGCCGAGCGCGCCGGTGTCACCAGAAGTACTTTCTTCCGGCATTTCTCCGACAAGCGTGAGGTCCTGGTGGCCGGCCAGGAAACGCTGAGCCGGCTCCTGGCCGAGGGGATTGCCGATGCTCCCGCCGGCGCCAGCCCGCTTGAGGCGGTGGCGGCTGGCCTTGAGCGGGCATCGAGTGAAATGGGACCGGTGAACCGCGAACTCGGCCCCCGCCTCAAGGCCGCCGTCGCCGCCAGCACCGAGCTTCAGGAACGGGACGCGCTGAAAAGCGTTGGCCTCGCCAGCGCGATGACGGCCGCGCTCGTCGCCCGCGGCGTCCCCGATCCGACCGCGCATCTCGCAGGCGAGCTCGGAGTTCTCGCCTTCAAGCGCGGCTACGCCCAGTGGTCCGAAGGCGATCGAAGTGACGGCAAAGGGCTCGCGGAGCATGCGCTGGCCGCCCTGAACGACCTGCGCACAGCAACAGCGTCGCTGGGCTGACCGACCCCGACGGAGGGCCCTTCGACGAGGCCGTAGCGGATGATGGTGTTGGCGAGCGCAAGAGTCGCAGCAACTACTGGGGAGACTCGGGGGGATTTGGCGGGGACGCAGCCCTGCGCCTGTATACGGCACGGAAGATGAGGCCGATGGCGACCGCGACGACGGCGACCACGATCCCGCCGATGATTGAGGCTGCCGCCGACGCCCCGGTCGCGAAGGCGATAACGAAGTAGATCACTCCGGCAACGAGCCCCGGGATCACAGCACTGGTCATCGCCGTATTGATTCGCACGGCCGTTTCCTCCCGTCGCCGCTGGCGGGCTGCCTGGATGTTATTCCTAGATCCGTCGTTCAGGGAAGGGATTGACGCCCGCGCTCGGGCAGCCAGGCGTGATTGCCGTGGAGCTGCGCAGGGGAGCACGGCGAGGCAGGAGGGTGCCCCATCCGATAGCTGCCAAAACCGCTCGGAAGGTTGGGACTGTCAAGGTGGCGCTTGCGCCATCGCGTAGGACAGGATGATGGTTGGGGCCGGCAGGTGGGATCGGGGACATACTGATTCCACTCGACGATCTGACCCGCTCGTCTGCTCAGCGAACGGAGTCCGCCGTCAGGCCGGCCGACTCCGGCTGACTCCGTTCGCTGGGGCCAGATGCGCCCAGATCAGGGGCGTCGTGGCTTGAGTGAAGCTTCGCGGTCTCAGGGGAATTTCAGGTTCCGCTCGGAGAATGGTTTCATGACGACGACCGCGGTACCGCCGGCCGGGTCCAGGCGGTTCCAGTGGGTGCGGCCGACGGTGAAGCGCGTGGCCAAGGCGGCCGGGATAGCCATTGTGGCGCTCGTCGTCGCGGCGACCGCTGCGAGCTTCGGTTACAACCTGGCGACCGACGGACCCGCGCCAAGGCCAGCGCACCTGCGCTTCGCGAAAGGTGGCGGGTGGGACACGCGGTACCTGGGATGGGGCACGCACGGGACCCCGGTCGTCCTGGTACCCGGCGCGTTCGAGACAGCCGACACCTTCGCGAGGCTCGGACCGGTGCTGGCGGCTAACCACCGCGTGTTCGCGATCGACTTGTCCGGTACCGGCTATAGCGCGTCCAACCCGCCTTTCAGCGCTGACCACCTCGCCGGCCAGATCCTCGCGTTCGTCAAGACGGAAAGGCTCACCGGTGCGAACGCCCCCGTCCTCGTCGGTCACTCCGCGGGTGCCGCGGATGTCGGGATCGCCGCGCTGCAAGGCCCCAAGGTCGTCAAAGACGTCGTTTTTCTCGACGGCGACGCGACCCCGCTGAGCGCTCCGTCGTTTCTGGGCGCTATTGCGGGCACGCTTTTCGTCAACCCTTACAAGACGTCGGTTGTCCGGCTGGCGCTCAGTCAGGACTGGCTGATCAAAAGCGTCTACAATTCTCTGTGCGGGCGCACATGCCCGCGGCTGAACCAGGCGGGCGTCAACACCTGGCGGTGGCCGCTTGAGCAGCCCGGGTTCCAGACGGAAATCACAGAGACGATGCGCTTTGGCATTACCGCCATGACGCCTGCGCAGTTCGCCGCGCTGAAGGCGACTAACGTACCGAAACTCGTGGTGTTCGGGGTCGACGACCCGCAGATGTCGCACTCCGACGCGGCGCTGACGGCCCGGAGGATCGGCTCCCCGCCGCCGGTTTACGTGCCTGGCCGGCACCTGACGATGATCGCCTCACCGACCCAGGTCGCCGCCGCCATCAATTCCCTCGGCAATCGGCATGCGCGGAGATCCTGATCTGGGATCCGGTCGCACCGGTATGCCCTCGTGGAGCTCACATCCTGTGCGCGAGCAGCAGCCGACCGGCTCCGCCGACGCCGATCTGCCGGCACTGGCCGCGAGACTACATATCAACGGCCGCGAGTGCGGCCCGGCGACAGGCGCGCCTGGTCATCACTGCCGTGGTGGTGGAGGGCCGGTCCCCGGGTGAGGTGGACCGGGCCTATGGGATGTCACAGGGCTGGGTGAGCAAGCTGGTGGCCCGGTACCGGGCCGAAGGCGGATGGACGCCGGCCCGGACATGATCTGCTGGCACCTGGCCCGCCATCACCAGATCCGGATTTCCCCGGCGGCGATCAGCCGGTATCTGGCCCGGGCCGGGCTGGTGACCCCGCAGCCGCGGCACACACATATCTGTTAAACGATTTTCCCCGGCTCCACCGCTGTCAACATGGCAGCAGCCAGTACCGTCTGGCCCCAGTCTCGGCCGCCCGGCGGGGCCGCTCAACGGTGACCGGGTGAAGCTGCCGGGTACGTCCGGCCATGGCGAGCACCTGTTCCCGCAGGAGCGCCGGGGGCTGGGCGGCGGCCGCGATCGCGAGCCGGGCCGCTGTCTCACGCAGCCCGCCGACCTCGGCCATGCATGAAGGGCAGCGGTGCAGGTGACGCTCAAACCTTTCCCGTTCCGGGCTTTCCACCGCGTCCAGGACGTAGCTGCCGGTGAGGGCGTGGAGCTCATGGTGCTGGAACATCACCCCCGTTCACCTCCAGGCTGTCGCACAGCTGTCACAAATCCCGGTTTCCCAGGGACGCGTTCTTCTGGTTATTTGCCGGTCCAGCAGCCGATGATGTCGGAGGCGACCTCGTAGGCCAGGTTGGTGCGTGACTGCTGGTGCTGGCCAGCCACCCGTGGCAGCCCAGTGGCGTTGATCTGCAGGATTTTGTCGTCTTTAAGGACGATGACCATTCCGCCCGGGGTGTCGTAGGCGGTCTCGCCGAGGCTGAGGAGGCCGGTCAGTGGGTGAGTGGGGGCGAGGCGCTGCCGCAGCGCATTGAAGTAGGCGGTGGCGGATGCGACGTTGGGCGACTCCTTCACCGACAGTACGAGCGGGCCGGCTGGAAGGTGGTAGGTGCACGTGTAGAGGTGCCCGGCCCAGGTGGTCGTCGTGGACGGAGTGGGGTGCAGGGCCAGCATCGTGACCACGTCCCGCCGGATTTCCGCTCCGCAGATCATCCGGGAGGACGCCGAGGGTCCGCTGGCGATGTCATTGTGCGTTGGTGATGTTGCGGTTCCGGTCGGTGACATGCCGGTCATCGACATGCCGGGTGGCATCGACATGCCGGGCGACATCGACCCGCTGGGGGCGTGCGGAGCGGCCGCCTGCGCGGCCCCGCAACCTGCCAGCACGATTGAGGAGGCCGCGAACAGCGCCAGCCTAAAGGTGCGGCGGTTCATCTCATGCTCCGATCCGGATCTGGTCGTGGTCGGGATGCGCCTGGCTCGGAAGATTGGCCCTGGCGCACGGTGAGGAACCCGGCGATGGCGGCAGGCACAGCGACCGCTTCAGCGATCGTGGCGATGATCTTGGTGGTGTACCAGGCGGGCTCGTACATGTCCGGAAGCGGGCCCAGGGCACCGATATCGATGTAGCGGTAGATCAGCACCACGGCCAGCGCGCTGGCGGCGATGAGAAACGCGAACCCGAACGTGGCACGCGTACCACGGAACAAGACGAGCACTGCGGCGAGGATCGCCACGCCCCCTTGGGCGTAGAAGAGCGCGCCCTGGCTGATGCCGCCCGGGCTCGCCGGGGGCCTGGCGGAGGCCAGCTTGAGGTGGATGTAGGCATCTACCGCCAGGCAGGCAGCGATGAGAGCCCGCGCCGCCCACCGCGCCATGGGTGCTGTCCCGCCGGTCATGAGACGGTCAGCTTCCCGTGCATGTTGGCGTGATAGGTGCAATGGAACGGATAACTGCCCGGCTTGGCGGGGGCGGTGAACGTAGCGGTGCCCGACGGAGGCACGTTCACACTGAACGCGCCGCCGGCATCGGCGGTGACGGTGTGGGCGGTGCTGTCCTCGTTGTGAACGGTGATCTTCTCGCCCGGGGAGACATGGGCCGGGACGACGTACGCGAAGTTCTTGATCATGATCACCCCAGCTGCGGCCGGGGCGGACGCACCCGTCGCAGCCGGTGAGGAAGACATCGACGGCATTGCGGCCGCGGAACTCGGGTGCGCGCTCTGCGACGCCGGGTGGGTGGCAGGCTGGCTGGCGGCGGTTCCGCATCCGGCGGCCGCCAGTGCCGCCAGCAGCGGCAGTGCCGCCAGGGTGGGGACACGTTTCATGGTGTTCCTCCAATCGTCGCGGCGCGGGACGCCGGGACGCGGATGGCCACCGGACCGGGACACGGCCGGCGGCGGGGCGGCGAGAGGGCCCGGGGGGGCGGGGGCAAGGGGGGGGGGGGCGGCAGTGGGGGCGGGGACATGCCC
>CAXUJF010000244.1:8087-8544 GCA_964250865.1 uncultured Streptosporangiaceae bacterium
CTGCCCACCTGCGGATCGAACTGGCCGCCGCAGGTGATCAGCCGTAGCTGCGCGTCCGGTGTGTTGCCGTACACCTTCAGCGTGGGGAAGGCGTTCTTCGGGTATTTGTTGACGCCGTTGACGCGGAAAACCGCCACCGTCCGGTCGGCGCGGGTGATCGAGACCGTGTCGCCGGGGCGCAGCGCGCCGAGGTTGTAGAACACGCCTTGGCCGGCCGCGGCGGAGTCGACATGCCCGACGATGACCGACGGGCCGAGCTGCCCGGGAGCAGGTGAATACCGATCCCAGCCGGGAGTTGCCACCTCCGACAATGGCGGCACTTGCAGCGTGCCGTCGCGGTTCTCGCCGAGGCGCACCAGGCTGTGCTGCACCCTGATCGCCGGGATGCTGATCGCGGTGGGGACCGCGGCCGGCAGTACCGGCCCGCTGGGCGGGGAGCTGGTCATCGGCGAAGGGC
>CAXUJF010000245.1:0-8520 GCA_964250865.1 uncultured Streptosporangiaceae bacterium
GTCCCGCAGATGCCGCAGGCCCCGACCTGGACGATCAGCTCGCCGTGACCCGGCGCGGGATCGGGCACCTCGGCCAGCGCGAGCTTGCCGGGCTCCTCCCAGGTGGCGGCACGCATCAGTTGTGTCCCCTCTCGCGTTAGTCGCCGACCCGTTCGCCGCTGCCCGCGTCGAACAGGTGCAGATGGCTGGTGTCCACGGCGACCTTGATGACCTCACCCGGGCGCGGGTGGTCGCGGCCGCTGCGGATGATCACGTTACTGTCCGGGTCGTCGGCCAGGCTGCCGTAGATGTAGGAGTCGCTGCCCAGGTCCTCGACCAGCGCGACCTTCACGGTCAGGTCTCCGCTGACGCTGACCGACACGTGCTCCGGGCGGATGCCGACCACGAGCTTGTCGTGGCCGCTGGCCCCCTGCAGCAGCCGGTTCGAGGGGCGGAGCAGGGCCTGGCCGACCCGCACCCCGTCGCTCTCCAGCGTGCCGTCGAACCGGTTCATGGACGGCGAGCCGATGAACGAGGCCACGAACTCGTTGGCCGGGTGGTCGTACAGGTCGGTGGGCGAGGCGAACTGCTGGAGCTGACCCAGCCGCATGACCGCCACCCGGTCGCCCATGGTCATGGCTTCCACCTGGTCGTGGGTGACGTAGACCGTGGTCACGTGCAGGCGGCGCTGGAGCTCGGCGATCTGGGTCCGGGTCGACACCCGGAGCTGTGCGTCCAGGTTGGACAGCGGCTCGTCCATGCAGAACACCTTGGGCTCGCGGACGATGGCCCGGCCCATGGCCACTCGCTGCCGCTGGCCGCCGGACAGGTTGCGCGGCTTGCGGTCGAGGAACTCCTCCAGGTCGAGCAGCTTGGCCGCCTCCCGCACCCGGCGGGCCCGCTCACCGGAGTCCACGCCCTGCATCTTCAGCGCGAAGCCCATGTTCTCCCCGACCGTCTTGCTCGGGTAGAGGGCGTAGTTCTGGAACACCATGGCGATGTCCCGGTCCCGGGACGGCACGCCCACCATGTCCTTGCCGTCGATGCGGATCGACCCGTCGTCGATCTCCTCCAGGCCGGCCAGCATGCGCAGCGCGGTGGTCTTGCCGCAGCCCGACGGGCCGACCATGACCACGAACTCGCCGTCTTCGATGGGCAGGTTGAGCGCGTTCACCGCGGGCCGTTCCGCACCCGGGTAGATGCAGGTCGCGGAGTCGTAGGTGACCTCAGCCATGGTGTGCTCCTGTGTTCACTTGATGGCCCCGAACGAAAGACCACGGACGAGCTGACGCTGGGCGATCCAGCCCGCCAGCACGACGGGCAGGGTGGCGACCGTGGCCGCCGCGGCGAGCTGGGCGAAGTACAGCCCCTCGGAGGAGATGAAGCCGACCAGGAACACCGGGACCGTGGCCGCCTGCGTCGCGGTGAGGTTGACCGCGAAGAAGAACTCGTTCCAGGAGAAGATGGCGCAGATCAGCGCGGTCGCGGCCAGGCCCGGTGCGACGACCGGCAGGATCACCTCGACGACCGTGCGCCGCAGCGGCGCGCCGTCCATCTCGGCCGCCTCCAGCAGCTCCCCCGGCACCTCCAGGAAGAACGACCGCATCATCCACACCGCGATCGGCAGGTTCATCGCGGTGTACAGGATGACCAGCGTGAAGATGTTGTCCAGCAGGTGCAGGTCGCGGGCGGCGATGTAGATCGGGATGATCGCCGCCACCACCGGCAGCATCTTGGTGCTGATGAAGAAGAACAGCACGTCGCGGGTCTTCTTGACCGGCCGCAGCGACAGCGCGAACGCGCACGGTGTGGCCAGCGCCAGCACCAGGATGGTGGAGACGATGGTGGCGAAGGCGGAGTTGGCCACGTAGGGCCACAGGCCGCTGGAGAACACCGCCTTGTACTGCGACAGGGTGGGCGAGAAGACGATGTGCGGCGTGTTGGTGTACGCCTCAGCCTCGGTCTTGAACGACGTGATCACCATCCACAGCACCGGGAAGAAGAACACGATCCCGGCCACCCAGCCGACGATGCCCCAGGTCAGGCTGTTGTTGCGGCGTTTGGCGCGGTGGCCCGTGTACGGCTCCGGCTCGGCGGTCCGGGTGGCGGGGACTGCGGTGACGTGTGCGCTGGCCATCATGCCGCCTGTTCGGTGCCGGAGAACGAGGTGAAGATCAGCCGCAGCGCGAACGTCGCGACGATGATGGTGGCCACCACGACGACCACGCCCATGGCTGCCGCCTGGCCGACCTGGAAGCCCAGGAAGGCCCGCTGGTAGATGTAGAAGGGCAGGTTGGCGCTGGAGATACCGGGGCCGCCCTGGGTCATCATGTACACCGCGTCGAAGTCGTTGACCACGTAGATCGCGCCCAGCACCACGCCCAGCTCGATGTACCGGCGCAGGTGCGGCAGGGTCAGCTCACGGAAGATGGCGAGCGGCCTCGCGCCGTCACAGCTGGCCGCCTCCAGGATGTCCTTGGGCTGGCTCTGCAGGCCCGCCAGCACCAGCAGCATCATGAACGGCGTCCACTGCCAGATCATCTCGATCATGACCGAGCCCAGCGGGAAGCTGCCGATCCAGTCGAACTTGCCGATGCCGAACGGCCGGAAGATGAAGTTCACGATCCCGAACGTCGGGTCGAACATCGTGGTCTTCCACAGCAGCGCGGCCCCGACCGGCATGACCAGGAACGGCGTGATCAGCAGGGTGCGCACCACGCCGCGGCCGAGGAACTTCCGGTCCAGCAGCAAGGCCAGCAGCACGCCCAGGACCATGGCGATGAACACGGTGCCGACCGTCATGATCACCGTGTTCAGCGCGGTGGTGCGGAACTGGCTGTCCTCGAACACCTGGGCGTAGTTGGCGAACCAGACGAAGTGCTGGGAGCCGGGCCGGACCAGGCTCCACGACTCCAGCGAGTAGTACAGCGTGACCAGGAACGGCAGCTGGGTGATGATGATCGTGAACACCAGGGCCGGCAGCAGCGGAGCGCGCCGCACCCAGCTCCGACGGCGTTCGTCGGGGCGCGCGCGCAGGCGGTGAGTCCCCGCCACCGGGGGAGCGATCGCGGTCATGGTGCCCTCACTTCCGGTAGGTTTCGCCGACGGCCTGGGCGTACTTCTGGGCCTGGGACAGCGCGCTCGGCACCGACTGGGAGCCGGCGATGGCCGCACTGAACTGCTCGCTGACGTTGGTGCCAAGGTCCTGGAACTCGGGGATGTCCAGGAACTGGACGCCGGTGTACGGCACCGGTTTCAGGCACGGATGGGCCGAGTTGGTCGCGTTGATCGACTGCAGGGTGAGCGGTCCGTAGACCGACGACAGCTTCTTGTACTGCGGGATCTGGTAGCTGGAGAACCGGCTACCCGGCGGCACGTGCGACCAGCCGAGCTTCTGGCCCACGGTCTTGATGTAGGTCTTCGAGGTCATCCAGGAGATGAAGTCCCAGGCCGCCTGCTTGTTCGGCGAGGTACCCGGGATGGCCAGTGACCAGGTGTACAGCCAGCCAGATGGCCGGCCGTCCTGGGTCGGGGCCCAGGCGTAGCCGTTCTTGCCCGCCACCTTGCTGCTGGCCGGGTCCTCGATCGTGCTGACGGCCGAGGTGGCGTCGTACCACATGGCCGCGTCGCCCTGGCTGTACAGCGTGGCGCACTCGGAGAAGCCGGCCGCCGGCGCGCCCGGCTCGCCGTACTTCTGGACCAGCGACACGTAGTCGGTGACCGCGCTGGTCACCTCGGGGCTGGTCAGCTGGGCCTGCCACTGCGGGTTGTACCACCGGCCGCCGTAGGAGTTGATCACCGTGTCCATCGGGGCCAGGTTCTCGCCCCAGCCCGGGTCGCCACGCATGCAGATGCCGACCAGGCCTTTCTTGTGGATGGTCTCGGCGATCTGCGCCACCTGCTTCCAGGTCGGCTTCTTCGGCATGGTGATGCCGTACTTGGCCATCAGGTCCTTGCGGTACATCAGGAACGAGGACTCGCCGTAGAACGGCACCGAGTACAGGTCGCCCTGGTGCGACAGGGTGGCCCGCAGCTGGGGCAGGAAGTCCTGGGCGTCGTAGCCCGGGGTCGCGTTGATGTACGGCTGCAGGTTGGCCAGCCAGCCGTTGGCCGACCACATCGGCGTCTCGTAGTTGCTGATCATCACCACGTCGAACTCACCGCCCTGGGTGGACACGTCCGCAGTGATCTTGGCCCGGGCCTCGTTCTCCGGCAGCGACACGAAGTTGAGGTGGATGCCGGGGTGCTCCTGCTCGAACAGGGGGGACAGGCTGATCGCGTCCTGCATCTGGGAGTTGGACACGATGGCCACGGTGATGCGCTGGCCGGAGCCGCCACCGGAGAACAACTGCTCGGTCCCGGTCGCGCAGCCGGTCAGGGCCAAGGCCGCTCCCCCGGCCGACCCGGCCAGGAAGGCCCGCCGGCTGATCGTTCCCCCGCTGTGCGTGTCTCGTCGTCGAGTCATCGTCGCTTCCTGTCGTCAGGCCGCTACGTCCAGCGTTAACTGCTTCAGCGCACGTTCCACTGCACGCCCAATTGGGCGCTCAAATGAGCGCAGAGTGCTCACTTAGCGCAGTGTGATAACAGACACATTGAGCCCGAAGCGGGCGGGTGTCAAGGATGCGTTGGCGATCCGTATCAACGCTGGATGCCCCGAAAGCGCGCGAAACATACCAGAGACCTGCGTAACGGGAGCGGAGATGACCCTCGGCCCAGGGACCCCGGTGGCCTCAGCCGGCTTGGCTGCCGCTGAGCAGGCTGGCCGGGACGGCCTGGTTGTTCTTGAGCGCGTTGAACAGCTCGGTGGCCTTGGTGTGATTCCACTCCACCGAGTCACCGGCGGCGGTCTGCAGGTTGGCGTTGGCCACGGGCACCGTGCCGGTCTGCGGATTGCGCAGGGCCAGCCCCGCCTTGATCAGGTTGTACAGGTGGGTGCCCTGGTCGACCGAGATCGAACTCGCGGCGCTGGAGCCGAACGGCAGCGCCCGGAACGGGTTGAGGAACACGGCCGGGCTGGTCGCCTTGCCCAGCAGGGCCTTGAGGAACTCCCGCTGGTCCTGGATCCGCTGCAGGTCACCCGTGGCGAAGGAGTGCCGGTCCCGGACGAAGGCCAGGGCCTGGGTGCCGTTCAGCGTCTGGCAGCCGGCCGGGAGGTTGACGCCCGAGTAGCTGTCGTGCACCGCGGTCTTCAGGCAGACGTTGACCCCACCCACCTTGTTGGTCACGTCGACCAGACCTTCGAACCCGATGCCCATGTAGTGGTTGATGTTCAACCCGGTGACGCTCTCCACGGTCTGGACGAGCAGGGCCGGCCCGCCGAACCCGAGGGCTGCGTTGATCTTGTTGGAGCCGTGGCCCGGGATCGGCACGTAGGAGTCACGCGGGATGCTGATCAGCACCGGCGTGGGCCCGCCCATGTGCAGCAGCATCAGCGAGTCGGAGTTGGTGCCGGTGTCGGACCCGACGTGGAGCTCGTCCTTCTGGGTCCGCGACAGGCCCGACCGGGTGTCGGATCCGGTGATCAGCCAGTTCTCCCCGGCCGAGGTCGCGGTGCTGGCGGGCAGCGTGACCGACCGGTTCAGCTTGCCGTCCAGCCAGACGTAGGAGCCGGCCACCAGGGCGATGATGAGGATCACGACCGTGCCCAGGACCAGCGTGATGCGGCGTCCCCGGCGGCCCGGCTGGCCCCAGAAGCGCGGGCGGCGCCCACGCGGGGGCGGCCCGGACGGAGCACGGTAGGGCTGACCGCGGCGCGGCGGCGCGGCGGGCGGCTGGTCAGGCCAGCCGGATCCACCGGACCGGCCGGCCTGCGGCGCGGCCGGCTGCGACGGGCCCCATCCGCCCTGGCCGCCACCCTGGCCGCCACGGCCACCCTCGGGTGGAGCCGGTCGGCGCGACCCGGGCTCGTCCCGATACCAGCCTTGCGGCCAATCGTTCATGATGCCCGCGCTTTCCTGTGATTCCCGGGTACCGGGCCCAGCGTACCGACCCGGAGCCTGCGCCACCGTCAAGCAGCTCAGACTTCCAGATATCTGGCACCGGGCCGGACCCGCCTCAGCTGACGACGAGGTCCTCTTGATACCGCAGGACCGGCACGTCGCCGGTCAGGCTGAGCTCGACCCGGCATCCGACCGGGAACTGGAGGCGCCGGGCCTGGTGCCGGTCCCCGCCACTGGCCCGGACACCATGGCCCAGAACGCCCGTTCGGTGCCCGGCTCGATCTCGGGCTGGAAGAACTGGAATCCGGTCACGCCGTGCAGGCTGGCCAGACTGGCCGCGGCCAGGATCGAGTTGTTCAGGATCGTCGGATTGCTGAACCCGGCGAACACCTTGGGATTGGCCCGGATCACGTCGTAGTCGAGCCGGTCGACCAGCTGGTGTGCGCCCGTGCCGCCGGTGGCCGGCAGCACCATCGCCACCTCGGGGTCGGCGAACATGGCCATCACCCCCGCCGCCCGCCGCTCCGACGGTCCGGCGAAGTAACCGAGGCGCTCCCCCACACCGTCGGCCACCTTGACCCGGTAACCCCGGCCGCGCAGATAGCCGGTGAGGCGGCCCAGCTCCTCCGGTGACACCGGCGAGGAGGTGGACACGATCCCGATGGTGCCGCCCGCCTTTAGCGCCGGGGGCTTGACGATCTCCATCCCGGGTTCACCCGGCCAGCTGGCGCGCCATCCAGTCGGCGCTGTAGGGCCGGTGCCGGTAGATCACGTTGGCGCACCCGTGGTTGCCGTCCTCGAGGAGCAGCAGCTCGGCCGGGCCCGGCACCCTGTCGCGCAGCCGCACCGCGTCCTGCCAGGGGAAGATCCGGTCCTGGCGGCCGGTCACGATCAGCAGCGGCCGGGTCAGACCGCTGGCCCGGCCGTCCAGGGTGAGCTCCTTCGCGCGGTGGATGGCATCCTGCTCGTCGCGGGCTCCGGACCGCACGGTGAACGCTTCCCGGGTCAGCTGGGGGATGTGGTCCCAGAGATCGCCGAGGCAGTACGGCCCGCACAGCGCGATGCAGGCCCGCACCCGCGGATCCCCGCTGGCCAGCCGGGGGGCGTAATAGCCACCCAGGCTGACTCCCCAGACGCCGATCCGGTCCGGGTCGATGCCGGGCTGGGCGGCCAGTGCGTCCAGGATGGCTGCCCCCGGCACCTCCCAGTCCGGCCGGATGGGCAGGTCGTACTCGGCCTCACCCTGGCCGGGCCCGTCGACCGACAGCGTGGCCAGGCCGCGGTCCAGAAACACCTGCTCGACCCGGCCGAACTCCTCCTTGGCCGAATCCAGGCCGGGGATCAGCACGACCGCCGGGTGCGGGCCCGGGCCGGGCGGCTTGCGCAGCACCGCGGCGATGACCGCGCTGTCAAACGGGATCTCCAGCCGGGTGCCGGGTGGGTCGAGGAACGGCAGCGCCGTACCCAGGCACCGGACCGCAGCCTCGTGGGCGGCTCGCAGCTGGCTCATGTCCTGCACGAACAGGAACTTCGCGAAGTGGTAGTAGACGGCGGCCTGAGCCAGGTGGCCACCAGCCGAGCGGGTGCGGCCCTCGGCCAGGGCGCGGGTCCCGAGCTGCTCGTGCTCGGCGGCGGCCCGGCACCAGGCCGCGCACCAGTCGTCCCAGCTGGTCAAGGTGGAGGTAATGCGGCTGAAATCGCCGGGATCGACGCCGCCGGCGGCGAACCGGGGCGCCCAGTGACTGATCGCGGCGGCCAGCCTGGTGTCCGTCATGCCCTCATTGATGCACACGTTTGCAGAGCCCGTCCAGCGGAAAGGGGAGACCCGCTGGCCCGCCGCGGACGGCTCAGATCCCGGGCTGCATACGGGCCGCCGGCGTCAGCGCCTCGCCGACCGCCTCGACCAGGAGGGTCATCTCGTAGGAAAGCAGCTCCGTGTCGCTCGCCCGCGCCGCCAGGACCGTCAGGCTGGAGCCGTCGCTGATCGCCATGACCAGCATCAGCCCGCCTTCCATCTCCACCAGAGCCCGGGTGGGCGGCCCGGCTTGGAAAATCCGCGCCGCGCCGTCCATCAGACTGACCAGACCCGAAGTGATGGCGGCGAACTGTTCGGCGGAATCGCGGGGGATGCCATCCGACAGGGCCAGCGGCACACCGTCGGCCGATATGACGGCCGCGTGCGCGACATCGGCGACACGCTCGGCGAAGTCAGTGACCAGCCAGCCGAGATCCGCGCGATAGGCAGGGTTCAACGATCCGCTCCTTCTCTGGGCCCGGGATCGCGGGGTACGGCCCGGCCCGCGCCGCGCTGGAACCCGCTCAGCAGGCTGCGGGCCATCTCAGGTGACCGCTTCGGGACCGCCGCAGCCGGTGTCTGCGTCTCAGGACCAACGGCCGGGCGGCTGGAGTCGCCGCTGCCCGCCCGGCCTCCGCCACCCGCGGAACCGCGGATGAGATTGGCACGCGGGACACGCACGGGCATCCCGGCGACCGTACGGTCACCACGGACCGGATCGGAGACGATCTGCGCGGCGTGCTGTTGGTCGGCCCAGCTACCGGGCCGGGCGGCCCCGCGCACGCCGGCCTGCTGGCCGGCCACGGA
>CAXUJF010000246.1:0-8487 GCA_964250865.1 uncultured Streptosporangiaceae bacterium
GTCACAGCCACCATCACCCGGATATGGTTGGCCCCACCCCAGGCGGGTAGCGCCAGAGCATCACGGGGGGATGACGAAGGGGACGGCAAGCATGTGGCTATTTCTCTCCCGGCGGCTGCGGATGTGGATCCTGCTGGCCATCGTCCTGCCGCTGGCCCGGGCGCTCGTCCATCGCCTGGCCGTGGCGGCCGAGCAGCGCGACGCCTCCACCCGTACGGCCCGGACGCTGCACCAGGCCGACTCGGCCGTGACCGCCGTGTCGCAGCGGACGGCCCGTAAGGGAAAGAAGGGAAAGCGGCGCAAGGCGGGCCGCTGACCCGCTCGGACCCCTGTTCGGCCGGCCCGCAGTCCACGGAGCTCGACCGGGCCCGCAGGGCTGCTATTCGGCCTTGAGGATGAGCGCGGCGCGCGTCCGGGCCGCGATCGTGGCCGGCCAGGACGCGAGCAGGTTACCGGCCAGCACCCGGGCGGCGAGCCCAGCCGCCAGCAGCAGCAGCACGGGCACCGCGTGCCCGCCTCGGGTGTGTAGCGGGTGGCCGGCTGGAAGAGCCCCTGGAGGACGAGCACCAGCATGGCCAGCGCGGCGATCAGGCCGAAGATGGTGAGCGCGACCGCCTCGGGCCGGATCGCCTGCTTCACGTGACTGCGAATCAGGTCCACGCGCTCGACCCCGAACGTCAGGCCGCTGCCGTGCTGGCCGGCTGATGGCGCGCAGGTAACGGTCGTAGGCGCCGGCCGTGCGACGCGCGCCCGCCAGGGCGCCGAGGGCGACCGCCCCGAGCAGCCCGCCGACCAGGCTCAGGGCAATGGCCTGCCGCCAGGACCGCCACAGGACGGACCGCCAGCACAGCAGGACGAGGTTCACGACCGGACCACCGGCTGGGCACCCAAGGTCTCCCCCTCATGGGCACGATCGTTGCGGCCCGGCCGGCCTGGGCCCAGGGGGCCAGCACGCCCGGGCCGGCAGGTCAGCACCACCATGGCGCGTCCGGCCGGACCAGGCTGGCCGCGTCTCTTTCCGCGAAGTCCGACCCAGCCGGCCTGGCTTAGCCTGCACAAAGGGAAGGGAGGCCGAGCGACCATGACCAAAGCCGTGCAGGACCTCATGGTTGAGGTCGCGCGCATCAGGGACGCCTTCCACGCGGCGATCTACTCCGGCCCGGACCTGGAAGCGGCCATGGCCCTCACCACCGCCGGCTGCACGCTGGCCAACCTGCCAGCGGGTACGGGCGGGACCGGCGACGGTCTGCGCCATTACCTGGCCGACGACGTGCTGCCGCATCTGCCCACCGACCTCTCCTTTCGCCGGGTATCCCGGACCGTGGACCGCTGGCGAGTGGCCCAGGAAGACATGGTCGGCTTCACCCACGACCGCGAGCTGCCGTGGTTGCTGCCGGGCCTGGCTCCCACCGGCCGCCAGGTCGAGGTCCTGGCCATCTCGGTCGTGACGATCCAGCGCGCTCAGATTGCGTCCCACCGGACCCTGTGGGACCAGGCGACCCTGCTGGCCCAGCTGGGTCCCGGCCATGATCAGCAAGACCCACGTGGCCCGGATCCTGGCCAAGCTCGGCCTGCGGGACCGGGTGCAGGCGGTGGTGCTGGCCTACGAGACCGGATTTATCTCCCGTGACCACGGCGGCTGAGGCGCCTGGAGCGATCGTGATCGCGGTTGGCTCAGTGGATACGATCGGCCCATGACAAGGGCCGGGTAAGGCGCGTGACGTTCTCTGGTGGCGGAGGGCCTCGTGGCGGCGGGGCCGGTGCGAGCCTGTCGGACGCCCGGGCGGGCGTGGAGTCAGCGCTGCGCGACCGCCCGCTACTGCGGCGGATTTTCCGGCTGTTCCGCCCCTACCGGCGGGAGCTGTGGGTCATCGCCGGTCTCATCGTGGTCACCAGCGGCCTGGGCGTGGTCTCCCCGCTGCTGCTGAAGGTGGTCTTCGACCGGGCGCTGTTTGTTCCGGGCGGACCCCGGCTTGGCCTGCTCTTTCTGCTGCTGGCGCTGATGGTCGCGTCCACGGTGGTCGGCGCGCTGGTAGGTGTCTGGCAGAGCTACCTGACCACCGCGGCCGGGCAGCGCGTCCTGCGCGATCTCCGGACGCAGCTCTACACCCATCTGCAGAGCCTTTCGCTGCGCTTCTTCACCGCCACCCGAACCGGCGACATCCAGAGCCGGCTGGCTAATGACGTTGGCGGCCTGCAGTCCGTCATCACCGACACCGCCAGCACCATCTTGTCGAACGCTGTGACCCTGATCAGCACGGTCATCGCGTTGCTGCTGCTCTCGTGGCAGCTGACCGTGCTGTCGCTGGCGCTGACCCCGCTGTTCGTCTGGCTGACCGGGCGCGTCGGGCGGACCCGCCGGCAGATCTCCGGGGAAACCCAGGACGCGCTGTCGGACATGAGCGCGCTGACGGAAGAGACGCTGTCGGTATCGGGGGCGCTGCTGTCGAAACTGTTCAGCAGCCAGCGCCGCGCGGCGGCGACGTACGTCGAGGAGAACGAGCGGCTGGCGGCCCTGAGTATCCGTCAGCAGCTGGTCAGCCGGGCGTTCTTCGCCGTCGTGTCGACGTTCTTTTCGATCACCCCGGTGCTGGTCTACTTGCTGGCCGGGCTGGAGCTCGCCCACGGAAACACCGCTCTTACCGCCGGGACCGTCGTCGCGGTCACCACGCTGCAGTCCAGGCTGTTCCAGCCGATCGCCCAGACCCTGACGACCGCCACCGAGGTATCCGGCTCGGTTGCACTGTTCAACCGCATCTTCGACTATCTCGACCTGGAGCCGGACATCACTGACCGGCCGGGAGCCCGGCCGGTCGTGCTCAGCGACGGGCACGGCGAGGTCCGGCTGGACGATGTGTGGTTCAGCTATGAGCCGGACCGGGCCGGCGATGCCGCTGCCCCCTGGGCCCTGCGGGGCGTCGACCTCGTCGTTCGCCCGGGCCGGCTCGCCGCCCTCGTCGGGGCGAGCGGCGCGGGCAAGACGACCATCAGCTATCTCGTGCCGCGCCTCTACGACCCGACCCGGGGGACGGTCAGCCTCGACGGCACTGACCTGCGTGATTTCACGCAGGAAAGCATCGCAGATGCGGTTGGCATGGTGACCCAGGAGAGCTACCTGTTCCACGCCACCATCCGGGACAACATCGCCTTCGGCCGGCCGGACGCCCCGCTCGACCAGGTCGAGGCCGCGGCCCGGGCGGCCAACATTCACGATCGGATCATGGAGTTCGAGGATGGTTACGACACGGTCGTCGGCGAGCGCGGCTACCGCCTGTCCGGCGGGGAGAAACAGCGCCTGGCGATCGCTCGTGTCTTGCTGAAGGACCCACGGATCCTGGTCCTGGACGAGGCCACGTCCGCGCTCGACACCGTCAGCGAGCGGCTGGTCCAGGCGGCCCTGGTGCCCCTCATGGCCGGGCGGACGACGATTGCCATCGCGCACCGGCTGTCCACCATCCGGGCCGCCGACATCATCTTTGCCATGGACCACGGCCGAGTCGTCGAATCGGGCAGCCATAGTGAGTTGCTGGCCCTCGGCGGTGTCTACGCACGCCTGTATAACGAGCAGTTCGCCGACGGGATCGTCGAGGCCAAATGCGCTGACGGGGTGCGCCTTTCTGACGGGCACGTGGTTACGCTGGATCGCCCCCGGGAGGCCGGCGATCCGGATCCGCAGCGGAGCTATCAGGTCGCCTGAACGCGCCTTTGGGCGGCTGGGTTCTCGCTGGCTCAGCGGGATCGGGGCCGGTCAGGCACTCCTGGGCCGACTTGCGGAAGGCGGCCACCAGGCGGCTGCGGTCGGCGGCCCGGGTGGCCAGCACGACGTGGCCGGGCTCGACTCCGTGCAGCGGGATCGTGGTCAGGTCGGGGCGAATGCGGTCGGCGTTGAGCACGGCCGGGATGATGGCCACGGCCTGTCCCGCGGCGATGAACTCCAGCTTGTCCTCCAGGCTCTCGACCAGGGGACCGTCGGGCGCGGGCTCACCGCCGGGCCGCGGGTCGATGCGCCAGTAGGCGTTCCAGTTGTCGTGACCGGGAAAGCGCGGGATGGGCTCGCCGGCGATGTCGTCCAGGGTGACCGATTCCTTCCCGGCCCCCCGGTGACCCACCGGCACCATGCGCACCCGGGGCGCGGCGTACAGTATTGTGACGTGCAGCCCGGCGGTCCGCAGCGGCAGCCGGGTCACGGCCGCGTCGACCCGGTGATCGAGCAGGGCGTCGCGGGGCTCGTTCCACTGCAGGTGCAGGGTCTGCGGGTCGGCCTCCGGGTGGGAATGGCCGAGGTTGCGCACGGCCGGGGTGACGATCAGGCCCGCGGTGTACCCGATGATGATCCGGGTCGGCTGGGCCGCGGCCCGGGTGGCCGCCGCGGCCTGGGCCGCTGAGCGCAGCAGCGCCCGGGCCCGGGGCAGGAAGACCTCCCCGGCCTCGGTCAGCTGGGTCCCTTGCCGGGTGCGGTCGAACAGGCGCACGCCGAGCTGGGTTTCGAGCTGGCGGATCTGCCGGCTCAGCGAGGGCTGCGCGACCCGCAGCTCGGCTGCGGCCCGGCCGAAGTGCCGGTGCCCGGCGACGGCGGTGAAGTAGCGGACCAGCCGAAGGTCGAGGTCGGGCGGGAGCGGCGCTACGTCGGACATACCCCGATGGTATGGCATGAGCCAATGATCATTAATTAATGGAGTCTTTGAGCTGGGGTGATACCTGATCCGTATCACGCAATCTGGAACAGGTCTTGGACGTCAGCCAGCGCACGCTCCTAGCTTTGAGCCATGGACACCACGACCGAGGCCGAGATCACCGTCCGGCACATGTACGACGCGCTCAGCACCGGAGACACCACCCTGGTCGACCAGGCGCTGGCCCCAGACTGGGCGGCCCATCCGGCCCTGCGGACCGGCGGCGGCCCGGCCGGCTGGAAGGCGACGATCGCGCACCTGCGCGGGGCGTTCACCGACCTGACCGTCACCATCGAAGACGTCGTGGTGGCCGGGGACCGGGTCGCGGTCCGCGCGGTCACCCGCGGCGTCCACACCGGTGAGCTGCTCGGCGTCCCCGGCACCGGGCGCCCGGTCGAGTTCCGGGCGGCGGACTTCCACCGCTTGACCGGCGGCCGGATCGCGGCGACCTGGCACCTGGAGGACTACTTCGGGCTCGCCGCCCAGCTCGGGCTCACGTTCGCCCCGGACGGACGGGCCGATGACTCTCGCCGGTAAGACCGCACTGGTCACCGGGGCCGCCCGCGGCATCGGCCACGCCTACTGCCAGCAGCTCGCCGCGGACGGCGCCCACGTGGTGGCGGTCGACATCAACGACCCGGCCGCCAGCCTCCAGGGCCTCCCCGGCGACGGCGAGAAACTGGGCCTGGTCTGCGACGTCAGCCAGCCCGGTCAGATCGCCGCGGTCGCGGACACCGTCCTGCGGCGGTTCGGCCGCTGCGACATCCTGGTCAACAACGCCGCGATCTTCCCGGCGGCCGACCTCGGCGGTATGACCATCGAGCTGTGGCGCCGGGTCCAGGCGGTCAACGTCGAGGCGGCGCTGCTGTTGGCCCAGGCGTTCGCGCCCGGTATGAAGGCGGCGGGCTGGGGCCGGATCGTCAACACCGGCTCCGGCAACACGCTGCTGCAGGTCCGCGACCTGGCCTACCTGACCAGCAAGGGGAGCGTGCACGCGCTGACCCGGGCGCTGGCCAACGAGCTGGGCCAGAGCGGGATCACGGTCAACGCGATCGCCCCCGGTGTGGTGGCGACCGAGGGGTTCCTGGGCCGGACCAGGACCAACGGGCCGTCCGCGGACGACGTGCTGAGCCGGCTGATGGCCCTGCAGACGATCAAACGTCCCTCGGTTCCGGCCGATCTGGGTCACGCGCTCGGCTTCCTGGTCTCTGATCAGGCCGATTTCATCACCGGCCAGATCCTCCACGTCGACGGCGGAGTGACCAGGACCGGAGCATGAGCGATCACCCCGGCGGGCCCGGGCCGCGGCGCCGGAGCTTCCATGGCCGGCGATCTGACCGCCGTCCTGGTCATGGATGAAGTGGCTCGCTCTGGGCAGGGATGCAGATAACGAATACGACGCATCCCCGTCTCCGGAGGAGAGTTCCCGTTTTGACCGCAGTACCGCAGATCACCCTGAACAACGGCCGGTCCATCCCGCAGCTCGGCTTCGGTGTGTTCCAGATCGAGCCCAAGGACACCGCGGAGGCGGTCCGCACCGCCCTGCAGGCCGGTTACCGGCACATCGACACGGCCGAGATGTACGGCAACGAAAGAGAAGTCGGCGAGGCGGTCGCGAAATCCGGCCTTGACCGGGCCGACATCTTCGTGACCAGCAAGCTCTCCAACGACGCCCATCTTCCCGAGGACGCGCGGCTGGCCTTCGAGCTCTCGCTCCAGGAGCTCGGGTTCGACTACGTCGACCTGTTCCTCATCCACTGGCCGCTGCCCACGCGATACGACGGCGACTTCGTGTCGACCTGGAAGGCGCTGGAGGAGTTCTACCGCGACGGGCGAGCCCGCTCGATCGGCGTGTCCAACTTCCAGCCGCACCACCTGCGCCGCCTGCACGAGAACACCGAAGTCCCCCCGGCGGTCAACCAGATCGAGGTGCACCCGTACCTGACCCAGGACGAGGTGCGCGGGTTCTGCGCCGAGCACGGGATCGCCGTTGAGGCCTGGTCGCCCATCGGGCAGGGCCTGGAGCTCGAAGACCCGACCATCGTCTCGATCGCCCAGCGGGTCGGCAAGACCCCGGCCCAGGTCATACTGCGCTGGCACATCCAGCGCGGCGACATCATCTTCCCGAAGTCGGTGACCCCGTCCCGGGTCAGGGAGAACTTCGACATCTTCGATTTCGAGCTGGCCGACGGCGACGTGGCCGAGATCAGCGCGCTGAACAAGGACCAGCGCACCGGCCCCGACCCGGACAAGTTCGGCGGCTAACCGGCTCGCCATGGCTCGGCAATGACACCGGCCTCCCCGGCTACGGCCGCGGGGAGGCCGGTACTCTTCATCGCGATGTGACTTTATGTAGCTTCGCAGGTTTACCGAGTAATCAACTGCTACTTTTCTGGTCAATAATATAGTCATTATCAGTAATTGGTGAGAATCTGCGCCCAGCCGGGTGACGAGGCCGTGCCGTCGACAAGACCGGTGTGACAGTGATAGCTTACGCAAGCCATGACTAACGCAAGGTCTCTCATCGAAGTGCTCGGCGAGCCGATGCGCGTCACGATCCTCGAGCGGCTGCTCGAGACCCCGGCCACCGCAACCGAACTCGCCCAGGACCTCCCCGTGACCCGGTCCGCGGTCTCGCAGCACCTGCAGCTGATGAAGTCGGTCGGCCTGGTCGACGACACACCCGCCGGCACCCGCCGGGTGTACACGGTGGACCCGGCGGCTCTCGAACTGCTAAGCAGCTACTTCGACGCGTTCTGGAACCGCTCGCTCGAGGCCTTCCGCCGTACCGCCGAGATGCCCCCTGGAGAAGCGCAGTGACCACGCCGCACAATCCCACACCGCCCGGCCTTACATCGGCCAGCCCCACCTCGGTCAGCACCGCAGTCGAGATCGATGCCAGCGCCGAGCACGCCTTCCGCGTCTTCACCGAGGAGATCGGTACCTGGTGGGACGACGACAAGCACATCCTGCAGGCCCCCTTGGCCGAGATGGTCTTCGAGCCCTACGTCGGCGGTCACATCATCGACCGCGGCACCGATGGCAGTGAGTGCCGGTGGGCCCGGGTCCTGGTCTACGAACCGCCGGTCCGGGTCTGTTTCAGCTGGGACATCAACCTGCAGTGGCAGATCGAGAACGACCCGGAGCGGGCCAGCGAGGTCGAGATCACCTTCACCGAGCTCCGGCCCGGCCGCACCCGGGTCGTGCTGACCCACCGGCACCTCGACCGGCACGGTGACGGATGGGAAGGCATGCGCGACGCGGTCGGCTCAGGCTGGAGCCTGGCCGGCTTCGCCGCGGCGGCCGAGCGGCCTCGTGGTGGCGCCGGGCTGACCGAGGCGCTGCCCACCATCACCGATGACGAGATGCGGGCCCGGGTGGCCAAGGCCAGGCCCTACACCGTCCTGGTCCTGCACACCACGGCCGCCTTCGCCCGGCCCGCCTGCGACGCCGTGGTGTGGGAACACGGACGGCGCAACATGGCCCTGGTCGATGCGGGCCTGTTGTCGGTCGTGCTGCCCATCGCCGATGACAGCGGCATCGCCGGCTACGGCGTCTTCGATGCCGATCTCGAAACGACCCGCCGCATCATGGACGACGACCCCGGCGTGCGGGCCGGCATCTTCAGCGTCGAACTGCACCCGGGCCGCGGTTTCCCCGGCTCCTGCCTGCCGTAGCGGCTGGCCCGGGGGCCTGGGCGGCCGCCTCTCCCGGCGGGTCTGGTCGGGCGGGGGTCTGGTCAAGCGGGGTGGCTGAACGGCACGGTGACGGTGATGGTGTCGGGGAACCAGTGGGCTCCGCCAGGATGCTGGGG
>CAXUJF010000247.1:0-8466 GCA_964250865.1 uncultured Streptosporangiaceae bacterium
CAGACCGTCACCCGCCCGGACGAGGCGCTGGAACAGCTCCGCTCGGCGCCGCACCAGTGCGTGGTGCTCGACCTGGGCCTGCCCGGCGCGGCCGCGTTCACGTTCCTGGACCAGCTCCGGGCCGAGCCGGTCCTGTCCGGCCTGCCCGTGCTGGCCCACACCCGGGACGACCAGGCCGGGGCCCAGGCCCGGCTGGCCCGATATCAGCTGGCCGAGCATCAGCTGGCCGGCCCGGAGGTGGGGGAGCGGCCGGTAGAGCTGCTGACGTCCCTGGACGACCTGCGCGAGCGCATCGCACTGTATCTGTCGGCCGCGCCCACCGGTCAGGCCGATGACCTGGTCAGCCGGACCGGTCCGCACCCGATCGCCCGCCCGGCGCCGCCGGTGGCCCAGCATCAGGGCCTGGCGGGCAAGAAGGTCCTGGTCGTCGACGACGACATCCGCAACGTGTACGCCATCACCAGCTCGCTGGAGGAGCACGGGGTCACCGTGCTGCGGGCTTCCGACGGTCGCGAGGGCATCGCCGTGCTGGCGGCCGAGCCGGACGTGGACCTGATCCTGATGGACGTGATGATGCCGGAGATGGACGGCTACGCCACCATGGCCGCCATCCGCCGGATGCCCGCCTTCGCCGCGCTGCCGATCATCGCCGTCACCGCCCGGGCCATGCCCGGCGACCGGGAGAAGAGCCTGGGCGCCGGGGCCAGCGACTATGTGACCAAGCCGGTCGACACCGAGGAACTCCTGTCCCGGATGGAACGCTGGCTCACCGCCCAGCCCTGACCACCCGGCTCACCAACCGGCCCGGCCCAACCGCCCAATCTCGGCCGCCACACGCGACCCTCAGTCTCCAGCCGTCACCGGCACCTCACCAGGTGTCCGGCTCACCGTGTGCCCCGCCTTACGGGCTGCGGCCGCGAGGCCCACCGCATCGTGGATCGCCGCCCCACCCGGGTCGTTGTTGAAGTACACGTACACGTCGGCCCTGGTTGAGCTAACACCTTCTGGCCAGCCGTCGGCCAGGCGCTTGACCCAGGCCCGCAGCCCGGCCGGCCGGTAGCGCGGCCACGGCTCGGCCGCGCCCTCGTGCAGCCGCAGGTAACCCCAGTCGGCGGTCCGCCACTGCGGCTCCTGCGGGGACTCGTGCCGGTCCGTCCACACCAGCGCCGCCCCCCGGTTGGTCAGGACGTCCCGGATCTCGTCGGTCCAGCAGGATTCGTGCCGCATCTCCACCGCCACCCGGAGCCCGCGGGGCCCGCGCCGCCCGAACTCGGCCAGGCAGTCGTCCAGCAGTCCCGGATCGCCCTTCCACGTGGGCGGAAGCTGCAGCAGGATCGGCCCCAGCCTCCCGCCGAGCCCGGTGGCCGCGTCGAGCAGGCGCTGGACCGGCTCGGCCGGGTCCTTGAGCCGCCGGATGTGGGTCAGGTAGCGGCTGGCCTTGACCGTCATCACGAACCCGTCCGGCGTCCGCTCGGCCCACGCCGCGAACATCTCCCGGGTCGGCAGCCGGTAGAACGAGTTGTTGTTCTCCACCGTCGCGAACTGCTCCGCGTACTGCTCCAGCCACAGCCGCTGCGGTACCCCGGCCGGGTACAGCACGCCGCGCCAGTCCCGGTACTGCCACCCCGACGTACCGACCAGCCATGCCATGCGGCTCACTGTATGACAACGCTTGCGACCGCCTGCGCGTCACACCAACGGGTGACCGAGAGCGGGGAGGGACATGGCCAGCGTGACGGTAGCCCGGGTGGCCGCGGTCCAGGCCGACGTTCTCGACGCCGTACTCAAAACCTCGGCGGACAGTAAGCTCCCGGTCCCAGAGCAGGACCGGTTGCTGGCCCAAAGCTGTACCGAGGCCTGCGACCTGCTCCTGGACTGGCTGGCCAGCGGCTGGTTCGAGCGCACGCGGCCGAAGCGCGATCGGTTGCTCTCCGCCTCCGTCCCCACCCCCGCTCAGTTCGCGGAGTTCCTCGGTCCGGTCTTCACTGATGCGCTGCAGCGGATCGGGCAGTACGGAATCGACATCGACCTGGCCCAGCTGGAGCAGGCCCGGGCGGGTGTCGCGGCCCTGGCCCGGCGCAATCGCCAATTCACGCGGGATGAGCTGTACGGCACGGCCCAGCTCCGCGTGCAGAGCTTGCAGTCGCAAGTCTGTCTCGCGGCGGGCCGTATACAGAAATCCGCCCCCGCTTTCCGTCATCGGGCCCGCCAGGAGCTGAAGAAGGTTCCGGCTCTGCTCGGGACCGTGGCCCTCGGGGCCGTGCTCAGCGTGGGCCCGCACCAGCTGGAACAGAACGTGTCCGAGTGGGTGCGCGAGGCCGCTCAGGTGGTCGTGGTCTACCACCTGGCCGAGCTTGCCGAGCCCACCGCCCAGCTTTCCGCACCCGAGGCGGCCATTGAGGCCGAGGCCGACGAACCTGAAGCTGAGGCCGGGTTCTGAGGACGCTCAGGCCGGGCCGCGACGGCCGTCGGCCGGCGCGAACTTGCGGAACTGGAACCCGAATGGCGGCCCCTCCGGCAAGGCCACGATGCACTCGCCTCGACGCAGACCAGACAGCATCCAGTCCTCGATGACGTTGCCCTCCACCACCAGCTGATGGACGCCCTGGGCCCGCACCGCATCGAACGTCCGGATCTGCTTGCGGTTGGCTCCGAACCTGTCCCGGACCAGCTGGCGGCTCACCCCGTCCATCAGCCGGAACGCGAACACGGTGCCGAATCCGGAAAGGATGGTCTCGCCGGCCCCGCCTGGATAGGCGTGTAGTACCTGGTTGACGTTCTGGGTGCCGGCCAGGAACTTGAGCCCCAGGCTGCGGCCGAAGTTGACGGCCGCCGTGATGTGAGCCAGTTCGGGCAGCAGCGCGAACTCGTCCAGCACGAAGAACACGTTGCCCGGGGCCCGCTGGCGCCCGAGCCCGAGTGCTTCCTTGATGGCCAGGTCGATCAGGATTCGGTAGATGGGCGACAGCCGGCTGCCACGGGCAATGTCGTACTCGATGAACAGGGCCCGCGCCCGTTTGGTCCGGACGAACTGGCGCACCGAGAACTCACCTGCCGTCCGGAACGCACCGGAAAACGACTTGTTCAGCGTCTGCTGCAAAAAGGCGAGTACCGATTTGGACGTTTGGCCGCCTTCGAGATACCGGGCCGTGCCCGCCAGTTCCGGCTGCGTGAGCAGCATCTCCAGGATCTCGTCGGGTGACCTTTCCAGTCTTTCCCGCAGTTCTTTGTGTGAGCTGCCTGACCGGTCGGACAGGAGGCATTCGGTTACGGCGGCGAATATGTCCCGGGCCGCCGCCGCGAAAAAGTAGTTGTTGCTGGCCTGGGACATCTCCTCGCTGAACACAGTCGACGCTATCTCGTAGATCTCGTCCCGCCGCTCGGCCGGATCCTGACCGAGCAGGTCGCGGAACAGATTCCAGGTCACGCCGCCGGGTATCGAGGCCGGCTCGCTGGCCAGCACGGCGTCCCCGGGCCGGTAGAAATCAGCCAGGAAGTCGCCCTTGGTGTCGAAGATAACGAACACGTCGTCCGGCCCGGCCTCTCGGCGCAGGGTCGACACCAGCTGGAGCATCGCATTGGTCTTGCCGGTCCCGATACCGCCGAGGAAGAGTACGTGCCTGCTCAGCAGGTCCGCGTCGAAGTACAGGCTCTCGACGTGACCCTGGATCTGGCCAAGCGGCGGCCCCTGCCCCAGTCCATACGCGTCGCGGGTCGGCTGACCTGGGTGGACGGTCTCGCCTTCCAACAGCGTGACCCGCGCGTTTTCGTGCACGGTCCCCCCCGGCTAACCGAGGGCGCGGCCGGGAGCGGCCCCCGCGGGCGCTCCCGCAGCGCTTTCCGAGCGGGCGACCGGAACGGCCCAGTAGGCCGCGGACGTTTCACCCCGGTTCTGCAGGTCGAGGACGAGGGCTCCGAGTTCGGCGATGAGCAGGTCGGTGTCCTCGCCGGGCCGCCCCAACGTTACGTCGAAGGCGTTCTGGGCCCGCAGGAGCAGCAGCAACGGGAAGATGAACAGGGTCAGCAGGGTCTCAAGCCGGCTGCGCTGGTTCTCGAACGAGCCGAAGCCGAAGGCTTCCTGAGCCTGTTGAGACTGAATCTTCACGCCAGCCCGGCCCCGCTCGGCGCCGCCGCCGAAGATCACGGCCAGCCCGATCCCGGCCATCACCGCCCACACGAAGAAGAACGGGAGTGCTCCCGTGGCCAGCGAACCGAGCGCGAACAAGACCATAAACGCGGTGAACACGATGAGCATGACGCTGGTGCGGCGGCTGACGAAGGCCTGCAGTCCGCAGACGTCCTGCAGCCGGGTCTGCTGAACCAGTGCGCTGGCTCGTTGGGTGCCCCGACCCTGGGCCCGGGCGTAGAACACGATGCGGGCGTCGGTCACGTATAGCGTGCCCTCGCCGCGTTTGCGGGTGCGCAGCTGCACGGCCCGGTACTGGCGCAGCACCTGTTCCCCGTCGCCAAGCCGGATCGGCGAGCCGGGCAGCGTCCCACCCTGCCCAGCGACCGGGGGGCCGGCCACGGGCGGCCCGGTGCCCTGCGGCCCTGCGGGCGGCTGACCTATCGGCTGCGGCTGGCTCGCAGGCCAGTTACCGCCGTTGAGTGGACCGCCGCCAGCCTCGGCAGGCTGGTCCTCGGCCCACCGGGGAGCACCTGAGTGCTCCGTGGTTACCTTGGCTCCGCACGTCTCGCAGAACTTCTGCGTCGGCTCGGTCGCCGCGCCGCAGTTGTAGCAGTTCACGGCCGTAAATCCTTCCTATTGGCTTCGGGGTAGCCGGTCTCAGCCGGTCTGCTTGACGTCGAAGGAGGTGATGACCCCGCCGCTGACGGTGTACGTGCCTTCGAAGGTCTTGGTGCTGCCGTCGTCCTGCTGGGCGACGAGTTGCGCGGTGACCACGTCCCCCGAGGCGGACAGGACTGTCACAGTGTCGTCATTGGTAGTGGCGAAGCCCGAGATGAATTCCGAGTACGAGGCCCCGGTGCTGCGTCCGCCCAGCGTCCAGGCGGTGGCGTAGTCCCCCGAGTTGATGGCAGCGAAGTATGCATTCACCACCGAGGCTGGATCGCTGGGGTTACTGCTGGCCGAGCCTGATGCCGGGACCTGCGGTACCACTGCCGTCCCGCCACTTGGCGTGACGGAATCGGGTGTGCTCGCCTGTACCTGCGACGAGGCTTGTCCCGTCGGGGCCGGCTTGATCGCCGCAGTTTTCTGCACGCCGAAAATGACCCCGGGCCACTGCGTCTGCCAGCCGGCCAGCGCGCCAACACCGAGCACGACCAGCACCGCGAGCAACGTCAGCGTCCACGGCCGACGTGACAGCGGAGCCATCCCTGCCGCCCGGGCAGTCCGTTCCGCTGCCTTACGGTCGGCTCGCTCCTGATCCTGGTCCCACTGCCGGTCCGGTCCGTGGGCGCGTTCCGGCCGCTCACCAGCGCCGCGACCCGGCGAACCAAAATCCTGGCTGGACGGCCTGGATGCCGGTTCGGCGAAGCCGGCGTCCCAAGGCCGAGGGGCCATATTCTGCGTTAAGAGACCGACGTCCTGGACTGGTCGACCCGATTCCGAAAGTTCGGCTTCATCTGGAAGCTTGGACCTTGATGGCCCGAGCTCTTGCTGCGTCACTGAATTCTGGTTATCCAGGCGCGCTCCGCAATTACGGCAGAAAGATGCTGCAGCCCGATTTTGCTCACCACAGTCATGACATTGACAATGGTCGATCGCCACTAGCGCCCCCTCTGCGCTCCCACCCCTGGCGGGCGTTCCGACTATGTAAATGACGCCGTTAAGCCCTGTTTGGGTTACTGGAGCGGGAAAGAAGTTCGAGAGATATAAGCGCAAGCGGATTCGGGTGCCTCGCCAGTAATGATCATTTACCCGGTCTTGCCGATATGCCGAGCTGTATAACGCCTGGTCACACTATGTTTCACGTATGCCACGCTGGGCTTCTGAGCCGAGGGCCCCAGTCAGTACTCGATGCCCACCGTGTGGCCGATGGTCGCCGGGTCGGCCAGGGCGGCCAGGATCGCGTCGGCCACGTCGGCCCGTGCGATGCTCCTCCCCACGTTGCTGTCGATCATGCGGCGGTAACGACCGCGGCCCGGCCGGTTGGTCAGCTGCGGCGGGCGCATCAGCGTCCAGTCGGTGGCGCTGGCCCAGATCTCACCCTCCATCCGCCGGGTGTCGGCCATCGCGTCGCGCAGGATGCGCTGCAACAACGGCTTGGCTATCACCCGGGTCACGAACGGATCGCTCGGCTCGGTGAAGGCCCCGCTTGCGCTGACCGCGACCAGCCGCCGCACCCCGGTGTCCGCCATGGCGGTCAGGATGCTCCGCACTCCGTCGGTCAGCACCGCGGGTGGCCCGCCCTTCCGTGGCCCCAGCGCCGACACCACCGCGCCGGATCCCTTGACCGCGGGCCCGATCTGCGCCGAGTCCATCACGTCGGCCGTGACCACGCCCAGCCCCGGCCCGGCCGGCACCGTGAGCCGGGCCGGGTCCCGCACCACGGCCACCACGTCGTGCCCGGCCGCCAGCCCCTGCCGCACCACCTCGGACCCGACTCCACCCGTCGCCCCGAACACCGTCACCCTCATCGAACTCTCCCGTCTGCCGCTCAAACTGCCCGGACACCCGGCCCGCCGGGCCACCCGACCCGCCAATCCGGTGAGTGAATGCTCACTAACCCCTATGATGGGTAAGCACTCACTAACCTGTCAATGCCTTAAGGCGGCGCATGCCAGACACCCGAGACCGCATCCTCGACGCGGCCGCCCACGTAATGCGGACGCGCGGCTTCGCCCGCACCACGACCAAGGAGATCGCCCGCGCCGCCGGTTACTCAGAAGCCACCCTGTACAAGCACTTCCAGGACAAGACCGACCTGTTCCTGGCCGTGCTCAAGGAACGCCTGCCCAGCCTGGGCTCGACCCTCAGCGCCCTGTCCGCCGCCATCGACGCCGACACACAGGCCAGCGCCGACACCAACGGGCACACCGACGCCAACACGGCCGCCAGCGAAAGCCTGGCCAGCCGGCTGACCGCCACCGCCCGGGGCGCGATCGCCTTTTACGAGGCCAGCTTCCCGATCAGCGCGTCGGTCTTCTCCGAGCCGGAACTGCTGACCGCGCACCACGCCGCGGTCACCCGCCAGGGCGCCGGCCCGCAGTACCCCGTGGAAGCGCTGGCCCGCTACCTGCGCCTGGAACAGGGCCGCGGCCGCATCCGCCCAGGTGCCGACTGCGACGCCGCCGCGTCCCTGCTGCTCGGCTCCTGCTTTCAGTACGCCTTTTTGCGCTGCTTCGCCCAGCTGCCGCCCGACCCGGACGCGGCCGCCGAACACGCCACCGCGATCGCCGCCACCCTGCTGGCCGGCCTGGAACGCTGCTGACCGGACCTCACCTGGCTGACCGGCGCGGCACGGACGGCAACGGCATGGTCCGTTCGAAGATGTAGTAGACGGCCACCACCCCGACGATGGCCACCGAGACCCAGGCGCTCAGGAAGGCCACGCCGATGGCGATCAGGTACGGGATCTGGCCGATGTAGAAGCGCAGCCGGGCGCGGTTCTTGGCCGCGGCGGGCAGCGGGTCGCGCAGGCACTCGTCGTGCCGCAGCATCCACTCGAAGACGAGCGAGAAGGCCAGCCCCATCAGCTCGAAGATCCCGGCGTACAGGGCCGCCGCCACGTGCGGGTCCTGAGGGTGCAGGTCATGACCGCCGGCCGTCAGGTAGTCGGCCACGGTGGAGGTGGTGAACGGGATAGCCACCACCACGGCCAGCAGGAGGAGGTTGATGTACAGCAGCGGCCGGGTGACGGCCACCACGTTGTTCATCAGCGCGTGGTGGTTGACCCAGATGATGCCGATGCCGAAGAAGCTGATCAGGTAGGCCACGAAGGCCGGCCAGTGGTGCCCGAGTTTCCACAGCAGCGTATGGCCGCCGCCCGGGCCCGCGACGGTCAGGTCCAGCGCCAGCAGCGTGATGGCGACGGAGAACACGCCGTCGCTGAACGACTCGAGCCTCGACCGGTCCACGACTGACCCCCTTGCCTAAATCGGTCAGGCCGGCGGACGCTGGCCGTAGCCGGACAGCTTACGCACCACGGCCTCGACCTCCCCGGGCGGCAGCAGCCGGGGCCGGCCCGCTGCGGCCGCGCGCAGGTACACGTCGCAGACCCACTCCAAGGCCCGGGCCCGGGTGAGCGCCGTGGCCAGGTCCGGCCCGGTGGTGACCGCGCCGTGGTTGGCCATCAGGCAGGCCGAGCGCCCGGCCAGCGCGGTGACCACGTTGGCCGCGAGCTCGTCAGTGCCGTAGGTCGCGTACGGCGCCACCGCCACCGGGCCGCCGAACGACGCCACCTGGTAGTGGATGGCCGGCACCTCATCGACCAGCGCCGACAACGCGGTCGCGGCCGGAGCGTGCGTGTGCACGATCGCCGCCACCCCAGCCCCAGCAATCCC
>CAXUJF010000248.1:0-8435 GCA_964250865.1 uncultured Streptosporangiaceae bacterium
TCCCAAGCTCCTCATCCGACCGACTTCGCTGGTCACGCAAGCCGGGCGAAGGTTTTCTTCTCCGCTGCAGCGCGGGTGAAGCATGGTCCTCAAACAGCTTGCCTACCTGGTGGCGCTGGCGCGCGAGCGGCACTTCGGCCGCGCCGTACCGGAACATGTCCTCGGCCGAGTTGCGGATCAGCGCGGCCGCGCCCGGGCCGTCCTCGTCGGTGACCAGGTCGGCCAGCCCGCGCACGACCGCGACCGGGACCCCCCGGGCCTTGCGCTTGACCAGGTCCCCGGCCGCCGCGACCTCGTCAGCCACCGCGGCCAGCGTGACCTCGAGCGAGTTGCCGAAGCTGTCCTCGGTGCCGCGGTAGTCGATCGCCGGGAGGACCCCGGCCGCGCCGATGGCGGTGTCGGTCTGGCCCACCCGCCAGGCCCGGCCGAGCGTGTCGGTGACCACGACCCCGACCCGGGCCCCGGGCCGGGCGCGCAGGGCCTTGCGCAGCCGCCGCGCGGACTCATCCGGGTCCTCGGGTAGCAGCACCACGGTGCCCGCCGGGGTATTGGAGGCGTCCACCCCGGCGGCGGCGAGCACGAGCCCGTGCCGGGTCTCCACGATCCGCGCGTCGCCGCGCCGGGCCACCACCCGGACCGTCTCGGCGTCGATCGCGGCCTCCCGGTCCTGCTGGACCGTGCGGCCCTCGGCCTTGCTGACGATCTTGGAGGTGACGACCACGATGTCGCCGTCGCGCAGGTCGCCCACGGCGTCGGCGATCAGCGCGCCCAGGTCCGCGCCCGCGGCGACCTCCGGCAGCCCGGTGACGCCCCGTACCGTGATCTCGGGGACGCTGCTCTCGGGCGCGGTCACGACGACAGCTCCGCGGCCAGGTCCAGCGCGGCCCGGGCGATCTCGGCCGTGCTGGCCAGGTCCCGCATGTACAGCGGCAGCACCCGCACCTCGATCCCGGCCAGCACGGGGTCGGCGGCGGCCTCCTTGTCCTGGTCGTCGACCAGCCAGCCGTCGATCAGGCCGGCCCCGTAGTGCGCGCCGACCGCTACGGCGGTGGTGGGCACGCCGATCGCGGTCAGGCAGGCGTCGGCCATGCCGCGCACCGGGGCGCCGCCGATGATCGGTGAGACCGCCACCGCGGTCTTGGCCGCCACCGCCTCCCGGATGCCGGGCACGGACAGGATCGTGCCGACGCTCACCACCGGGTTGGACGGCGGGAACACCACCACGTCGGCCGCGGCGATCGCCTCCAGCACACCGGGCGCGGGCTGGGCCTCGGCCGCCCCGACGGCCACGATCGCGGTCGCGGGCACCGCGGCGTGCATCCGCACCCACCACTCCTGGAAGTGCACGTAGCGCGGCCCGTCACCCTCGTCGATCAGCACGTGCGTCTCGATCTGGTCGTCGGACATCGGCAGCAGCCGGACCCCGGGCTGCCAGCGCTGGCACAGCACCTCGGTCACGGCGGACAGCGGGCGGCCCTCGGTCAGCAGCTGGGTGCGCACGATGTGGGTGGCGAAGTCCCGGTCACCGAGAGTGAACCAGTCCGGGCCGACGCCGTACGCGGCCAGCTCGTCCCGGATCTCGAAGGTCTCACCGGTCCGGCCCCAGCCCTGGCTCTCGTTGATTCCGTCACCGAGCGTGTACATCACCGTGTCCAGGTCCGGGCAGACCCGCAACCCGAACAGGGTGATGTCGTCGCCGGTGTTCCCGACCACGGTGATGTCGGCGTCTGGGGCGGCGACCTTCAGGCCACGCAGGAAACGCGAGGCGCCGACGCCGCCGGCCAGCACGGTAATGCGCATGGTTCAAGTCTGGCAGGCCGGCGGCCCGGCTGGGACCGCGACCCGCCTTCCCGCAGACGGCCTGCAACCGGCTGAATATTACTCTGCGTAATTATGCAAGTGCTGTTGGTTAACAGCCCGGCAACGGATAGGCAGCAGTCTTCGGGAACTTATCGCTCAACACGGAAGATTAGTGCGGCCAATATCACCTACCGGGCTTGACTCGAAGCAAGACACGCGCGTGTAATTTCACTGTTGTAGTTCACGCCGCCCCGGGGAGGCGTGATCCCGGGGGCCCCCGTCGCGGGGTAGGAGGTGCGTGTTGTCCGAGGTCATCGTCCAACTACTAGAGCTAGAGCACGATGTGGAGTGCTCAGACGATGACGCCGAGGAGATTGGCTGGCAAGATCAGGCGCTTTGCGCCCAGACCGATCCCGAGGCGTTCTTCCCGGAGAAGGGCGGCTCGACCCGGGAAGCCAAGAAAGTCTGCCGCAGCTGTGACGTCCGGGCCGAGTGCCTGGAGTACGCGCTCGAGAACGACGAGCGGTTTGGCATCTGGGGCGGCATGTCCGAGCGCGAGCGCCGCCGTCTGAAGCGTGAGGCGATGTGAGTCAGGTCCCGTCGGCGTAGCCGGGATCTATCGCGTCCGGGTCCAGACCCAGTAGCTCGGCGACCTCTTCGACGACCACGTCGAAGATCAGCTCACTCAGCTCTTCCTCGTCTTCGGCCCGGGCCAGCAGCGGCCGCCGGTAGAGCACGATCCGGGGCGATTGGGCCCCGCCCTGCGCGCTCGGATCGGCCTCGCCGGGGTCGATCCGGGCCAGCGGCACCGGCACCAGGTCATCGCCCTGGAGCTCTTCGTCCGGCACTTCCTGGACCGCGAACTCGATGCCGGACAGCTCGGCTTCCCAGCGCGGCTCCAGCCGGGCCACCGCGTCCAGGACCAGGTCATCGAACTGCTGGGCCCGGCTGCGGTAGAGCGGGACGTCGGTCGGTACGAGCCGGCCCCGCAGGCCGCGCCCGTGCCGGTCCCGGCGCCGGACGCGCCGCCGTTCAGCGCCGGAATTCTTCTGATCGGCCTGCACAGTTACCGAGCGTATCCCCAGCGCGGTCCGACCGCGAAGACACGATCGTGAAGAGTGCCCCGGGTGGTGGCGTTACCGACCCCGGCCAGCTACCGTCAACGGGTGTACCGGGTCCGTGCGCCTGGCCCGCTTCCGGGGGCCGGGAGGCCGCCGGTGAAGATGATCACGTGAGTGAGGTGGGTCGGTGAGTTCGCGTTGCTGCTCGCGCACCGCATGCAGGCAGCCCCCCGTCTACACGCTCACGTACGTCTACCGCGACTCCACCGCGGTGCTGGGGCCGCTGGCCGCCTACGTCGAGCCGCACTGCTACGACCTGTGCGCCAAGCACGCTGAGCGGCTGACCGTGCCCCGCGGCTGGGACGTGGTCCGGCTGCCCGGTGACCCCGTGCAGCAGAGCGTGGACGACCTGGAGGCCGTAGCCAACGCGGTGCGGGAGGTTTCCCAGCAGCAGCGCCAGCGTCCGCCGGGAACCGAGCCGGTCGGGCAGGGCGTGGAGGTGGGCCGGCGTCGCCACCTGAGGATGGTGCGTTCGGCCCCGGGCGAGCCGAAGCCGCCGACCGAGACCGCCGGGCGCCAGCCCACAACTTAACCCTGGGCGCAACCGGTAGGCTCTGAGGCCGGGCGCCGCCGCCGGGGGCGCATGGCCTCAATGGGTGGGTGAGTTGGCGGAGATTTTCAAGGCGTACGACATCCGTGGTGTCGTACCCGATGACCTGGACGAACACGTGGCCGAAGCGGTGGGTGCCGCCTTCGCCCGGCTGACCGGCGCGCGCCAGCTGGTGACGGTCCACGACATGCGGACGTCCTCCGCGCCACTGGCCGGGGCTTTCGGCCGGGGCGCGACAGCGCAGGGCGCTGAGGTCATAGCGGCTGGTCTCGGCTCCACCGACATGCTCTACTACGCCAGCGGTGTCCTCGGCATCCCCGGCGCAATGATCACCGCCAGCCACAACCCGGCCCGCTACAACGGCATCAAGCTGTGCCGGTCCGGGGCCAAGCCGGTCGGCCAGGAGACGGGGCTGACCGAGTTGCGCGAGATGGTGGCGGCGGGTGTGCCGGACGGCACCGCAGCGGCCGGCCACATCGTGTCGCAGGACCTGCTCACCGGGTACGCCGAGCACCTGAAGAAGCTGGTCGACGTGTCCAGTATCCGGCCGCTGAAGGTCGTGGTGGACGCGGGCAACGGCATGGCCGGGCACACCGTGCCCACCGTGTTCGAGGGCCTGCCCATCGATCTGGTGCCGATGTACTTCGAGCTGGACGGCTCGTTCCCGAACCACGAAGCCAACCCGATCGACCCGGACAACTTGCGCGACCTGCAGCGCAAGGTCACCGAGACCGGAGCCGACATCGGGCTGGCCTTCGACGGCGACGCCGACCGCTGCTTCGTGGTGGACGAGCGGGGCGAGATCGTGTCCCCGTCGGTGCTGACCGCGCTGATCGCCCGCCGCGAACTGGCCGGTGAGCCCGGTGCCACGGTCATCCACAACCTGATCACCTCACGCGCGGTGCCGGAAATCATCGCCGAGTCCGGCGGCACCCCGGTGCGCACCCGGGTGGGGCACTCGTTCATCAAGGCCGAGATGGCCCGGACCGGCGCGATCTTCGGCGGCGAGCATTCGGGCCACTTCTACTTCCGTGACTTCTGGTTCGCCGACAGCGGCATGCTGGCCGCGCTGCACGTGCTGGCCGCGCTGGGACACCAGGACGGCCCGCTGTCGGAGCTGCTGGCCCGGTACGCCCGCTACGCCGCCAGCGGCGAGATCAACAGTGAAGTCAGCGACCAGGCGGCCATCACCGCCCAGGTCCACGAGATCTACGCCTCCCGTCCGGGGGTGACCAGCGATGACCTGGACGGGCTGACCGTGCAGGCCCCCGACTGGTGGTTCAACCTCCGGCCGTCCAACACCGAGCCGCTGCTGCGGCTCAACGTCGAAGCGGCCGACCAGGCCACCATGGAATCACTGCGGGACGAGGTGCTGGGGCTGGTCCGCGGCACCCCGGGCCGGGAACGATAGGAGAGACGGCATGAAGCTCGACAACTGGCTGCTGGACATTCTGGCCTGCCCCAACTGCCACTCGACTCTGCAGGCCGACGACGAGGCCAGCGAGCTGGTGTGCACCAACACCGAGTGCGGCCTGGCCTACCCGGTACGCGACGACATCCCGGTCCTGCTGGTCGACGAGGGCCGCCGCCCCGGAGTGGGGGCATGACTTCCGGCGGTGACCTGACCGGACTGGATGACGACGGACTGGATGACGACGGGCTGGCGGACGAGTTCGCCTCGGACCGGCTCGACGATGCCGGCCTGGTCGAGGCGGCCGATCCCGGCGGCATGCTCCGCCAGGTGGCGTCGTCCGCGGCCCAGGTCCGGTCGGCCGTGCGGACCTGCGCCGAGGTCGACCTGTCCCCGGTCACCGGGGGCGACCGGCCCCGGGCCATCGTGGTGGCGGGGATGGGTGGCTCCGGCATCGCGGGCGACGTGCTCGCGGCCGTCTGCGGCACCAGTAACGCCACCCAGATCATCACCTCGCACGGATATCAGCTGCCCGGCTGGGTCGGCGCGACCGATCTGGTCATCGCGGTGTCCTGCTCCGGGTCGACCGAGGAGACGCTGGGCGCGGCGACCGAGGCGGTCCGCCGCGGCTGTCACCTGGTCGGCGTGGGCGCGGCCGGGTCGCCGCTGGCCGACATAGCCACCCAGGCCCGGGCGCCCTTCATTCCGGTGGTCTCGGCCGGGATGCCCCGGTCGACGCTGTGGGCCCTGACGATCCCGCTGATCGTCGTGGCCGAGCAGATCGGCCTGGTCGAGGTGGGCGAGGACGTGTACGAGGGCGTCGCCGCCGCCCTGGAGGAGATCGCGTTCCAGTGCCGCCCGACCAGCGAGTCGTTCGTCAACCCGGGCAAGTCGATGGCCCTGGACCTGATGGGCACGCTGCCGGTGATCTGGGGCAGCTCACCGCTGGCCGCGGTGGCGGCCAAGCGCTTCGCGGCCCAGCTCAACGAGAACGCCAAGTACCCGGGCATCCCCGGGGAGCTGCCGGAGGCCAACCACAATCAGGTGGTGGCGTTCGACGGCCCGTTCGCGCCGGGGACCACGCTGGAGGCCAGTTCCGGTTTCCCGCAGCGGCTGGTGCTGCTGGCCGACCTGGCCGAGCACCCGCAGGTGGCCCGGCGGCGCCAGGCGTCGGCTGAGCTGGCCACCGCGCGGGGGATCCGGGTCACCGAGCTGCCGATGACCGGGGAGCACCCGCTGCAGCGGTTCGCCAGTGTGGTGCCTCTCATCGATTACGCCACCGTCTACCTGGGCATTGCCACCGGTGTGGATCCGACGCCGATCGAAATCATCCAGGATCTGAAGGAACGGATTTCCTAGGCCCGAGCTGGGAAGGAAGCGGGCATCAAGACTCACGATCAGCCGCGCGAAGGCGCCCGCGCCGCCACCGCCATCGACCGGCCCGGTGAGCAGGCGGCCCAGCCGGCCAAGAAAGAGAAGCGGTCCGGCAGCCTGCTCGCGGTCCTGGCTGCCCTGGGCGCCAACATCGGCATCGCCATCATCAAGCTGATCGCGTTCCTGCTCACCGGCTCGGCTTCGCTGCTGGCCGAGTTCGTGCACTCGCTGGCGGACTGCAGCGACCAGGTCCTGCTGCTGGTGGGCCGGAGCCGCGCGTCACGCGCGGAGACCGAGGAGCACCCGTTCGGCTACGGCCGTGAGCGCTACCTCTACGGCTTCCTGGTGTCGGTGGTGCTGTTCGCGGTCGGCGGCGCGTACTCCGTCTACGACGGCATCCACAAGATCATGAAGCCCGAGCCGCTGACCACGCCGTGGATCGCGTTCGGCGTGCTGGCCATATCGGCGGTGCTGGAGGGCTCGTCGCTGCGGGTCTCGGTCAAGGAGTCGAGCAAGCTCCGGCGCGGGCGCAGCTGGTTCACCTTCATCAGGAGGATCAAGGAGCCTGACCTGATCGTGACGCTGCTGGAGGACACGGCGGCCCTGCTCGGGCTGCTGTTCGCGTTCATCGGTGTCGGCCTGTCCGTGCTCACCGGCAACTCGCGCTGGGACGGCGGCGGCTCGGTGGCCATCGGCCTACTGCTGGCTTTCGTCGCAGTCGTGGTGGCCCGGGAGACCACGAGCCTGCTCATCGGCGAGGCGGCCAGCGACGAGGCGGAGAAGACCATCGTGGAGGCGCTGCAGGCCGGCCCCGAGGTGGAGCGGGTCATCCACATGCGCACGGTGCACATGGGCCCAGACTCGCTGCTGGTCGCGGCTAAGATCGCGATCCGGGCCAGCGACTCGGCGGAGGCCATCGTGCGCGGCATCGACGCGGCCGAGAGCCGGGTTCGTAAGGTCCTGCCCATCGCCCATGTGATTTACCTCGAGCCGGACCTTTACCAGGAATCCAGGATCGACGACACCGACCCGTCCATCCGCACCGTGCAGCGGGCCTGGGGCGAGTACGACGGCCCCGACTACCCGCGCGGCACCGGTCCGCTCCCCCAGCCCGAACAGGGCGGCTCCGTCCCGTAGAGAGCTGTTGCGGCAGTCGGGTGTGGGCCCGGTCAGGTGGCGCCAAGCCGGGCGAGCAGCGTCAGAAGTGGCGGTAGTCGCGGACGGACATGCGGGGGCCGCGCCGGGGCGGCCGGAGGCCGCTGAGCTCGATCAGGCGGGTGACCCGGTAGCGGTGGCCGGCGAAGGGGGCGAGCAGCTCGAGCATGCCCTCGTCGTCGACGCGCCGGCCGGCCAGTGCCCAGCCGACGGCCTTGGGCAGGTTGTAGTCGCCGACGGAGACCGCATCCGGGTCGCCGAAGGCGCGCTGCAGGGTCTCGGCCGCGGTCCACACGCCGATGCCGGGCAGCAGCTGCATTCGGCGGCTGGCCTCGGCGGCATCGAGGGCGATGATCTCCTCCAGGCGCCCGGCCACCCCGCAGGCCCGGCCGATGGTGCGGGCCCGGACCATCTCCACGCCGGCCGCGTGCCACTCCCAGGACGGGATCCGGGCCCAGACCCGGGGCGGGGGAAACACCCGCATGCCGCGCGGCGCCGGACCCGGGGCGAGACTGCCGAACTTGGTCAGCAGGATGCGCCAGGCCCGGTGGGCCTCGATGCTGACCACCTTCTGCTCCAGCACCGCGGGGACCAGAGCTTCCATCACCCGCTGGCTCCGGCCGATGCGCAAGCCGTTGTGCCGGGCGGCCAGCTGGTGGACCAGCGGGTGGGGATCCGGGTCGAAGCCAGCTCGCAGGTCGGCGGCACCGAGCATCTCCGGCAGCGTGTCCAGCAGCCAGGCCGCCCCTGGGCCCCAGGCCGCGGCCGCGACGTCCTGGCCGCGTTCGGGGAGCACGCGCAGGGTGGCCGGGCCCTCCGGGGTCAGCGACGTGCGCCAGACCGCCCCCACCGGGTCGATCCGGTAGGTGGGGTCACCACCGCCGCGCCCGTGCACGGACAGGGTCAAGCGCACCCGGATGGGGAACGGGGCGCGCCAGTCCCGGGTCAGGGCCTCCCGGCCTTGGTATGACCTGCGCGGCTGAGGTGACGTGGGGGGTTGCTGAGCTTCGAGGGGCTGCTGCGA
>CAXUJF010000249.1:0-7604 GCA_964250865.1 uncultured Streptosporangiaceae bacterium
CGGCCGAGCGGCTGGGGGTGCCCCGGTACGCGGCCAACTACCACGACCTGCTGGCCCAGCTGGCCCGGTGGGGCGGGGCGCCGGAGCAGGCCCGCGCCCACCTGGAGACCGCCCGGCGGCTCTACCTCGGCACCGGTGAGCCGTGGAACGCCGCCCGCGCCGGGAGCCGGCTGGCCCAGCTCGCCCTGGCCTCCGGCGACATCGCGGCCGCGGAGCAACTGGCCCGGGAGTCACTGGGCCAGGGGGGCACCCTGCTGCCGCCCCGGCAGATCGCTGGGCTCCGGCTGCTGCTGGCCGACGCCATCGGCGCTCAGCCTGGCCGGCCGCGGGAGGCGGCCGGGCAGGCCCGGCAGGCCGCGGAGCTGTACGCGGAGCTCGGTGACGTGGTCAGCCGGGTCCGCTGCCTGCGGACAGCCGCGTGGGTGGAATTCTCCGGCGTCCGCGCGGACCGTGAGGGTGACGCCGCAGCGGGCCGGGCCGGGGTCGCGGCCATGACGGCCGTGCTGGCTGAGCTGACCCAGCTGCAGGCGCTGGCCCCCGAGGACGAGGACGAGACCGGGTTCCTGGCCGAGGAACTCGGCGCGACCCGCTCCCAGCTGGACGCCATGCAGGCCGAACTGGACTCGCTCGTGCCAGAGCAGGCCTGAGGCCGCGGATAGCCTGAGCAGCCTCCGCCGCAAACCCGAGGGAGAGCGATGTTCGCGCGCGTGATCACAGCCCAGACCGGGGCCGAGGGATTCGACGGCACCATCCACCTGGCCGAGCAGCAGTTGCCCGGCGCCCGCCAGCTGCCCGGGTTCAAGGGCTATTACCTGCTCACCGGCGCCGAGACCGGCAAGGTGATCATCATCTCGCTGTGGGAGACCCGCGAGCAGATGGACGCAGTCACCGCCGGGGCCGGGCCGTCCGGTATCCGGGAACAGGACAATCCAGCGACGGCGGGACTCACGGCACAGCACCTGGAAACCTACGAAGTCACGCTGCAGGCCTGAGTCACAGGCCCTCGACACCGAGCCTTCGCCCAAGAGGTCTCCCGATGGGTTCCTATAGGCCCATCACGCCGGGAGCGGTGGCCAGCGAGCGCAGCCGCCCGGCCGGATCCGGCACCAGCCGCCGCGTCTGCTGGTCGATCACGCCGCTGACCGTGGTCACCTCGGCGGCCAGCTCACCGTGGCCGCCATCGCGGGTGAACTCCTGGCGGACCCGGAACGTCTTGCTATTGCCCCACTGGAACTCGCAGCTGACCGTGATCTCCTCGCCGTCGCGCAGCTCGCGCAGGAACCGGACGTTGGCCTCCAGGTTCACCGGCCCCAGCCCGGCACCGTCCAGGACCGGGTAGGTCAGGCCCGCGGCCCGCAGGCACTCCCACCGGGCGTGCTCGGCGTAGTGCAGGTAGTTGGCCCAGTTGAGATGCCCGTTGACGTCGAGTTCGTAGCCGCGGACGGCGACGGGCACACTAAACGGCTCGATCATCGAACGGTCATCCTATCTGGGAGCATGTTTTTGTGAACGGGCATCTGATTCGCATCGACGGGACGACCGACGACGACGTCAAGCCAGATGACGTCGAGCAGGCACTGCACAACGACGAGATCCTCTGGCTGGATCTGCACGACTCCAGCGACGAGAGCCTCGCCCTGCTGCGGGACGTGTTCAGCATCCACCCGCTGGCGGTCGAGGATGCTGCCGAGTTCGGCCAGCGACCGAAAATCGAGGACTACGAGCGTTTCGTCTCGATCGTGTTCTTCGGGGCCAACTCGGTGGGCAGCCCACTGATCGAGGTTCATCTCTTCCTTGGCGATAACTTCCTGGTCACGCTGCACCGGGAGCCTTGTGACACATTCGAGGGCGCCCGGACCGCGATGGCCCGCCATCACACCGGGCTGGCCGCCCGGGTCGTCGTGCTGCATCACGTGCTGGACAGCCTGGTGGACAGCCTCTTCCCGATGCTGGTCTCGTTCGACGACAAGGTCGACGCGATCCAGGAAGAGGTGATGGTCAAGCCGCAGCGGGAGCAGCTGGAGTCGCTGTTCGCGCTCAAACGGTGGCTGACCGACGTGCGCAAGGTGGTGGCCCCGGAGCGGGACATGCTCAACGCGCTGCTGTCCCAGCGGGTGGACGTGCCCGGCATGACCCAGGAGAACGAGCCATACTTCCGCGACCTGTACGACCACCTGATCAAGGTCAACGATTTGGTGGACAGCCACCGGGACCTGCTGTCCAGCTCGATGGACGCCTACACGTCGCAGATGTCGAACCGGCAGAACGACGTCATGAAGCAGCTGACCATCATGGCCACGATCTTCCTGCCGCTGTCCTACCTGACCGGGTTCTTCGGCCAGAACTTCGCCTGGCTGGTCAACTCGATCGGGTCGTGGCAGGCGTTCTTCGGCATCGGCCTGGGCACCGAGGCGCTGGCCGTGATCATCCTCCTGTCCACGTTCAAGCGCCGCGGCTGGCTCTGACGCCGCCGCCCGGCAATTACTCGAAGTAGGCGTCAACCCGCTCCGTGCGTCCGGCGTCTTTACTGGCGGACACCTTCGACGGAGTGGGGAGCGCGATGAAGCGTCTCAAGGCGAAACTGGCTGCCGCCAGTGTGGCCAGCCTGGCCTGTACCGGGATCGGCGCCGCTGTGCTGCCGGCCGCGCCGGCTTCGGCTGAGGTACTGATCAACTACCCGGGTACCTCGGTCAGAGTCGGCCACACGTTCACCGTCGGCAACTGGTTCCAGCCGGCGTCCGGCGGCTCCCGCTGGTTCACCACCAGCGTCTACAGCCCCACCGGCGCCCGGATCTTCCACGAGGTCGGCTACGCCCCGTCCACCCACTGGGACCTGTGGCCGATCAAGGCCACCCGTACCGGCAACTACAAGGTCAGGTACGAAGTCCGCCGTCACGACGGCCACGACGCCTACGCCTGGTACACGGTCAAGTCGCATCGCTAGGCCGCGCAGCCGCTCGGGTCACCGGGGGACGCACTCGATGATCATGTGACGTTCGGTGATGTCGTGCACCGCCGTGACCTGGAGGCCGGCCTCGGCGGCGAGGGCTGAGTAGCCGTTGATCGTGCGCTCGCGGCCACCAGCCAGGACGAGCATGCGCAGGTTCATCTCGGCGAACGCGGCGGAGTCACCGTCGGCGGTGCCGTGTGATTCGACGACCAGCACCCGGCCGGTGCGGCCCGCCGCTTCGGCGCAGCGGCGCAGGATCGCGGTTGCGGCGTCGTCGTCCCAGTCATGGATGACGCGGTTGAGCAGGTAGACATCCGGTCCGGGCGGCAGCGGGTCGAAGAAGCTCTGGCCGACGACCTCGCACCGGCCGTCCAAGCCGACCTCGGCCAGGTACTGCCGAGCGCGGGCCGCTGTTTCGGGCAGGTCGGCCAGCGTGCCGCGCAGCTGCGGGTTGCGCCGCAGCACCTCGGCGATGAGGGTCCCGGTCCCGCCGCCGATGTCGGCCACGTGCCGCACCGTGGTCCAGTCGTAGCCGTCGGCCACCGGGGCGCTTCCGGCGTCCACGGCCATGGTCGCATCGAAGGATGCGCTGATCGCGGGGTTGGCGTCCAGGTAGGCCCAGAACGGCTGGCCGAAGACCTGCTCCCAGGCCGGCTCGCCGGTACGCACGGTGTGGGCCAGGCCGGTGAAAGCCAGGTCCATCCGGCCGCCGAAACCATCCAGATCCAGCCACACCGCACCCGGCTGGCCGGTGCGCAGCAGCGCGGCGGCCTGGTTGGCCGCGAACTGTCCCGGACGCGGCTCGGTGAACACTCCGTGCTGGACCAGATGGCGCAGCATGCGGGCCAGCGCCTCCGGGTCGGCTCCGGCGCGTTCGGCCAGTTCGCCGAGGGCGGTGCCCTCGCCGATGCCATCATCGGGCATGAAGTCCGCGAGCCGCAGGGTCGCAGCGACCCTCAGCGCCATCGGGGTCACCAGGTCCATCAGCGGTCTCAGCACCTGCCACGCCGTCATCGGGTTGCTCGAGGTCATCAGCATCACTCCCTGCTGCCGATGGTCTCCCAAACCGGACCCCGCCGCTTGGACAGATCGGAACCCCGGGCCTGTTCATTCTGCTCTGGACGTTGAAGCGCCGCGGCTGGTTCTGCGTAGCCGCGGCGCCTGAACGCTTACCCCTTACGGGGAATCTTCACTTCTCGTAGAACAGGTGGATCCCCTCGGGCACCTTGGTGGCCGACCGGCCGAAAACGTCATCCAGGTACTGGGCCATGCCCCCGCTGAACATGGCGCCGGGTGATTTCTCCGCGGTGAGCTGAACGATCGCCGACGGCTGGCACTTGAACGCCAGCGAAAGTCCCAGCAGGGTCTGGTCCCCGTGGCTGTTGAACGGCGCGGCCCCGTTGCCGTTCGGGTGGTACACGGTGATGCGCGCCGGCACCTTTTCCTTGTCGGCGGCGAACACCCCGTTGAGGTAGGTCGCCATCCGCTCGGTGAACATCGCCCCGGGCGAGCGCTCCGCGGTCAGCCCCAGGATGGTCGCCACCCCGTTGTGCAGCGTGTTCTTGGCCAGGTCGGCCAGGCTGGCCTGGCCGGCCGAGGTGAACACCGCGGTTGGCCTTGGCGGCGCCCCGAAGAAGTCAGCGGCCAGCACCGACTGATCCAGGTTGCGCCCCTGGGCCCGGTCGGTCCACTGGGTAGCGTCGGCCTGGACGGCCATCTCCCCGCAGCTACCGGGACCGCACAGGTGCTCGGCGTAGGTGTAGTGCGCGGACCACAGGCGCACGTCAGACCGGGCAATGCCGGCCTGCTTCAGCCCTGGCAGTATGCCCGTCGTCATGAGGCTCACCGATGCGTAGATCACCGGCCGCGCCACCCCGCGGGCCTTCTGCCGCTGGTACCAGGCCGGAACCTGGCCGGGGCCAGCGTCCCCCGGCTCCACGTCCAGCGCGTCGGCGTCGGCCTCGGCGGTCACGGCGATGGATAGGTGATGCGCGTTCGGGAACCTCGCGCTCAGCTGCCTGAACGTGACATAGTTCCCGTTGACGTAGCCCGCGACGACCGACGCATCGCTGGGGATCTGGTCGAGGTCGACCGCGTCGAACATGATGCTCATAGTGGATGCCCCCGTGGTTCTCTGAGCTGGCTCGCGAGTGCGAGCGACTGGTTCCGTCGCCATACGGAGGCAGGCACGGCGAGATGAATTCATCTGGCCCGCAGAAATTTAAGCAACCTGCGCTTTCAGTCCGCGCGGTGGAGCAGGCCAGGGAGCTTCCGGGTCAGCCTCGGCCGCCGGTGCGGTAACTACTTGGTGTAGGCAACAACCCACCGAGCGCCCCCGCTGTGCTGCGCAGATCAAGCTCACCTGTCGCGCCGCATGTGCGGTACCGACAGCTCGGTGCTCGTTCTCCGGCCGCACCTGACGGCGTACCCGAAGCAGGGTGCGCACCGGTCTTCTGCCTGTCCGCGATGAGTCAGCATGGCACGGTAGCGCTGCGCGGCTTCACGGAATTCACAAACGATGGGAACCCGGCGGGCGGTGCAAGCCAATAACAGGTGTCAGTTCCAGAGTTGAGAGGAGCCGCGCCGATGGCCTCAGAGCGCCAACCGGCCACAGTGACATCGGCATCGGCCGCCAGCGGCAATGGCGCCGGCGGCGCCGCTCGCAGCGGTGACTCCGATGACGCTGAGGTCATCCGGCGGTCTCGGCATGACCCTGAGGAGTTCGCGGTCCTTTTCCGCAAGTACGCACCAGGGATCCAGCGTTATGTGACCCGCCGGATCGGTGCCACCGAGGCCGAGGACGTGGTGGCGGAGACCTTTCTGGCCGCCTTCGGCCAGCGGGAGGCCTACGACCTGGCGCGAGCCGACGCGCGGCCGTGGCTGTACGGCATCGCCACCAACCTCACCGGCAGCCGCCGCAGGACGGAGATCCGGATGTACCGCGCGCTGGCGCGCACGGGCCGTGATCCTGTGACGGAGCCGTTCACCGATCAGGTGGATGGCGCGGTGAGCGCGGCGCGCGCGGGCAAGCGGCTCGCTGCGGCGCTGGCCGCTCTCCCGGCCGCGTACCGCGATGCGCTTTTGCTGATCGTATGGGCGGACCTCAGCTACGAGCAGGCAGCCGCGGCCCTCGACGTCCCGGTGGGCACCGTGCGGTCGAGGGTGCACCGCGCGCGAACCAGGCTCCGCCGGGCGCTCGGGGGCATCGACCCATCCGCCCTGATGGAGGAGGAAAGTCATGAATGAGATCGAACTGCTGTCCCGGCTGCGGGCCGAGGTCCCGCCGGTCGTCTCCGCGCGGGCGGAGGACAGGTTCCTGGCTGCCCTCCGCGCCCCCGGCGGTAAGCAGACCGGGGCACGCGGCCCCACGCCACTGGCCAGAACACCTACGCGGATGCGCCGCATCCCCGTCCGATCGCGCCTGGCCATCGCGGGCGGCCTGACGCTGGCCCTGACAGGCGGTCTGCTCGGCGCGGCGACCATTCCGCTGGGCGGCGCCAAACCGCCCGCCAGCGCGAGCGCCGCCGATCTGCTCGCCACCCGCGCCGCCGCGGCCGCCGCCGCCCAGCCCGCCGTCTCGCCCGGCCAGTGGATCTACTCGCAACTGCTCGACCGTGCGCTGGGGCATTCGATCTACTGCGTCAAGCCCGGGCAGCACCCAGCGGCCGTCCCGTGCACTTCCGCAATCAAGAAGGATGAGGCCTGGTTCACCGCCGACGGCACTCGCAACGCGACGATTTATCGTGGAAAGCTGATTGAAACAGGTGGGCCGCCCATGCCGGTCAGATACGCGGACCTCGGCCGCCTGCCCCGTGATCCAGCCGCCGTCGTCACCTATATCGCCAAGAACTACACCGCCATGGCGGGTGCTAGCACGGCCAGCGCCGCCTTCCGGGGAATCTTCGCGCTGCTGGACGGCTATATGCTGCCGCACGCCGTGGCTGCGCGCCTGTACCTCGCGCTCGCTGACATACCCGGCGTCACCGTCAATCGGCACGTCACCGACCTGGCCGGGCGGACCGGCCCGGCGTTCACCCTCAAGGTCACGGACGGCCCCGGGTCCTACACCATCTCTGAACTCATCCTCAATCCGCACACCTACACCCTCATGGGGTTCACCGAAGCCGACTATGGCCCGACCACCCAGGACCGCCACGCACAGCTCCAGTTCAGCTCCGACGTGGCGATCCTGCGTCACACGGCCGTGTCCGGCCCGGGCGTGCGGCCGTGATGCGAGCTGGGCGCACCCGATAAAGCAACGGTGCCGCGGCCTGGCCGGCGGCGGGATGGGGAGCTGTCCCCTTGCCTGGCCGGGCATTCGGCACGGACAGTTGCCTTTCGGGTACGGCCGGGGGCCGCGTGACACGGGAGGAGACAACGATGATCACACCATCTGCCCGCAGGCCATGGCGGGGATCGGGACGGCTGAGCCATCCGCGGATGCGAGCTGTGCTGGCGGCCGCCGGCCTGACCGCCGCGCTGGCCGGTGCGGGCACCACGGCGGTGCTGACCGCCGGCCCGGCAGGAGCGGCGGCACCCTCGCCGTCCGCACCCGGCCTGACCCCCGCTACGGCGGCGGTGGGATCCACCGCCTACCTGTTCTACACCGCCCCCGATCGTTCAGTGTGGATGAAGAACCTGACCACCGGCCAGA
>CAXUJF010000249.1:7659-8432 GCA_964250865.1 uncultured Streptosporangiaceae bacterium
GCGCGGGGCGGGCCCCCCGGGGGGGGGGGGGGGCCGCGGGACCGACAACCAGGTGTGGACGGCATCTTGTACCTTGTCCGGCTCGTGCAGCCCCTGGCGGTCCCTGGGCGGCAACGTGACCGCCCCGCCGGCGGTGAGCTTCATCGGCACCACCGACGCGGGCGCCGCCGCGTACGCGGCCTATGCCCGGGGTGCCGCCGGGGCGGGGTGGGTAAACGACCATGACCGATCCTCGGGCTGGGCCGGCTGGATCCACGTCGGCGGCGCATTGCTGGCCGGCACCAGCCCCGCCGTGGCCTACCTCAGTGCCGGCCCCAGCCCCTACCTGCTGGCCGTGGGCACCAACGGGGAGCTGTACCTCGAATGGGAAGGCCAGACCGGCTTCCAGCCAGCCGGCGGCCGGACCACGGCCACCCCGGCGCTGACCGCGATCAGCGCGTCCAGCGGGCATCCGGCGGCGCTGGCGGCCTTCGCCCGCGGCACCGGCAACGTCGGCTACTGCAACCGGTTCCCCGCCCCCAGCGGGTTCCCGGCCATCACCCCGGCCTGGCACACCATGGGCGGCCGGCTGACCTCGGGACTGGGCGCGACCACCCAGGTGATCAACTCGGTCCCGTACACCGTCACGGCCGGGCTCGGCACCGACCAGAACATCTACGCCAACGACGCCAACTGGAGCACCTACCCGCCCGCCCTCACCGGCTGGCACCGCGTCCGCTGACCACCCCACACCCCAGGCGGCCCCCGCCCACCCCACCCGGGCCCCCCCCGGC
>CAXUJF010000250.1:0-8432 GCA_964250865.1 uncultured Streptosporangiaceae bacterium
GGCCACGTGGTGGAGGTGGCGGCGGACGCGCGCGCCGCCGCCGGGGGCGACGCTGCCCCCCGCCGGCCGCCCCGACCGGGGCCGGACCGCTCTCCTGCGGCGTCCGCGCGTCCTGGCCGGCAGCACGCTCGCGCTGGCCGGGGTCGGTACGGCGCTCACGCTCGGCCTGACCGCGGCGACCAGCACACCGGCGCTTGCCGTGACCCGCCAGCATGACGGCTCGGTGTTGGTGGAGGTCAACGTCAACGAGTCCACGCAGCCATGGGTCCTCAGCGCGGACCGCAAGCTCGCCGCAATGGGAATCGACGAGCAGATCATGGTCAGTACACAGCCTGGGGCGGCAACCGCCAGTGGCCCGGTGGAATGTACACCGCTGGGGGGTGTGAATACGCCGGCGGGGCCGCCGGTGAAGGTTCTCCTGGGCCAAGATGGCACGCAGGTTATTCCCTCGGGCAACACAGGCGCTGGCACCGTGCATCTGAGCAGCTGCGTGTACTACAAGAGCGTGCGTCAAAGCGGCGCGGGCAACACGGGCGCCGGATGATCTGGTGAGGGCGCCGGCGCCCGCCGGCGCCCGGTGGCCGTGGCTGCTGGTCGCGGCCGCGATCGGATGGAACCTGGTCAGCCTGCGGGCGCTCACGCTCCAGGTCACGTACCTGAACGACAGCTCGCTGCACGCGCAGATGGTGCGGTTCGCGACGGCGCAGCTGCGCGCCGGGCACCTGCCGCTGTCGAGCTGGTTCCCGTTCCTGGGGGAGGGGTCGCCGCAGTTCCTGCACTGCCAGAGCCTGCCCGCGATGGTGACCGGGCTGGTGGGGCTGGCCGCCGGCCCGGACGTGGCGTTCCGCTGGTCGCTGTACCTGCTCTTGTCGCTGTGGCCGGTCAGCGTCTACCTGTCGGCCCGCGCGTTCGGGGCGGGCCGCCCGGCCGCGGCCGCCTCAGCCGCGCTGGCTCCGTTCCTGGTCAGCATCACGGGGGTCGGCTACGAGCAGCACGCCTACCTGCCGACGGGGTTCGGGGTCTGGACGCAGCTGTGGGCCTCGTGGACGCTGCCGCTGGCCTGGGGCTGGAGCTGGCGGGCAATCCGCGACGGGCGCGGCTACCTCCGAGCGGTGCTGCTGACCGCGCTCACCGTCGCGCTGCACTTCGAGACCGGTTATCTCGCGCTCGCGGTGCTGCTCATCTGGCCGCTGATGGCGGGGCGGCCGCTCGGAACCCGGTTGCGGCGGGCGGCGCTCCTGCTCGGCGGTTCACTGCTTGCGTCGGCCTGGGTCATCGTCCCGCTCGTGTCCCAGCGCAAGTGGGCCGCCGTCAACGAGCCGTTGCAGGGGAGCGGGCTGGTCAACGGCTACGGCGCCCGTCAGGTCCTCGACTGGCTGGTCACAGGACAGCTGCTGGACCACGGCCGGCTGCCCGTTATCACCGCGTTCGCGGCCCTCGGGCTCGTCATGGCCTGGCTGGCCTGGTCCTCGGACGCCGACGGCCGCGCCCTGCTGGCCGCGCTCGCGGTATGCCTGCTGTTCGCGTTCGGCCGGACGACGTTCGGGTCGCTGCTCAACGTGATCCCGGGCGGCGCCGACCTGTTCTTCCGCCGCTTCATGATGGGCGTCCAGCTCTGTGCGCTGCTGCTGGCCGGCCGGGGAGCGGCCTGGCTGGCCACGCGCTGCATCTGGCTGGTCGAAGCCCGGGCCTCGCGCTGGCCGTCCGCCCTGACCCCGGCGGCGGTGCTGGTGGCGGCGATCGCGGTGCTCACGCCCGCGTGGCTCCAGCTCGGCACCTACGACCGCCACGACGGGGCCGCAATCACGGCCCAGCGGCACGCGGACGACACCGAGGGCGCCGACGTTGACCGGCTCATCGCGGTGATCGAACGCGACGGGGGAGGGCGGACCTACGCGGGGCTGCCGTCGAACTGGGGCCAGGGCTTCACCGTCGGGTCGGTGCCCATGGTCAAGTACCTGGAGAGCCGCGACGTCGACGAGGTCGGCTACACGCTGCGCACGGCGTCGCTGATGACCGACCCGGAGTATTTCTTCGACGGCCAGGATCCCTCCGATTACCGGCTGTTCGGGATCCGCTACCTCATCCTGCCCGCCGGAAACAAGCCGCCAGTACCCGCGCGGCTGACCCTGCGCTCCGGCCCCTACTGGCTGTGGACGCTCAACAGCGGCGGCTACATCCAGGCCGGCCAGATCGCCGGAACCCTTCCGGCAAACCGGACCAACGTCGGCACCCGGAGTATTCCGCTGCTGCACTCCGGCCTGGCCGCGGACGGCGTCTACCTCGGCGTCAGCTACGGCGCTGACCGTGACGGTGCTGGCCAGCTGCCAACGGTGCCGCGCGGATTCTCGGCCGGTACGGTCAGCACGGAACACGCCGACCTGGCTGACGGGCAGGCCGCAGCGACGGTGCAGCTGCAGCGTGCCGGGGTCGTCGTGCTCAGCGCCTCGTACGACCCCGGGTGGACCGCCACCGTGAACGGCCGCCAGGAACCGACCCAGATGGTGGCGCCAGCGCTCGTCGCGGTCAACGTCCCCCAGGGCACCGACCATGTTGTGTTCCGCTTCCGCGGTTACGGTGACTACCCGGAGCTGCTCGCGCTGTGCGGCCTTACTCTGCTGATGGTCGCCGTCGCGCCGCTGTGCCTGCGCCACATGCGGCGGGGCCGTGACCCGGACCAGAGCTGATATCGGCAAATACGACATAACGCCCGAGGCGAGCCAGGGGAGTGGTGGCCGTGATCCTCCCGAAGGTCCGGGACCCTCGCTTGGTGACCATCCGCCGCGGCGGGACCCTCACCGATCCGGACCACCAGCTCCTGGCGCTGTGGGCGGCCTCGTGCGCAGAGCACGTCCTTGACCTGTTCGAGTCGGCTCAGCCGGAGGACACACGGCCGCGCCAGGCAATCGATTACGCCCGCGCCTGGGTACGTGGCGAGGCCGGGATGATGCAGGCTCGCGCGGCCGGCGGACACGCCATGGGCGCAGCCAGAGACCTGCGTGGGCCGGCCCGGCATGCCGCCTACGCCGCGGGCCAGGCCGGGGCCGTCGCCCACGTCGCCGCGCACGAACTCGGCGCGGCCGCCTACGCGATCAAGGCCGTGCGGGCCGCCGCGCCGGCCGGCCAGGGCGAGGCCGCCGGGCGACTTGAATGCCAGTGGCAGCGTAACCCGCTTCCGGAGGCGATTCGCGAGCTCGTACTGGACGACCAGCGGCTGCGGAACGACATCTGCTGGTCGGTGTTCGACCGCTGAGCCCACGGCGGGGCGCCAGCGGCGGGTATCGACGTACGGCATATTGGGTTGCCCTCGGTATGGACGCGCTCACATACTGAACGTGTGGCGGTGGGCGGGAGGAGTGGTCCACGGTGCGGATCATGCCCCGGCAGCGCCAGCCCGACGCAACGGCCGGTGAGCAGGCTGATGAGCTCACGGCAGAGCTTTCCGCTTCCTATTGGCGGGCCTTCGACGAGCGGATGTCCTCGATCGGGTTCCGCGCGATGGCCCGGCGGTTCCCCGGGATTGTCGGCCAGGCGGTGCGGCTGGGCTGGGAAGCCAGCCGCAGGGACATCGCCGCTGCGATCGCGCTGAATCTGGCCTCCGGCGTATTCACCGGGTATGCCCTGTTCGCGACGAGCGGGGTGCTGCAGGCGCTGTTCGCCGCCGGGCCGACCCCGCACCGGGTCCGGGCCGCACTTCCCTCGCTGGTGCTGGTGGCCGCGGCGGTGGCGCTGCGATCAGGACTGCAGGTGGCGGCGGGCTGGGCCCAGGGCCGGCTACGGGCGCAGGTCGACCGGGTGGTGGAAATCCGGCTGCTGGACCTGACCAGCCGGGTGGAACTGCCCGCCTTCGATGACGCCGCTTTCCAGGACGCGATGCTGCGCGCGCGGGACCGGGGCCTGTTCTCGGCATCGCAGGTCGTCAGCAATGTGCTGGACTGCGTGACCGGAGCGACCGGGATCGTCTCGGCGGCCGCCGTGGTCGGGTTGCTGCAGCCGATCCTGCTGGCCCTGCTGATACTCGCCGAGCTGCCCGGAGCCTGGGCGGCGGTGCGCGCGGCGCGGATCGGCTACGTGACCCGGTTCGCCCTCGCTGACAGCCACCGGCGGAAATGGATCCTGTCGGATCTGCTGGCGGAACGGCGCACGGCCGCGGAACTTCGTTCCTTCACGCTGCGCACCTTCCTGCTTGCCCGGGTCGCCCGGCTGGCGGCCTACGCGCGGGACGCCGAGCTGCGGGCCGCCCGCAGCCAGGCGCTCACCCGGGTTGTGGCCAACATCGCGGGCGGCGTGGCCACCGCCGTGGTCTACACCGCCCTCGGTCTTCTGCTCGTGGCCGGCGCGCTGCCGCTGGCGGCTGCGGGAACCGCGGTGCTGGCCATCCGGTCGGCCCAGGCCTCGCTGACCACGCTGCTGTTCGCGGTGAACCAGTGTTACGAGGAAGGGCTGTACTTCTCCGACTACCTCGAGTTCTGCCAAGCCGCGGCTGCGCGGATACCCCCGCCTCAGCCTCGTCCCGCACCAGCAGGCTTTGAGCAGATCACCGTAACCGGGGTCACCTTCAGTTATCCGGAGGCGCCCGCACCCGCCCTGAACGACGTCAGTATCGAACTGCGGCGCGGCGAAGTGGTCGCGCTGGTCGGCGAGAACGGCTCGGGCAAGACCACGCTGGCCAAGGTGCTGGCCGGCCTGTACCAGCCGGACCGCGGCACCGTGTCCTGGGATCAGACCGCGACCACCGACGTCGATCCCGAGTCACTGCGGGAGATGATCGCCGTGATCGCCCAGGACCACGCGAACTGGCCGTTGACCGTGCGGCACAACATCGCCATGGGGCGCGACGCAGACCCGGACCCGCTCACGGCCGCGGCCGCCGCAGCGGGGGCGGACACGGTGATCGAGACCCTGCCGCACGGTTACGACACGCTACTCGACCGGCAGTTCAAGGACGGCGCCGAGCTGTCCGGTGGCCAGTGGCAGCGGATCGCCGCGGCGCGCGGCTTCTACCGCTCGGCTCCACTGCTGATCATGGACGAACCAACCGCGGCGCTGGACGCACGGGCCGAGTACGCGCTGTTCTCCTCCATCCGCGGGCACGCTGCGGGCCGCGGCGTACTGATCATCACGCACCGGCTGGCCAGCGTCCGGCAGGCGGACCGGATCTACGTGCTGGCCGGTGGCCGGGTCACCGAGCAGGGCACGCACGCCGGCCTGATGGCGCTCGGCGGCCAGTACGCCGAGCTGTACACCCTGCAGGCGTCGCAGTACGACGGGTCCAGGTAGGCCGAGCGTCAGCGGCCGATCCGGCCCAGTTAGCGGAACGCCGGTCCGGGCTCGCCGACGTCGTCGGCGCTTGGGCGGTGCTCGAGGTACTCGGCGAGCAAGCCGTCCGCATTTGGGCTGAGACGAGTAGCGGTGGGGGAGAAGGGGCCGGAGGCAGGGCGACGACCGGTATCAATAGCGGCGCGGGTAACCACGCCGGGGAGCCGCGGGTTGAGCCGGAACCTACTCGCGATGGAGCGAGAGGGCCAGGCTGGGGATGGCGAAGGACAAAAGAAAGATCGGCAGGATGCTTTTTCCGCTGCATCGGAACGCGACGATCTCGCCATCGGAAGCGTCGAAGGTCTTAGTTCGGCTGGAGTTTCGGCCGCTGCGGACTTGCAAGGTGTGACGTCTGGGTTCGATTGGCGTTTTGAATGTCTCGTTCACTTCGACCGACCCGACGCGCTGCCCGTCGAGCACGACATCGTAAGTGCCGCGACGGACCTCCGCTCCGATCGCATTGTGCGCCAGCGTAAGGGTTGCGGACATTGGCGATCTCCCCTGCTTGTGAAAGGTTCTGAACGGCGTTGCCCGGCTGGACGGAGTGCCAGGAGCGCGCTCGATCGCGGCCGTGACCAAGGTGACGCCCAGCCCTTTCTGCGTCAAGGTAACCCCGCCAAGAAGCCAATGAAGACCCGCGATCCTGACGGCGTAGGCTGTCCGGTGGCGTGGTGACCGGCGGAAGGGGTTCGCGCAGTGACCGATGAGCCGGGGGCGGGTCCGGCTGAGCAGCCGGGTCGTCCGGTCGTGATCGATACGACCAGGCCACATCAGGCACGGATTTATGACTACTGGCTCGTGTGCGCGACCAGGGCAGGCCATGGAGGGTCGCACCCGCAGCTGGATCTGGACGTCCTGATCACGGAGCTGCCGTCGGGCGGGAGGGCTTTGCCCCGGTCAGCCGGGTGACCTGAGCGATCTCGTCCTCGTCGTAGGCGGTCCGGATCCCGGAGGCTGACATGCCGGCGGCCCGGGCCACAGCTTCGAGCGGGTAAGGGCGCGGCCGGATGAACTCGCGGCTGTAAGCGATCAGCAGCCGCCTTCGTACCTCTGCGGCCAGCACCGCGTCCCGCGCGGCGGCGATCTCGCTGAGCAGCGGGTCGTAGCCGTCGTCGTGCTCCCAGGTCAGCCGGAGCGACTGCTCGAACGCCTGCCGGTCCTCGTCCGCCTGGGCGACCATCGCCGACCAAGCGTCGGGCTCGACATCACCGTCAGGAGGCTGCGGCAGGGGATGGATCAGGTCGACTAGATCGGTGATCAAGTCACGGGTCCGTGTCATGCCGTGCAGTCTACGCAATAACTTACGATGATCGCAAATCCAGCTAAATAAGCCGAACACAAGTTCGAACGTTAACTGGTAATGCGACATGTCGAGTTAAGGCAAGTAGTGGCCGATTGGCCCGGACAGGCAGGTCCTCGCGGCTGGTGGGCGTCGTCCTGCTCGGCGACGGCCGACAGATAGGCCGCCCGTACGGCAGCCTAGGCAGCGCCTCTGCGCACGCGCAGGTCGGCTAGGCCCTGCGTCGGCACGGATGTTGCAGTCTAGGCCGCCGCAGCAGCGATCGCTGGGACGCTGAGGGCGGCGGCGAATCGGGCAAGCCGTTAATGGCCAGATCCCTGGCCGCGTCAGCCGAGTGTGCTTTACTCCGGCCGAGGCCCCAGGGTGACGTCCGCCCACTTCCGCGCTACGTGGGCCCGGCCGGGACACCGGGCGGGCGGCCCGGCCAGGAAGTCTTCCTGACGGCATCGATTCGTGATGGCTGCGAATCAGTTTCACGGCGTCTTAACGAGCCTGCGGCCAGAACATGTCCCTTGGCAAATACCCGGGAAATACGGGCTCGCCAAGAACGCTGCTTTCATCTGTTGTCCCGGATAGCGCAGGCTGCACCTTCCGGCGGTCAGGCGGCTGGGCGCGGCAGGATGCATCGCCTGGACTAGCAGCGTAGATGCATCGAAAGGTTTAATAAACCTCAATAAGCACATACGTGACAGACCTGGCCGCCGCCGGGTGCCTGCGCAAGACCACAACGGGAAAGAATACGATGCTCCTGGGGTTTGTGTTCAGTCTTTATAAAGATGGGCATAGGGGGATTGCCGTGAGATGGCGGCGGTATGTGATTGGCGGGTACACGGTCTGGATGGCCGCACTCGTCGCGGTGTACTACGGCCTGCCCGCTGTGCGCGCGGAGGCCTGGGGCCTGATCGGGCTGAGCGGGGTGGCTGCCATCGTGACCGGCGTGGCCGTCCACCGGCCGTTGCGCCGGGCGCCGTGGCTGCTGCTGGCCGGCGGGCTGGCCTGTTTCTCGGCTGGGCAGGTCAGTTTCCTGGTCGCGCAGCTGGTTGGGGTCCAGCTGCCGTTTCCCTCTTTCGCGGACGTGCTGTACCTGGGCAGCTATCCGCTGTACGCGGCGGGTCTGGGCATCTTCATCTGGTGGCGCACACCTGACCACGACCGGCGCAGCCTGATCGACGCGCTGATCCTGACCGCCGGCCTGGCCCTGCTGTCGTGGATCTACCTGATCCTGCCCTACGTGCACAACCCGGACCTCTCCGGGTTGCAGAAAAACGTGGCCATCGCCTACCCGCTCGGTGACGTGCTGTTCCTGGCCATGATCGCGCGGCTGCTCGCGCCAGGCACCGGGAAGGCCCGGTGCGTCCAGCTGCTCACCCTCGGCGCTGTCGCGACGCTGGCCGCCGACGTGTCGTTCGGCCTGATCTCGCTGTACGGGTCGTTCCATAACGGCACTGCCGTCGACCTGGGCTGGGCTGTCTTCTACGGGGCCTGGGGCGCGGCCGCCCTGCACCCGTCCATGACCGAGCTGACCACGCCGGTGACCCGCCAGCAGGCGGAAGTTTCCCCGGTCCGGCTGACCGTGCTACTGCTGGCCTCCCTGATCGCGCCGACCGTGCTGTTCATCTCGTCGTTCCTGCACCGCAACCCCGAAGAGCGGGTCATCGCCGTGTTCTCCGCGATCCTGTACCTGCTGGTCCAGTCCCGGCTATGGGACGTGGCCGCCTCGCACCGCCGCACGCTCCGCCGGGAGCGGGCAGTCCGGCAGGCGGGCGCGGCCCTGGTCGCCGCGGCCACCGCGGGCCACGTCCCCCCCCCCGGC
>CAXUJF010000251.1:0-5609 GCA_964250865.1 uncultured Streptosporangiaceae bacterium
CGGGCGCCAGCCGGCCCGCGGGCAGCGCGCCGGCGGGCAGGCCGGCCCGCAGCATGTTGGCGAAGAACGTCGGGCCGGCGAAGAACAGGGTGGCCCCGTACTTGGCCGCCGCGTCCGCGATCACGTCCGGCCGGGACGGGCTGGGCTCCAGCACCGCGGTGGCGCCCACCGAGAGCGGGAACAGCACCGAGTTGCCCAGGCCGTAGGCGAAGAAGGCCTTGGCCGCGGACAGGCAGCGGTCCGCGGGCGTGATGCCGAGCACCTGGCGGCCGTAGGTCTCGCACACGACCTCGATCGCGGCGTGCCGGTGCATGGCCGCCTTGGCCGTGCCGGTGGTGCCCGAGGTGTACAGCCAGAACGCGGGCGAGTCCGGGCCGGTCGGGTAGACGGTCTCGTCGGCGGGCCCGGAGGCCAGCTCACCGAGCCGGTGCACCGGGATGGGCGCCTGGTCGAGAGGCACGTCGGCCAGGATCCCGGTCAGCTCGGGCGCGGCCGCGCACGCCCCGATGGCGACCGGGCCGAACTCGTGCGTGACGGCCAGGAACCGGGCCCGGGAGTCGCGCAGCAGCTCGGCCACCCCGTCGGCGTGCAGCATGGTGGACACCGGCACCGGGATCGCGCCGATCCGCATCGCCGCCAGGTACACCACCACGAACTGCGGCGAGTCCGCCATCAGCATCAGGATCCGCTGCTCGGGCTGCAGCCCGAGCGATCGCAGTCCGGCCGCGGTCCGGCACACCTGATCGTGCAGCCCGGCGTAGCTGAGGTCCCCGGCGCCGCCGGTCAGCGCGGTCCGCGGCGCGTCACCGGCCGACAGCCGCCGGTCGAGCAGGTACTCACAGGCGTTGAAGAGCTGCACCATTGCCGCTGGCCTCGATTTTCGTAGATACGGCTGCTGCGTCGAGACGGGCTAGGCCAGATGGACGTAGTCGTAGTCGAACGGCTGCCCGTTGATCCCGTTGCGGGGCGGCGCGATCCAGGCCGCGATCTTGCCCCGTTCGTGCACCGGCTGCATCAGCGAGCGGACGTGGGTCTTGTCCACGTCGGTGGGCAGCCACTGCCCGCTGCGCCGCTCCCACTCGTCGGCCGGGAGCAGCTCGCCGTCCGGGCTGGCCTCGACGCCGGAGAACGCGCCGACCTTGCGGTTGAACGCCACGTGCGGGAGCTTCAGCCGGTGGGCCAGGCCCGCCTCGGCTAGGATCTTGTTCCAGCGCTTGACCCCGCCCTGGCAGTCGGCGATGTACTCCCGCCGCAGGTCGGTGTTGAGGCCGGTCAGCGCGGACACCTCGGTCAGGCCGATGCTCTGCTGGCCGGATTGGGCGCCGTCCAGCGAATCGACCATGATCGCGTCGTCGGCCAGCCGGTGGTCGTCCTTGCGGCGCTCCTCCATCCAGCGGCCCTTCAGCCCGGCGGTGTAGTAGTTGGCCACGTTGGTGGAGGTCTCGCCGCCGAACAGGTCGAGCGAGACGCTGTAGTGGAAGTTCAGGTACTTCTGGATCACCTGCAGCGGGACGACGCCGAGGGCGGCCACGTCGTCGGTGTCGTTCTCCACCATGACCTGAGCGGTGCGGGCCACCACCCGGTCCACCCCGGTGGTGCCCACCATCATGTGGTGGGCCTCCTCCTTGAGCATGAACTCGCAGGTGCGGGACAACGGGTCGAACGCGCTCTCCTTCAGCGTGCCGAGCTGGTACTTGCCGTCCCGGTCGGTGAAGTAGGTGAACATGTAGAACGACAGCCAATCCGGGGTCTCCTCGTTGAACGCGCCGAGGATACGGGGCGAGTCTTCGCTGCCCGAGTTGCGGTGCAGCAGCTCCTCGGCCTCATCCCGGCCTTCGCGGCCGAAGTAGGCCTGCAGCAGGTAGACCATGGCCCACAGGTGCCGCCCCTCCTCCACGTTGACCTGGAACAGGTTGCGCAGGTCGTACAGGGACGGCGCGGTGGCGCCCAGGTTGCGCTGCTGCTCCACGCTGGCCGGCTCGGTGTCGCCCTGGATGACCAGCAGCCGCTGCAGGTCGGCGCGGTACTCGCCCGGGACCTTCTGCCAGGCCGGCTCGCCCCGGTGCTGGCCGAAGGCGATGCGCCGGTCCTGGTTGCGCTCGGCCAGGAAGATGCCCCACCGGTAGTCCTTCATGGCCACGTGCCCGAAGTGGGCCCAGCCTTCCCGGCCCACGTTGACCGCGGTCCGCAGGTACACGTCCTGGGTCGGCAGGGTCGGCCCCATCGACTCCCACCAGTTCAGGAAGTTCGGCTGCCAGGATTCCAGCGCCCGCTGCAGCCGCCGGTCCTCGCGCAGCTCGACGTTGTTGGGGATCTTCTCGGTGTAGTCCGGTGCTGCCATCGATTCAGACTCGCTTTCGGTCGAAGTCGGCCCGCTGCCCGGTGCCGTAACGGCGCAGCGCGCCGTCCGGGCCGGAGGCGTTCGGCCGAATGAAGATCCAGTTCTGCCAGGCGGTCAGCCGGCCGAAGATCTTGGTCTCCATGGTCTCCGGCCCGGCGAACCGGTAGTTCGCTTCCAGGCCGGTCAGGGCGTCCGGGCTGAAGCTGGCCCGCTCCTCGGTCGCGATGCGGACCTCCTCGTCCCAGTCGATGTCGTCGGGGGCGAAGGTGACCAGCCCGAGCTGCTCGGCGTCCTGCGCCGCCAGCGCTTCTCCGGCCCGCTTCTCCACCTCGGCCAGGCTCTGCTCGTCCCCGAGGAAGCGGGTCTGCAACCGGGTCAGGCCGTTGCTCATCGGCAGCGGGCCCCGGTTCATCGGCCCGACCGTGATCGTGGCCGGGTCAGCGTCCGGGTCCCCCGTGTTTGGATCGACTGTCTCGAACACCCCGGCCAGCTGGAACGAGCGGTCGGCGGCCAGCGCCAGCTCCAGCAGCGAGCCGGCGAAGCAACTGCCCGGCTGGATCAGGGCCAGCAGGCTGCGGCTGGTGACGTCGAGCCGCTTCAGCGTCCGCTTGAGGTACAGCACGATCTCGTTGGCCAGCCAGTCATCGGCGTGGTCCAGCAGCAGCTGGTCGAAGGCCAGCACCTGCTGGGGGTCGCCGTCGGTGCGCAGCACCCAGGTCCCCAGCTCCAGCTCGTTGGTGCGCAGGTCCAGGATCAGGTCGTCCAGCTCCCGGGCCAGGGCCAGAGTCCAGAAGGCGGCCCCGTCCCGGCGCACCCCGGCCAGGTCCGCGGGCGGGCTCGTGCCGGGGCCGCGCACGGTGATCTCGGCCACCGCCCGGTCCCGGTCCAGCACGGCGGTGACGTACCGGTAGGAGATCTCGGCGTCGGTCCGGGTCTTGTCCAGCGGGGTCAGCTCGACGCCGGCCGCGGCGTCAGCGGGCCGGTGCGACCGGCCGGCCAGGTCCGCGGCCCGCGCCGCCACCGTCTCGTCCCACTTGGCCCGCGGCACCAGCTCGTCGACCAGCCGCCACTGCACCGCCTTGCGGCCGCCGATCCCCTCGGCGCGGGTGGAGAAGTAGTCAGCCAGGTCGCGGCGCACGTGCCGCTTGTCCACCACCCGGGTCAGGCCGCCGGTGCCGGGGAGCACGCCGAGCAGCGGCAGCTCGGGCAGGGACACCGCCGAGGAGCGGTCGTCGATGAGCATCAGGTGGTCGCAGGCCAGGGCCAGCTCGTAGCCACCGCCGGACGCGGTGCCGTTGATCGCGGCCAGGTACGTCTGGCCGGAGCTGACCGTGGCGTCCTCGATGCCGTTGCGGGTCTCGTTGGTGAACTTGCAGAAGTTCACCTTCCACGGGTGCGGGGAGGCGGCCAGCATCCGGATGTTGGCCCCGGCGCAGAAGATCTTGTCCTTGCCGCTGGTCACCACCACCGTGCGCACCTCGGGGTGCTCGAACCGCAGCCGCTGCACCGCGTCGTACAGCTCGATGTCCACGCCGAGGTCGTAGGAGTTGAGCTTGAGCTCGTAACCCGGGACCAGCCCGGCCTGCTCATCGACGTCCATGGTCAGCGTGGCCACGGGCCCGTCGAAGGCCAGCCGCCAGTGCCGGTAGCGGGAAGGATCGGTCCGGAAGTCGACCAATGGCGTCGTCATGATCGTCCTCTGCGTGGGTCGGTCATCTCATGTTCTACGCCTTCGAGTCTTTTCGTCAAGACTCCGTAGCATTTTGTCCCGCCGCGGGTTCAGCCGCGGGTTCAGCCGTGGCCACGATGACCTCGGCCGATGGCGGGTCAGTGTAAGCCAGCTCGACCAGGCCGGGCCGCCGGCGCAGCACCTCCCGCTGGTTGACGTACCCCTTGTCGGTGATCTCTCCCGCATCCAGGTCGGCCGGCTCGGTCAGCAGGACCAGCCGCTCGATCCGGGCCGCCGAACCCGCGGCCGCGTTGTGCCGGGCCAGGGCGGCGGCCAGCGCCTGCCGTACCTGGCCGTCCGGCAGGCCGTCGGCCTGGGCCGGGTTGAGCCAGCCGAGCGCGCAGGCGTAGGCCCGGTCCTCCCCCGCGATCACCGCGTCGGCCAGCAGCGGGGCGGCCGACAGCAGGGCGGTGCGCACCGCGCCGACCCGGACGAACGTGCCGCTGGTCAGCTTGAAGTCCTCGGCCAGGCGGCCACGGAACACCAGGCCCGCGTTGGGGTCGTCGGGATCGGCCAGGTCCACCGCGTCCCCGGACCGGTAGAAGCCCTCGGCGTCGAACGCGGCCGCGGTCAGATCCGGGCGCCCCAGGTACCCCGGGGTGACCATCGGGCCCTTGACCCGGATCTCGTAGGCCTCCTCGGCCGGGACCAGCTTGACCTGCGCCCCGGGCAGCGGTGCGCCGATGCAGCGCGCGTCGGTGAAGGCGAAGGGCGCGCCGGGCACGGCCGGGGCGGTCTCGGTCGCGCCCCACGACCCGGTGACCGGGACCGGGTGGCCCGCGGCCCGGACCGCGAGCCCGGCCAGCCGGTCGCGCAGCCCCGCGGGCAGCGCCGCCGCCGCGTTGAACATCAGCCGCAGGCGGCCGAAGAACCGCGCGGCGAAGGCCGGGTCGGCTTCCAGCGCGGGCACCAGCTGCGCGTAGCCGGCGGGCACGTTGAAGTACACCGTGGGCGGCACGTCGGCCAGGTTCCGAACGGTCTGGCCGAACCGGGCCGGCACCGGCCGGCCCGCGTCGATGTACCGCGTGCCGCCGTTGCTCAGCACCATGTTCAGGTTGTGGTTGCCGCCGAACGTGTGGCTCCACGGCAGCCAGTCCACGATGACCGGCGGCTCGGCCGCCAGGAACGGCCACACCTGCCGGATCATCTGCTGGTTGGCGGCCAGCATCCGGTGCGTGTTCAGCACGCCCTTGGGCGCGCCGGTCGATCCCGAGGTGAACAGGATCTTGGCCACGCTGTCCGGCTCCACCGCGGCCGACGCGGCGGTCACCGCCGGCCCCGGCACCGTGGCCAGCAGGTCGCTCAGCCGATCGGCGCCGTCGCGGCGGCCCGTGCTCATGATCACCGGAATGGGCCGTTGCCCGGCGGGCAAACCTGCCAGCGCCGCATCCAGCGCGGGACCAAATTGGTCCCCATGATCAGCAAATACGGCGCCGGGACCGGTCAGCGCGGCGATCTGCCCGATCCGGGTGTGCTCGGCGCTCTGCAGCGCGTTCGCCGCCCTGACCGGCGCGCCCCGGGCCCCCGCGGGGGGGGGGG
>CAXUJF010000251.1:5619-8430 GCA_964250865.1 uncultured Streptosporangiaceae bacterium
CCCGGGCCCGCGGGGCGAGCGCCCGGAGCGGGGGGCTAGGGGCGCTCGCCCGCGCGACCGCCGCGCTCCCGGGCGCGACCGGGACCCCGGCGCTCATCGCGCCCAGCGTCATCATCAGGTGGTCGATGCTGTTACCCGACAGCACCAGCAGCGGCCGGTCCGGCCCCAGGCCCCGGTCGAGCAGGGACTGCCCGATACTGTCGGCCGCGGCCACGGCCCCGCCGTAGCGGCAGATCCGCCACTCTCCGGCGCCCTCACGCTCGGCCACCAGCACCCGGTCCGGGTCGGCCCGGGCCCAGGCCCGCACGCTGTCCAGCACGGTCCGGGGGTAGCGGCCCAGCGGCTCGGCCGACCGGAGCAGCAGGCTGCCGGAGTCGGCGTCCGGCCCGGCGCCGGTCACGGTGATGCGCGGCGGAGCGAAGAGCGGCGCGGGCGCACCGTTGTTGATCACCGTCGTTGGCCCCCCCGATGGCAGGCGCCCGGCCGGCCGGTGGCTCCGGCCGCCAGCTGGGCAACTGAGACCTATTCGTACCCCTGGGCCCGGATCGGCACAAGAGCCCTCAGCCCACGTCGTTGAGGCGCCGCCACTGCTGGCTGGCGGCGGCGGACCACTGCCGGTGCCGGTGCCCGAACAGCCGGGCCGCCTCCAGCCCGCTCCACCGGGCCGGCAGCAGTTCCCGCGGCAGCGCCGGATCCAGGGCCGGGAACCGCCGCCAGGCGTGCACGAGCTCAATCTGCCGGCCCAGGGCGTCCGCCGGCCCCGGGAGGCCGGACTGGGAGAGGCCGGACCGGGAAAGGCTGGGCTCCGGTAGCTGCGGGCCGAACTCCTCGATGAACTGGCCGTACTCGTCCTCGATCGCGGTCAGGTCCCAGGCGGTGGCCACCATCGTCCGTTCGTCGCCCAGCCCGGAGCGGCGGGCGGTGAACACGTGCGCGTCGTCCGCGATCCCGGCTTCGCGCAGCACCCGGATCGCTTCGGCCTCCCGGTCCGGGTGCGGGCTGACCCACAGGGCCGGCCCGAGCGACCCGAACCCGGCCCAGCTGAGCCGGGTCCGCAGCACGTGCCGCGCCCGCCGGTCGCTCTCCGGGATCCGGGCCGAGATCAGCAGCCAGCGGCCTTCCCAGTCCGGGTCCGGGCCGGTGAACGAGTAGATCCGGCGGGCTCCGTCGGTCAGCATCCGGCGGGCCGCCACGGTCAGCCGCCAGCGGGTGCGGCGGCCCAGCTTCTCCGCGTCCAGCCAGCCCGCCGCGGCCGTGCGCATCAGGGCCTGCCGGGTGGTCTTCTCCTCGATGCCCAGCCCCCCGAAGGTGGCCAGCACGGCCGACGTCCACGCCGTCTCGTCCCCGGTCAGCACGAACTCGCCCAGCAGGGTGAGCAGCAGCCCGCGGGCGCTGGGCGCCCCGGCCGCGTGCCGCCGGGACAAGGTGGGCGTGGCCGTGTCCGCAGGGTGAGGGGCCGGGGGGCGAGCGGGCACGGTCAGGCCCGTAGGTAGTGCCACGTGCCGTCCACGTCGGACCGGCGCAGCCGCCCGGCCAGCGTGAGTACGTCCAGGTGGGCCATGGTCTCGGTCACCGCCAGGCACTGCGACAGCAGATCCAGCTCACCGAACTGCCGCCCGCGCCGGGTCCACAGCATGCGGTGGGCCGACTCGGACGCCGTGCTCGCGCCCGCGTCGATGGTCTCGTCGATCTGGACCAGCCGGATGTCGTGGTGCTCGATCAGCTCGTCCACCCGGTGGTGCACGCTCGGGGCCAGCGGGCCGTGCGCGGGCAGCAGCCGCCGGTCCGGCAGGCCCCGGACCAGTTTGAGCGAGTCCAGGTAGTCGCGCAGCGGGTATTCGGCGTGGTTCTGCTCGAAGCCGATGGAGGGCGTGATCCGCGGCAGCACGTGATCGCCGGCGAACATGACGTCCCGTTCGGCGTCCACGAACACCACGTGCCCCCGGGTGTGCCCGGGGGTGGCGTGCACCTGCCAGACACGATCGGCGAACGGGATCTCCTGGGGCGCCCGCAGCCACTCGTCCGGGTCCTCCCACTCGGACAGATCCTGCTCGACCGGTATCCGGCTGATCCGCTGCATCAGGTCCAGGGCACCGCCCAGCCGCAGCTGCGACATCATCGAGTCCCACGGCGCGGAGCCCCGATCCCGGATGTCCCGCAGCGTCCCGGCTTCGCCTTGGCCCAGGCTGACCCGCATGCCGAACTCCCGGCGCAGCGTCACGGCCAGCGTGTAGTGGTCACGGTGGACGTGCGTGACCAGGAACCGGCGCACCCCGGCCAGGCTGGAGTCCAGCAGCTTGACCGCCTGCTCCAGCAGGTCACGGGCCTCGGTGATGGCCCAGCCCGAGTCGACCAGGGTCAGGCCGTCCTCGTCCCGGACCGCGTACACGTTGACCGCCTGCAGGCCGTCCTGGGGCAACGGCAGCGGGATCCGGTAGACCCCGGCCCCGACGTCGTAGACGCCGGGGGTCGTCCAGTCCGCTTCCGGATCATCCGCGTGCAGCTGCATCATCACCCATGCTTAGCACGAGGCGGCGCCACGCAGGATGTCGGCTTGGTCACCCGGCCAGCCGGGCCCGCGGTTACTGGCCCGGAACGACCTGGATCTTGATGCCCTCGCCGGCCCGGACGCCGGCCAGGGCGTCGCCGAAACGGTCCAGCGGGTAGGGGTCGCCCAGCAGCGGCCCGGTGATCACGGCACCGTCGGCCATCAGGTCCGCGGCGGCGCCGAAGCTGTCCAGGACGGCCATCGAGCCCAGCACGGTGATCTCGTCGTTGTAGATGCGGAACGGGGACAGCGACACCTCGGCG
>CAXUJF010000252.1:0-4868 GCA_964250865.1 uncultured Streptosporangiaceae bacterium
CGGTCTGCAGGCCGGCCCCGAGCACGGTGTCCGGGGCGCAGCCCAGGCGGACCCCGGCCTCGGCCGCCTGGGCCAGCAGGTCCCGGCCGGCGCCCGGATCGGTGGTGAGCGGTTTCTCATTCCACACGTGCTTGCCGGCCGCGATCGCGGCCGAGGCCACCTCGGCGTGCGCGACCGGCAGGGTCAGGTTGACCACCAGCTCAACCCCAGGATGCGCCAGCGCCTGGGCCAGCGAGCCGCAGGCGCCAACCCCGTACTTCGCCGCCTGGTCCTCGGCCCGGGCCAGGTTCAGGTCGGCGCAGAACAGGACGTTCAGATCGGGGAACGAGGTCAGGTTGGGCAGGTACTCCTCACTGACCGTGCCGCAGCCGACCACTGCGACCCCGATGGGCGCGATCCCGGTTGGCGCGATCCCGGTTGGCGCGCCCCCGGGCGATCCCGCCGCGCCCATCTTCAGGCTCCGTTCGGGGCGGCCGGCCCGAGCGGGTCAGCAGCGCCGGGTACGTCGGCCAGGCCGTGGTTGACCAGCCAGGTCAGGCTGTCCGCGACCGCTTCCATCACGTCGGTGGCGCAGGTGTCAAACTCGACCACGTTCCACTCCACCGACGGCTGGGCGGCCAGGATGTCGGCCACCGGCATCTTCCCGGCGCCGACCGCGGTATTCGGATCCTGCCTGGTCACCGGGCCGTCTTTGACGTGCAGGTAGCGGACGCGCGGCCCGAGCCGGCCCAGCAGCGCGGGGACGTCCTGGCCGCCCACCGCGGCCCAGTAGGTGTCGACCTCCAAAATGACCTCGGGGTCGAGCTGCCCGGCCAGCACCTCCAGCGCGGGCCGGCCGCCGACCAGCGTGGACACTTCGTGGTCGTGGTTGTGGTAGCCGAGCCGCAGCCCGTGCTGGGCCGCGCGCTGGGCAGCCTCGTTGAGCTGGCCGGCCACCGAGCGGATCCCGTCCGCGTCGGCGAACCGTTCCGGCGGCAGGTACGGCACGATCACCGTGCCCGCCCCCACCGCGGCGGCCCCGCCGAACGCGGCCTCGGCGTCGTCCCCGAAGGGCTGGGTGTGCACGCTGCATACCGCCAGCCCGGCCGCGTCCAGCTCGGCCCGCAGGACGTCAGGGTCGGTCAGCACGTCGAACGGCTCGACCGTCCGGTAACCGAACCCGGCCAGCCGCCGCAGCACCCCCGGCCGGTCCCGGGCCAGCTCGTCCCGCATGCTGTACAGCTGCAGCGCCACCGGCCGGTTCCCGCCCGCCGCTGCTTCCGGATCGCTCATGCCTACCGTCCTTGGTTCGGGTCATGCCGATAACATTTTTCGAAAATTACCTGCCTCGGCTTTGCTCAACGTACGTCCGGGTATTTGCTGGGTCAATGGCCTATCTATAAGGAATCGACGTCCGCTGGAACCACGGTTACGGCCCGGTTCCTGGTCGTTGTCAGGCTGTTTCATAGCGTCAACTTTTCGAAAGGAATGCGTTATGGCCCGGGAGGCAGGCCGGAGCACTCTGACCGGGATCGCGGCCAAGGCCGGCGTCTCGGTCTCGACCGTGTCCAAGGTGCTCAACGGCCGCACCGACGTGGCCCCGGGCACCCGCGACCGGATCAGCCGGCTACTGCGCAGCTACGGCTACCAGATCGTGCCGGGCCTGCGGTTCGGCCTGGTCGACCTGCTCATCGGCAGCCTGCACGGCCCGTGGGCCGAGGAGCTCATCCGCGGCGCGGTGGAAGCGGCCCGGGAGGCCGGTCACAGCGTGGCGGTGACCACCATCAGCACCAGCGCGGACTTCAGCGACTGGCTGGAACGGGCCACCCGTCGTGGCACCGACGGCCTGCTCAGCGTGCTCTACCTGCCCACCGCGGCCGAACGGCAGCGGCTGGCCAGCGCGCACATCCCGCTGATCATGGTCGACCCGCCAATCGAACCTGGTAGTGACATCCGGTCGGTCGGCACCACGAACTGGCAGGGCGGCCTGACCGCCACCCGCCACCTGGCCGAGCTCGGGCACCGCCGGATCGGCGCGATCGGCGGCCCGGAACGGTTCTGGTCCGCGAACGCGCGGCTGGACGGCTACCGGACGGCCCTGATGCGGTCCGGCCTCCCGGTGGACGAGGACCTGGTGGTCCGGGGCGAGTTCGTGGTCCCCGACGGCCGGGACCTGGCCCACGTGCTGCTGGACCGGCCCGAGCCGCCGACCGCGATCGTGGCGGCCAACGACAACCAGGCGTTCGGCGCGCTCCAGGCGCTGGGCGAGCGCGGCCTGCGGGTCCCGGACGACGTCAGCCTGGTCGGCTTCGACGACGCGATCGCGGCCTGGGCCACCCCGCCGCTGACCACCATCCGCCAGCCGCTGAGCGCGATGACTGCGGCCGCCTTGCGCATGCTGCGCATGGACGCGGACGGGGTCGCCGACCAGCCCCAGCACGTGGAACTGGCCACCACCCTGATCCTGCGGGAGAGCACAGCCCCACCTCGGGAGAGCTGACCTACTCGGCTGAGCCCTCCCCTGGGCCGGTGCGGCCGCGCTGGTAGTGGCGGCGGGCCTTCATCCGGTTCCCGCACGTGGCCATCGAGCACCAGCGCGCGGTGTTGCTCTTGGTGCGGTCGATCAGGAACAGGTGACAGGCGCCGTTGGCGCACGGCCGCAACCGCCCCGGGCGGTGCTGGGTCAGGTCGTCCCAGGCCAGCACGGCGCGGACGGCCAGCTCGCGGTCGGGCGCGACGTCGAGCGTCCAGCCCACGCGGCCGTCAGCCAGAGCGGGCACCCAGGACACACCGTCCAGGAAGGGCGCCAGCTCGCCGGGGACCTGCTGGCCGCGCACCACGGCCTGCAGCGTGTCCCGCACCGCCCGCGCCTGCCGCAGCTCAGCGTCGGTGCCGGCCCCGCCCTGCCCCACCAGCCAGGACCGGGCCCATGCCGGGTCGGCCAGCTCGTCGGTCGGCGACCCGTCCACGACGGGTGTGGTGTTGAGCAGCGCCAGCAGGAAGTCCTGGCCGGCCTCCGGGTCCGCCATCAATCCTCCTATAACCATCTTTCGTTATTTGACAGGTTAGCAGACGCATGGTTCACTCCTAACCACTTAAACGTATTAATGAAGTTAGTACGACGTTGAGTTCAATCCCCGCCGGGAGGCCCAGATGACTGCCGTTCAGCACCGCTACGCCACCGTGGATGGGCACCAGCTCTTCTACCGCGAGGCCGGGCCGGCGGACGCTCCGGCCGTGGTGCTACTGCACGGCTTCCCGGCCAGCTCGTTCATGTTCCGCGAGCTGATCCCGCTGCTGGCCGACCGTTACCACGTGATCGCCCCGGACCATCTGGGCTTCGGCCTGTCCGACGCCCCGCCGGCCGGCCAGTTCAGCTACACCTTCGACGCGCTGGCCGGCCTGACCGCCGGCCTGCTGGCCCAGCTCGGCGTCGCCCGCTACGCGATCTATGTCCAGGACTACGGCGCCCCAGTGGGCTGGCGGCTGGCGCTGGCCGACCCGGGCGCGGTCACCGCGGTCGTCACCCAGAACGGCAACGGTTACGAGGCCGGGCTGGTCGAGGAGTTCTGGAAGCCGATGCGGGCGTACTGGGCCGACCGGAACGCCGACACCGAGGCCGGGATGCGGCAGGCCTTCACCCTGGAGGCGATCCAGCGGCAGTACCTGCAGGGCGTCCCCGACCCGGGCCTGGTCAGCCCGGACGGCTGGCTGCACGATTACGTCCAGCTGTCGCGGCCCGGCAACGACCAGATCCAGCTGGCCCTGTTCGCCGACTACGCCACCAACCTGCCCCTGTACCCGAAGCTGCACGACTGGCTGCGCGACCGCCAGATCCCGGTCCTGGCCGTCTGGGGCCGCAACGATGAGATCTTCGGCCCGGCCGGTGCGCTCGCGTTCGCCGACGACTCGGCCAACACCGAGATCCACCTGCTCAACGGGGCGCACTTCCTGCTGGAAAGCCACCTGGACGACGTGACCGCGCTCATCCGCCCCTTCCTCGAGCGCACCAGGTTTTAGCTACACCGTTTCAGCTGCACCGTGGTTTCAGCTGCACTGTGGTTTCAGCTGCACTGTGCCGACGCGGTGGAGAACGCGCTGATCGCGCTGTTGCCCTCCTGCAGCTTCGGCACGGCGCCGGTCGCGTCGCCGTTGGCCAGGGCCGTCCCGGCGGCCGCGTAGGCGGCGGTGAGGGTCCTCCACCAGGCCCCCGCCACCGGCGGCACCGGCAGGATGGCGGCGGCGATGGCGTCGGAGGTCAGCTTGCGCCCGGCCGCGGCCACCGCCTTGGCGTTGTCGGCCCGGGCGTCGGCGGTCAGCGCCCCGGTGTCGGCGTAGAGCGCCTTGACCGCGCCCGCGCCGCGCTGGTTCCGGGAGACCAGTTCCAGGCAGGTGGCCTGGGACGGGGTGGCGGCGCTGGAGGCCGCCGACGCCGAGGCGGCCGACGTCGCGGCGGGCTGCGTCATGCTGGCGCAGCCGGCCAGCGCGGTGACGAGGGCGGCGCTGGCCAGGACAGTGCGGGCCAGGACAGTGCGGGCCAACAAGGGCCAGCCAGGCGGGGCGGGCGACGGCAGCCGGGTACTTCATGGGCAAGCGGAATCCTTGATCGCAGCAGTAAACTGCTTTAAGTAGCTTAACAACTACCGAGAGTGATGAACGGAAGCGGCTCGCCCTACCGTTTAGGCGGGAGCGTACGCACGTAGGCGGTCCCGCGCTCGACCCAGGGAACCAGCCCCTCGTCCGCGTCCACATCGGCGGCGCTGACCCGCAGCCACCCGGTCATCGGCCGGCCGCCCATCACCGCCACGGCGGCCCCGGTCGTCTCGACCAGCCCGCCCGCCGCCGCCCGGGGGGCCGCCCCCCAGCGGCCCCCCCCCCCCCGGGGCCGG
>CAXUJF010000252.1:4878-8425 GCA_964250865.1 uncultured Streptosporangiaceae bacterium
GCCGGCCGGCCTCGGCCGGGTCGACGCGAACCAGGATGCCGCCCTCACGGCTGGCCGTGAGGGCCATGTTGCCCCCGATCAGGAAAGCCAGGCCGCCGAACATCTTCTTCTCGGTCAGGGTCGCGGTCAGCGCCGGATCGCCGCCGATGATCATCCGGATCCGGTCCGCCAGTTCCTGGTCGTAGGCCATGGCACGCAGCCTAACCGCCGGTACCGACAAACCCCGCGTGCGATATCTTGATATCAAGGTACTTTCTGACCGGGTGCGCGGCGATGGGAGCGGGACGGATGGCGGACGCGACGACCAGGTTCTCCAGCTACGCCGGCGACTACGACCGGGTGCGGCCCCGGCCCCCGGCCCTGCTGGCCGAGGTGATCAGCCAGTGGGCCGGGGTGGCCGCGCCCGAGGTCATCGACATCGGGACCGGCAGCGGCCTGTCCCTGCTGCCGTGGTCCGGCCGGGCCCGCACGGTCACCGGGGTCGAGCCGTCCGGCCCGATGCGGGAGATCGCCCGGCAGCGGGCCGCGGCGCTGCCCGACCGGCAGGCGTTCACCGTGGTCGAGGCGCGGGCCGAAGACACCGGGCTGCCGTCCGAATCGGCCGACATCGTCACGGCCAGCCAGGCCATGCACTGGTTCGACCCTGAGCTGGCCCTGCCGGAGATGGCGCGGCTGCTGCGGCCGGGCGGGGTGCTGGCCGCCTACGACTGCGACTGGCCACCCTGCGTCGACTGGGAGACTGACGCCGCCTACGTGGCCTGCGAGGACCAGCTGAGCACGCTGGAGATCAGCCACGGCCTGCAGCCGCCGAAGGCGGCCAAGGAAGAGCACGCCGCCCGGATGCGGGCCAGCGGCCTGTTCCGGTTCGTGACCGAGATCGCGGTCCACCACCGGGAGGAGGGCGACGCGGACCGGCTGGTGGCCCTGCTCATCAGCCAGGGCGGCACGGTCGCGCTGCTGAACCAGGGCGTGGCCGAAAACGAGCTGGGCCTGACCCGGCTGCGCGAGGTGGCCACCCGCCGCATCCCGGCCCCGGTGCCGTTCTGGTGGACCTACCGGGTCCGGCTGGCCGTCCGCTGACGGGGCCATGCGGAACAATTTTTGCCTGCAAATGGTCTGGCCAGCGGCCCAGAAGCCAGTTGGAGCCGTTCGCAAGGCAAATAGTTGTGGTCTAACAACTTTTTCCAGCTATGCTTGGGACACGTGCGGAAATCGGCTGAGCAGGGACGCGAAACGAGCGCAGGACAGGTGAACGGCAACGGGGCCGCGGCGGGTCATTCCCGGGCGCGGGGCAGCGGTGGCCGCCTGAAGAGCGGCAGCTACAAATGGGTGGCGCTGTCCAACACCACCCTCAGCATGACCATGGCCACGATCGACGCCTCGATCGTCATCATCGCGATGCCGGCCATCTTCCGCGGCATCCACCTGAACCCGCTCTCCCCCGGCAACATCAGCTACCTGCTGTGGATGATCATCGGCTACCTGCTGGTGCAGGCGGTGCTGGTGGTCACGCTGGGCCGGCTGGGCGACATGTTCGGCCGGGTCAAGATCTACAACCTGGGCTTCGTGGTGTTCACGATCGCCTCCATCGCGTTGTCACTGGACCCGTTGCTGGGCAGTGCCGGCGCGTTGTGGCTGATCGGCGGGCGGATCGTCCAGGCGTTCGGCGGGGCGATGCTAATGGCCAACTCGGCCGCCATCTTGACCGACGCGTTCCCGGCCAACCAGCGCGGCATGGCCCTGGGCATCAACCAGATCGCCGGCATCTCCGGCCAGTTCGTCGGCCTGCTGCTGGGTGGCGTGCTGGCCGCCTGGGACTGGCGCGCGGTCTTCTGGGTCAACGTACCGATCGGCGTCTTCGGCACCGTGTGGGCGTACCGGAACCTGCGCGAGGTCGCCACCACCAAGCGAGCCAAGATCGACTGGCTGGGGAACGTCATGTTCGCCCTGGGCGCCGGGCTGCTGCTGGTGGCGATCACCTACGGGATCCAGCCGTACGGCGGCAGCCCGACCGGCTGGACAAGCCCCTGGGTCCTGGGCGGCCTGGCCATCGGCATCGTCCTGCTCATTGCCTTCTGCTTCTACGAGACCAAGATCCCCGCGCCGATGTTCGACATGCGGCTGTTCCGGATCCGGGCCTTCGCCGCGGGCAACCTGGCTTCCCTGCTGGGCGCGATCGCGCGTGGCGGCCTGCAGTTCATGCTGGTTATCTGGCTCGCCGGGATCTGGCTGCCGCTGCACGGCTACAACTTCATCGATACGCCGCTGTGGGCCGGCATCTACATGCTGCCGCTGACCGCGGGCTTCCTGATCGCCGGGCCGATCTCGGGCTGGCTGTCGGACAAATACGGCCAGCGCTTGTTCGCCACCGCCGGGCTGCTGGTGGCCACCTGCGCTTTTGTCGGCCTGATGCTGCTGCCGATCGTGTTCCCCTACTGGATCTTCGGGGCCCTCATCTTCCTCAACGGGGTCGGGTCCGGGCTGTTCGCCTCGCCCAACACCTCGGCCATCATGAGCGCGGTGCCTGCGAGCCAGCGCGGCTCGGCGTCCGGCATGCGGTCCACGTTCCAGAACTCGGGCATGTCGCTGTCCATCGGCATCTTCTTCTCGCTGATGGTCGCGGGCCTGGCCAGCACGCTGCCGAAGACGCTGACCGCGGGCCTGACCGGCCAGGGCGTGCCGCTGGCCGTCGCGTCCAAGGTCGCGCACCTGCCCCCGGTGAGCACGTTGTTCGCGGCGCTGCTGGGCTACAACCCGATCCACAACCTGCTGGCCCCCACCGGCGTGCTCAGCAAGCTGAACGCGCACCAGGTCGGCGTGCTGACCGGCAAGCAGTTCTTCCCCACCGTGATCTCGGCGCCGTTCCACCACGGCCTGGTCATCGTGTTCACCGCGGCCGCGATCATGTCGTTCATCGGCGCGCTGGTCTCGCTGTTGCGCGGCAAGCAGTACTACTACGAAGAGCCTGGTCCGGTGCCGGCCGCGCCTGCCCCGGCCGCGGCGGCCGCTCCGGCCCAGGGCACCGTGACGAACGGGCACGCCACCGCAGGCACTCCGGCCGCGAACGGGCACTCCGGGCCGGGGGGACCAGTTAAGAATGGAAACGGCAACGGCGCGCACGGAGACACCGCGGGCGAAGACGCGGCGGCGCGGTCTGCTCACGGCAGGCGCGGATAGCTTAGGCTGGCGTCATGCCCCGCTATGAGTACCGGTGCCGCGCCTGCGGCGACACGTTCGAGGTCACCCGCCCGATGAGCGAGTCCTCGGCACCGTGCGACTGCCCGGCCGGGCACGACGCCACGGTCAAGCTGCTGTCCACGGTCGGCGTCGGCGGCCGCCTCATACGCCAGGCGGAACACGCCCAGGCGTGGGTCCTCCACCCGGAGCAGCAGGCTGTCGCCGGGGGCGAACCGGTGACGGCGGAACCAGGGGCGCAGGTTGAGGGCCTGGAAGTGGATGGCGTTCTCGCCGGGACCGTCCAGCAGCAGGGACCCGTGCAGGTCGAACGGCTCCCAGGAAATCTCGTCGCCCGTGTCCTGATCGCGCA
>CAXUJF010000253.1:0-8417 GCA_964250865.1 uncultured Streptosporangiaceae bacterium
GGTGGGGATAGACCACACATCGCCGGGGTTGCGCCCGTTGGGGTGCCCGCGGGTGTGGCGCCGCCCGCCGTAGCGCCGCGCGCCAGTGACCTCGGGTGTACCCGGGCCGTACTTGGGCGGCCGGGTACGGCTACCCGGACGGCCCAGCGGACGGGTACGCCGCTCCCCGATCGCGCGGCGGGTGCTCGCGGCGTGGGGTACGCGGATCGGGTCCAGGTCAAACCAGTAGGCGGGCTGCTTGACGAACAAGAACACCAGCTCGTGACGGCAGCTCAGCCGGTCGCGGACCGACTCCGGCATGCCGTTGGGCTTGTGCCACACGATCGCGTTGCGCAATATCCAGCCGTCGTCTTGTAGCGCGAACGCCACCCGCCACGGCAGGCCGAGCAGGTTCTTCGCCGGCAGCGCGGCTGCCAGGTGGGCGCTGATGTGCGGGCCGAGGTAGGTGTGCAGACCTGTAGCGCCGCCGCCGCTGGCCGAGTAGGAATCGCCGAGATTAAGCCAGCACGTCCCGTCGTCGGCGAGCACGCGGCGCGCTTCGGCAAACGTCTCCCGCAAGGTCTCCACGTAGGCCTGCGGCGTGTCCTCGTGCCCGTACTGTCCGGCGACGCCGTAGTCTCGCTTGCCCCAGTAGGGCGGGCTGGTGACGATGCAGTCGGCCGACCTTGCCGGCATCGCGGCGATCACGGTGCGCGCGTCGCCGACGTAGAGAGCACTGGAGGCGTCGCGCCAGAACGGCACGTGACCGGCCGGGTTGGATGCGTTCACTTGTGCCCCCAGTGCGTGAGTAGGGTCAGGAGGTTCTGGATCTCGGGGGCGGCGACGGTGGCCGCGAGCAGGAATCCCAGCAGCAGGCACACGAGCAGATGCCAGAGGCGCAAGCCCATGTAGCGGTAGCAGAGATAGGCGATGATGCCGATGACGGCGACGAGCGGAATTGTTACGGTCATCGCGCATCACTTCCTTCCGGCCGCACGGCGGATTGGGCTCTTACGAGAACGCCATCCCTTGCGCCGGTTCCAGCGGCCACGGGCGGCGCACTTCCGGCACCCGTATTCCGTGCAATGCCGCCCGGCGTGCATGATGACGACGACTTCGCTGGCGGTATTCATTCGCCGGACTCCTCACGGTTAACGCGGACTCCCGTGAGCACACGACGGGAGATTGACCCAGGGCAGTCACTGTCGATCTCAGAAAGCGGCGAGCGGCTGGTCCGGTGAATGCTGATGATGAAAAGCACCAGCATGCCGATTACGGCTCCGGCCAGGAAAACGGCGATGGACAAAACAGCGATGGTGGAAAGGGCGAGAGTCATCGGGGCCCCTCCTGGTGGTGGTGCCTGCAGATTGCGACGGCGCGGTACTCAACCGGGCCGAATGACCGGGCAGCGGCGTAGTGCTCGCCGTACGCGGCCGGGTTAGCCGTGGTGCCGAGCCGCACCGCGATGGCGTCGATTTCGGCGCGCATTACGGCGCAGTCGTCTTCGGGCGGGAATGCGTACACAGTTGCGCTGCCGGTCGTCGGCACTTCCGGGTTGCATTCCAAGTAATCCGCCAGATCTCGGAGGCCGGTGATAAGCGCGGCGCGGTCGGTGAAATCGGCATAGGTCATCGGGCATCATCCCTTTCGCATGGCTGCAGGAACGAGACAGTGGGCGGCTTTTCACCGGTCGTGATTTCCATGCCTGTATTCCACCGGGAATACGCCGGGGTCCCAATGCGGTAGTAATGCGGTTTCAGTGCGGTAGTAATGCAGTTCGTAACGCGGGACTTGGTAAATCGGCGTTATTGGCGATCACGGTGGGCGCGTCAACCGAGCGCAGGGGGCCGCGCGGAGGCATTCGCTGGGCACGCCAAAAGAGCGCCTTCGGAAGAAAGGCGCGCGTCAAGCCCCGGGCAGGCTGATAGCCGTGCTGTGCGGGGAAGCGCGGTTTACGCTGGCGACAGCGGCCAGCGAGAATCAACCGGCAACGGAGGCATGGTCAGTGGAGATGGTGACCGGCTGGACGGGGCGCGAGGCGTGCGCGCTGCAATCCGCGCTGCGGATGAGCCACCAGTCGTTTGCCGCGCACTTGGGCATCGGGCTGCGCACGGTCGCCGACTGGCACGAGAAGCCAGACATGCGGCCACGGCCGGACACCCAACGGATTCTCGACACTGCCCTTGCGCAAGCACCGGCAGATGCCAGAGAACGATTTGCCACCCTGACCGGCCAGCCCGCACCGGCAGAGAACATCACGGCAGGCGAAGCTAGGGCGGCGCCGAACACCGAACCCGGGCCTGCCTCTCGCCCGATCTCGGTCGACACCAATACCGGTGTCATCAACACCGGCGACGGTGCCGTGATCGACGCCCGCACTATCCACCTGCCGGCCGAGGCCGTCCGCATGCCGGCCGGGGTCGCGGCGGCCGAGGGACTGCACAACCTCCCCGCGCCTAGCAACCTGATCTTTGTGGACCGGCAGGAAGATCTCGCGGAGCTGGATACGGTGATAAGCCAGGAGCCGCGCACATCCCCGCCTGTGGTCCATGGCTTGGGCGGCACCGGCAAGAGCACTTTGGCTCTGCACTTCGCGCACCGCCACCGCGACCGCTACAACCCCATCTGGTGGATCTCCGCTGATTCCCCCACCAGCGTCACCACGGGTCTTGCTGAGCTGGCTGCCCGGCTGAACCCGTACGAGAACCTCATGGCGGCGACTAGCGCCGAAGCGGCCGCGTGGGCGATCGGCTGGCTACAGGCCCATACCGGCTGGCTGCTGGTTTTCGATGACGCGGCCTCTCCCCGCAGCATCGAACCGGTGCTCGGGACGTTGGCCGCCGGCCGGCACCTGATCACCAGCCGCCGTGCCACCGGATGGCACCGCCTCGCCCGGCCCCTGCCGCTGGCCCTGCTTCCCCCCGATGCGGCCTTGGACTTGCTGATGCAGGTAATCAGCCCCGGCGACGGCGACTCCGAGCGGACGGCCCTGGAACGGCTGGCCGCCGAGCTCGGCTACCTGCCGCTGGCCCTGGAGCAGGCAGCCGCCTACATCCAGCACGCGGCGATCACCCCAGCCGCGTATCTCGACCGCCTGCGCCGCTATCCGGCCCGGATGTTCGCCGCTTCGGCTGACCCGTACGAAGCCGACGAGTCCGGCCGACAGCGCACCATCGCGCGAATCTGGCACCTGACCGTCCAGGCCATCTCCGCCGAGGAACCCCTGGCGGGTGAGATCCTGCGTGTCCTGGCCTGGCTGGGCCCCGACCCGATCCCCCGCGATCTGGCCTACCAGCTGCACGACGATCCCCTCACGGTCGATGACGCCTTGGCCCTACTGGCTGCCTACAGCATGATCACCATGACCGCTCAGACGGTCACCATCCATCGTTTGGTCCAGGCCGTTGCCCGCCTCCCCGACCCGGCCGACCCGCATCGCACGCCCGAGGCGATCAGCCAGGCCCGCGACCGCGCCGAACAGCTCGTGCTGGCATCCCTGCCGGACAACCCGCTGTTCAACGTGCCCAGCTGGCCCAGATGGCGGGAACTCCTCCCGCATATCCTGGCCCTCACCGATCACATCGGCCCAGGCCAGGACACGCCCATCACCGCGGGTATCTTGCGCGCCACCTCTGGCTTCCTGCAAGGTGACGGCCTTTTTGACCAGGCCATCATCTTTGCGCGCCGGGCGGCTGAGGCGTACGAGCAGTTGCAAGGCCCCGATGCCCCGGATAGCCTGACGGCCCGCAGCTTCCTGACCAGCGCCTACCGGGCCGCCGGCGACCTGGCCACGGCCACCCCCTTGCATGAGCAGAACCTCGCCGACTGCGAGCGGATTCTCGGCCGGGAAGATCCGGAGACTCTGGTTGCACGAGCCAACCTCGCCTACCTGTATGCACTGCAGGACGATTCGGCGCGCGCTCTGGAACTGCATCAGCGCAACCTGACCGACTATCAGCGGGTCCTGGGCTCGGATCACCCCCACACCCTCAACGCACGCGCCAACCTGGCCAGCTGCTACCGCGCCCTCGGCGACCTCACCCGCGCGATCCCGCTGCACGAGCAGTCCGTCACCGACTATTCCCGCGTTTTCGGCCCCGGCCATTCTGAGACCATCACCGCGCGCAGCAACCTTGCCTACGCCTACCAGCGGGCCGGCGACTTCACCCAAGCCATATCCCTGCACCAGCAAGTCCTCGCTGACCGTGAATGGCTGTACGGCCCCGACCACCGCTACACCCAACTGGCCCGCCAACTCCTCACCGCCGCCCAGCAGCAAGCGCACGAGTCAGGGAAAGACTCCGACCATCAAACCGACAAATAGAACGTAAACAGCAGTATTGCATAAAATGGAAACTTGCAGCAGCATTTATAGTTGGTTACCGGGCGCGTGCTGGACGGCTGCTGTACCGTTCCCTCGAAACCATGTTGTCAAGGGAAATGCGACCACACAGGGGCCGAAGGTGACATCCGACATCCAGCAAGACAACAGGAAAAGCCCTAAACAACAACATAAACGGGGCGGCAACGGAATTATCGCCGCGCTGATCGGAGCAGTGGGTGCTGTTGCCGCCGCATTCGTGGGAGGGGCTTTTACGGGACATTCCGTGGGGATCGGGCCGAATCCGACCGTGACCGTCACGCAGACGGTGGCCGCCAAGCCCGCATCAGGGAAGTCGGCACCCGCCTCGTCATCCAGTGGTTCGTCCACTCTGACCGACGGCACCCCGCTGGGCGCATACGATATCAATCTCACCGCGGACTATTCGGTACCTCTTGGAGGTACCAAACCGACTCAGTCGCAGTTCAACACCTCCGGCACGGGTGATCTTGGGACATCCACCCCGGCGGATATGCTCGTCTTCGGTCCAATCTCACCGGACAAAATGGTTGCGCTTCCGGCCGGGAGTACCCCTACCTACCAGGCGTGTACAACCGCGACAACATTTTCCAACCAAGCGTCCAGTACGGCAGGAACGGCATTCTGCCTACTCGAAGCCGGCAAAGTAGCAGGCGTTACCGTCACCCAGAATGGCAGCAATTACGCGACGCTACACGTTGCGGTCTGGCAGCACGCCTCCGGATCCTGACTGGCAGTCAGCCGGGATGCCAGGGACGCGGCAAAGTCGTTAAGCGTGGCTGTGACCCATGCTGTCCTGCCGCTCGGAGGTTAGACGAGCGTACTTAACTGATGAAGGTCAAGATTACGGTCACAGCCACGGCGGCGGAGACACAACCCCGACGAGTTCGAGCGACGCATCCGACCCGTTGAGGACTCCACTGGTGAAAGCACCAGCGCCAACTAGTGTGATTTCCCCGTTAATCTCCATGGGTGATCCCTGTTCGTCAAAAAACCCTTGCGGCGACCGGCTTTTATCAGTTGTAAAGACCATCGTCAGGTCTGAATCCCGGAACAGCCGGTAGCTGTGATGAAACAGCAAAGAGACCGGAATAGCCATCGCGCCAGCTGCCGGGGATGGTGGCGGTGCGGGGTCGAAGGTACCAATGTCATTACTGGTCATGCTCACTGTGACCCTGTTCTCCCCAGGTAGCGGCGAAACAGGGAACGGGGGACTAGTGAGCGAGGGAAAATCAAGAATTGAAACTGCATCCCGGTTAGCATTGAAACTTAGCTTGATTGAGAACGGGAAACTAAGTTTATTTCCCCGGATTTGGGCATAGCTCGACTGGAATGTGGCCGTTCCGGTAAAGCGAGTCTCAAGCGGGGCTGGCGTGGACACTTTGCTCCTTCAGCCTTGCGGACGGTCTCGCTCGTGCGCAAGTGCCATCCTCTGCCTTAAACCAGTTCTTTGACGACGACTATCTTGACCACTTCACCATGGACGGTCACGCTCGTACGCCAGCTGCCATGGGCATTAAGTGAATGCTCGACCGTGCCTACAGAAAACGCGCGGTTAGCCATCATGGCACCCTTTGCAACTGCTTCGGGATCTTGCGCCAAGGCGTTGGTCAGGGTCTCCATGACAACAGACTGGACTTCCTGGAATGTCGTCACCCGCACGTTTTCGTTGCCCACGCTGACTGTGTAGCTGCTGCTCACCCGGCTAACCCCATTCCTGGTTCCAGGCTCACCACGAGTACCGCTCTATCCTTGACCTGGCATGGTTAAGTACCCCCGTGCGACCCCCACAAGGGAAATGGCCTTCCACCCGAAAGCACCTGCAAGCCCCGTCCGAGGGCTAAGCGGCTGGCCGGGGCTTACAGGACTTACTTACGCTCTACGCCTTATCGTTGTCCTTGATCATGGCAGCGAACCGCCGCCATAGATCAGGGCCGAACATCAGGGCCGCGCCCGCCCGGTCCTTGGTGTCGCGCACCACGACCGCGGGGCTGGCCCCGCCGACCTCCACGCAGTTCCCGTTGTTGCTGGCACTGAAGGTGGACTTGCGCCACGTGCCGACCTCGACGCAGTTGCCGTTATTGCTGCCGCTGTAGGTGGACTTGCGCCACGTGGTCAGGTCTCGGTTCGTTCCTTCCATCGCTGTATCGCTTCCTCGAAAAACCTCAGGGAGGCGCTGCCGGTTAGCGCTTCCATCCGGAGCGCATCGAACAACAGCGTCATCGACTCGGCCATGTCCGGGTCTTCGATGGTCTGTCCTTCAGATGCGTTCTCCAGGTACACGATAGCCGGGGGTGAGCCTGTCTCGGCTATCGAGAACGCGCCGTTCAGCCCGGGGTGCAGGCGCCCAGCGGGAAGCACCTGGATGTTGATCCTCGGCATACCCGCTAGTTCCGCTATGTGCTCCACCTGCGCGAGCATCACGGCGGGGTTGCCGATGTCCATGGTGAGCACGTGCTCAGTAAGCACCGCCCACACGCGAGGCGGGGGCGGGTCTTCCCGGAACAGGATCGCTTGCCGCTCCATGCGCCCGGCTAGTGCTTCCTTCACGTCGTCGCCGGTAGTCTCCGGGCGAATCCCGAGGATTTCCCGGGCGTAGTCCTCCGTCTGAAACAAGCCCGGCATCAGCGAGTGCTCGAACATCCGCAGCACGCGCGCCTCGGCCTCATAGGGCTGGTACGGGCGGAAGCCAGCGCCGAACGGGATGCCCCGCATCCGCCGCTCGTGCCGCTGGAACGTCCCCGGAGTCTCGAACACCTCATCGGCCTTGATCGCCTGAGCCTGGGTCGGGGGCCGGTACCCGGATTCGATATTCGAGATCGTCGAGACGCTGACCACCATCTTCGCGGCGAGGTCTTCCTGCGTCCACCCGCGCTGCTTGCGCATCGCCACCATTTCCGCCGCGAACGGGTTCCGCTCATCATCCTCACCGAGCTTGCCCCGGTCATCCTCTCCACGTCCGCCGGCCATCACACGCCTCCTCACGCCCTGCACCCAAATCCACACGCCCACAGGCCCGCTCTCAAACCTGCCCCGGCATCCGCAAAAGCCCCTGTGACCTAGTGCGAACGGTATGCCACGTAGCGCACGCTTGTCATTGCGTCCCAGGGAACGCCGGTACTAGTTCCCTGGGACGCCCCGGCTCCGCTGTAAAGGACTAAGCGCCGTGAGAATGACCGTTGAGGAACGCGACCAGTGGGAATGCCTGCTGGCTGACTGGTCGGCCGCATATGACATCACCCGCAGCAACGGCGAAGACGGCGAGCTGCCGTTCAAGGCCATTCCGCACGCCGACCGGGAATCGCTCTTGGAAGCGGCCAGCCCGCGCCTGCTGCGCGCGATGGTCCGCGAGGATCACGCCCGGCGCACCGCCGCAGCGGCCCCCCAGGATGCGCCGTGACGATCGGTCGTCGGCACTGCCGATGAAGGGAGTCCGTGAAGACATGGCGAAAAATAAGCGGCCAGACGAGCTAGAGCGCCTCCGGCGGGACTGGGCCGAGATGTACTCAATTGCAGAGATTGACGGCGGATATCGGGCCACCCGGCGCGAGGGTCATAACCGGTCGCCGGTCGTGCGAGCCGATACCGTTGATGGCCTCCGCCAGAAGATCGTTGCCGACTACGCGGCCAACGGCGCACCTAAAGGGCTCGACGCCAGCAACTACAGCAACGGGATAACCTCATGAGCGGGGTTCTTGAGCTGCCGCCGGTTGTCGGGATGCCAGTGCTCAGGGCAGCATTTCCGGCTTATCAATTCCGGATCGTTATGTTCAACGATAAACGACGGATTGAGGCTATTCTCCGGCATGACGCTGCCGGGGAGGTCTTCTGCCTGATCGGCGGGTCACGCGAGATCTGCATAGAGCTGATGAAATCCTCCAGCGCTGCTGGCCAGGCAAGAGACGAAAGACGAACGTTTCCGTTAGTGCCCACTAGACATCTAAAACCTTAGGCAGGCACAGCTACAAAAGCAGATCCTTCTGGGCCAGCGCCCTCCGTGGATTTAATTTCCCCGAGATAAATGCGAGAGCCGGGCTTCGCTCGCCAAAGTTCCGCCCGGCTCCCGCCCTCCCGTCAC
>CAXUJF010000254.1:0-8407 GCA_964250865.1 uncultured Streptosporangiaceae bacterium
CCCCCGGGCCAGCAGGACCGCGACCGCGACGGCGGCCAGGACGGCGAGCGCGGCCGCGTAGATCAGGGCGGTGGAGTGCAGCCCGTACCTGGTGGTGGCGACCCCGGCAATCAGCGCGGGGATGCTGAACGCCAGGTAACCCACGATGTAGATGGCCGTCACCAGCCCGGCCCGGTCATCGGGCTCGGCCAGCGGGGTGACGGCGCGGAAGGATCCCAGGAAGGCCAGGCCGAAGCCGACGCCGGCGATCCCGCTGCCGACGAAGAAGACGGCCGACGCGGTGGCGGCGATCGCGATACAGGTCACCGCCATGCCCGCCAGCAGGCCCAGGCAGCCGGCCAGCATCGTCAGGTGAGGATCCAGGCCGCGCAACGCGAGCGCGGCGGCGGCGCCGATGCCGCAGAGCAGGAAGATGACCAGCCCACCCCAGACCAGGTTCGGTGAACCCGTGGCCTGGGCGGCCAGAGTCGGTCCCAGCGACAGGTACAGGCCACCGAGCGCCCAGCCGGTGACCATGGCGGGCACGGCCGCGACGAAGGTCGGCCGGGCCGATCGGGGCACGACCACCCGGGGTCGCAGCGAGGCCAGCACACCGGGACGCCGGGACCCTGGTTCGGCCATGAACAGCACGGCCACGATGTCCGCCGCGAACACGGCCATCAGCACCCACCAGATCAGGTGGGTCGGCGCCGGGGCGTACTGGACCAGCACGCTGGTGATCAGTGCCCCCAGGGCCAGCCCCAGGCTGGAGAAGACGCTGGTCACCACCGGCGCTCGATGGCTGCCGGGCGGCTGCAGGTCAAGCAGGGCGGCCCCGGTCGGGCCGGTGGCCAGTCCGCTGGCGATGCCCTGCAAGGACCGGGCCAGGTACAAGGCCCCAGTGCTGTGAGCGTCCAGGAAGACTGCGCAGGCGGCCACGCTGAAGATCAGCGACGCGATGATGACCGGGCGCCGGCCCAGGTAGTCCGATATCGATCCCAGGAACAGCAGCGTGACCAGCAAGACCAGGACGTACACGGCGAAAACAGCGGTCAGCGTGGCGGCCGAGAAATGAAACCGGGCCTGGTACACCTGGTACAGCGGCGACGCCGCGGCCGAGGCGAAGAACACCAGTAGGAACATTCCGGCCAGGATCCAGAATGCGGCCGCCCGGGGCAGCGTCATACGTCGTGATCGCACGGCTAGCTGAAACTTCTCCACCCCGGCGCTTGTTCCGGGCGGCGGCCTTTGGGGAATGGAGATTGGGTGTCAAGCCAGGAGACCGAAGTCCTCATCGTCGGTGCGGGCCAGGCCGGGGTGGCGATGAGCGAGCAGCTGACCGGCGCCGGCGTGCCGCACCTGGTGCTGGAACGCGGCCGGATCGCCGAGCGCTGGCGCTCCGAGCGCTGGGATTCCCTGGTGGCGAACGGGCCAGCCTGGCACGACCGCTTCCCTGGCCTGGAGTTCACCGGCCTCGACCCAGACGGTTTCGCGCCCAAGGAGCGGGTCGCGGACTATTTCGTCGCCTACGCCGAGAAGGTCGGCGCCCCGATCCGGTGCGGGGTGGAGGTGACGTCCGTGCACAAGAACGTCGGCCGGCCCGGCTTCCGCGCGCGGACCTCGGACGGCGCCATCGACGCGCGGTACGTCGTGGCCGCGACCGGCCCGTTCCAGCGTCCCGTGATCCCGGCGCTCGTGCCCGACGGCGCCGGGCTGGTGACCTTGCACTCCAGCTCCTACCGCAACCCGCAGCAGTTGCCCGCCGGTGCCGTCCTGGTCGTCGGGGCGGGGGCATCCGGAGTGCAGATCGCCGACGAGCTCCGGCAGTCAGGCCGGACGGTCTACCTGTCCGTCGGCCCGCACGACCGGCCCCCGCGGCGGTACCGCGGGCGTGACTACTGCTGGTGGCTCGGGGTCCTCGGCAAGTGGGACATCGCGCCTCCCCCGGCGGGCGCGAGGCACGTCCCCATCGCGGTCAGCGGGGCGCACGGCGGCGCCACCGTCGACTTCCGCGCGCTGGCCGCCAGCGGCATCAGGCTTGTCGGCCGGGCCGTCTCGTTCGACCGCGGGACCATGCGCTTCGCCCCGGATCTGGGCGGCAACATTGCGCGCGGCGACGCCTATTACCTGTCGCTGCTGGATGAGTGCGACGCCTACGCGATGCGTAACGGCCTCGATTTGCCCGCGGAGCCGGACGCGCAGGTCCTAGGTCCTGACCCGGAGGGCATAACCGATCCCGTGCTGGAGCTCGACCTGACCGCGGCCGGAGTCACCTCGATCCTCTGGGCCACCGGCTATGCCTCCGACTTCTCCTGGCTGCACGTCGATGCGTTCGACTCCCGCGGCAAGCCGCAGCATCAGCGCGGCGTCTCGTCCGAGCCGGGCGTCTACTTCCTGGGCCTGCCCTGGCTGTCCCGGCGTGGATCGAGCTTCATCTGGGGGGTCTGGCACGACGCCAGGTACCTGGCCGACCACATCCAGATGCTGCGAGGCTACCTCGCGTACGGGTCGGCGTGATCGCGGTGAGCAGCCCCACGCACCGGCGCATCCGGCCGTTCAACACCAAGGACACCTACCCGGAGCAGAACCTCGACAACGACCTGTGCCAGGCCGTGGTCGCGAACGGCGTCGTCTACCTGCGCGGTCAGGTCGGCCAGGACCTTGAAACCCGGGAAAGCGTCGGCGTCGGGGACGTCGAGGCGCAGGCGGAGCGGGCGATGGCCAACATCGACCTTTTGCTGCGCGAAGCCGGCAGCGGCCTGGCCGACATCGTGAAGGTGACCGTCTACCTCACCGATATTCGCTATCGCGAGCCCGTGTACCGGGTGCTGGGCCGGTGGCTGAAGGGCGTCTACCCGGTCTCGACCGGGCTCGTGGTGCAGGCCCTGGCCCGGCCCGAGTGGCTGGCGGAAATCGACGCCACCGCCGTCATCAGCGGGCAGGCCTGATGACGTTCTCGCTGGCCGCGCGCGATCCCGCCACCGGCGCGTTCGGCATGGTGGTCAGCTCGTCGAGCCCGGCCGTCGCCGCCCGGTGCCTGCACCTGCGCCCGGCCGTGGGCGCGGCCGCCTCGCAGAATGTCACCAACCCGGGACTGGGCTCGCGCCTGCTCGAGCTGCTTCAGGCCGGGGCACCGGCCGCCGACGCGATCGCACAGGTGGTGGCGGAGGAACCCCATCCGGAGAGCCGGCAGCTCACGGTGGTGGACGCGGCCGGCCGGGTCGCGCATTTCTCCGGGGTCCGTGCCCTCGGCATCTATGCCGTCGCGACCGGGCCGCAGGCCATCGCGGCGGGCAACATGCTGGCTGACACCCAGGTGGTGCAGGCCATGGTCGACGCCTACCGGGCCAGTGCCGCGGCCACCTTCGAGGAGCGTCTGCTGACCGGGCTGCTGGGCGGGCTGGCTGCGGGCGGCGAGGAGGGTCCGGTACGCTCGGCCGGCCTGGCGGTGGTCGAGGGCGTCGCCTGGCCGGTGACCGACCTCCGCGTGGACGATGCCGACGACCCCGCCGCCGAGCTCAGCCGGCTGGTTGCCCTCTGGCTGCCACTGAAACGCGACTACCTCACGCGCGCACTCGACCCCGGGCAGGCTCCCTCCTACGGCGTGCCCGGGGACCGGTAAGGCTGCGGCTCCGGGACAACTCAGCAACGCGATCTAGTCTGGAAATGGGCCCAGATGACGATGGATGAGGATGCTGCGATGGACGGAACACTCGCTGGTGCTGATCTGGAACGACTGCGCAAAGATTTTTCGGCCGACCCGGTTAACCGGCTCGCTCAGAATGCCGTGACCCGGGTGACGGTGGACGACGTCGCCATCAACCGGGAGATCGTCAGCAGTATCGATCACTCGCTGTCGACGACGCTGGACGACTGGAAGGTCACCAACCAGGAGCGGAGCGGTCGCTGCTGGCTGTTCGCCGGCCTGAACCTGCTGCGCGTCGGCGTCATGCGCAAGACCGGGCTCAAGGACTTCGAGTTCTCGCAGAACTACGCGATGTTCTGGGACAAGCTTGAGCGGGCCAACTACTTCCTCGAAGCGATCATCGAGACGGCGCAGCGCGACATCGACGACCGTACCGTCGCTTACCTGCTGGACTCGGCGGCCAGCGACGGCGGCCAGTGGAACATGTTCGCTGCTCTGGTGGCCAAGCACGGTCTGGTCCCCAAGGGCCACATGCCGGAAACCCAGAGCTCGTCGAACACGGGCCGGATGAACTCAATCCTCCGCTATCAGCTCCACCAGGGCGCGCGGGCGGTCCGCGGCGCTGCGGCGCAAAGCCTGGAGGCTGCCCGTGCGGCCAAGGCCGAGATCGTGCAGGTTGTCTACCGGATCCTGTGCATCCACCTGGGTACGCCGCCCGAGCGCTTCGACTGGCAGTGGACAGATAAGGACAGGAAATTCCACCGGGACGGTGTGATCACCCCCCGGGAGTTCGCGGCCAGCTACGTGGATCTGCCGGTCAGCAACTACGTCTGCCTGGTCAACGACCCCCGGCCGTCCAGCCCGGTCGGCCGGACCTTCACCGTCGAATACCTCGGCAACGTCATCGGCGGCCCGCCGGTCACCTACCTCAACGTCGACATGCGGGTCATCAGGGACATCGCCGCGGCCACGATCCAGGGCGGCGAGCCGGTCTGGTTCGGCTGCGACGTCGGCAAGATGATGAGCAGCGATTACGCGTTCTGGGACGCCGAGCTTTACGACCTGCCATCGGTCTACAGCACCGGGTTCGACCTCGATAAGGCCACCCGGCTCACGTATTACGAAACCGCGATGACGCACGCAATGCTCTTTACCGGGGTCGATGTGCTGGACGGGGTGATCCGGCGCTGGCGGGTCGAGAACAGCTGGGGCTCCGACCGTGGCCAGGATGGGTTCTACACGATGAACGACTCATGGTTCGGCCAGTACGTCTTCGAGATCGCCGCGCGCAAGAGCGCGCTTCCCGCCGATCTGCTGAGCGCTCTGGATACGAAGCCGATCGTGTTGCCGGCCTGGGACCCGATGGGCGCCTTGGCCCGCTAGACGTGACCGCCGACGACCGGCCTAGTCTCTTGGTCGTGACGGAATCCAACCGCGGTACAGCCGAGCTGATCGTAGAGTGCCTGGAAAATGAGGGCGTCACGCATGTCTTCGGCATCCCGGGCGAGGAAAACATCAGGCTGGTGGAGGCCATCTCCCGGTCGTCCATCCAGTACGTGCTGACCCGCCATGAACAGGGTGCGTCGTTCATGGCCGAGACCTACGGCCGGCTGACGGGTCGCGCTGGTGTCTGCTCGGCGACCCTGGGCCCGGGTGCGATCAACCTGCTGCTCGGTACCGCCGATGCCATCACCAACTCGACGCCGTTGATCGCGCTCTCGGCACAGGTCGGGATGAACCGCAGTTTCAAGGAATCCCACCAGGGCGTGGACCTCGTATCGATGTTCGCGCCGGTTACCAAGTGGTCAGCGCTGGTGTCGACGCCGTATGCCGTGCCAGAGATGTTCCGCAAGGCCTTCAAGCTCGCTCAGACCGAACGCCCCGGCGCGGTCTACCTAGCTGTCCCCGAGGACGTGGAAGAAGCCCCGGTGACGGGGCAGGAGCAGCCGCTCCCGGTGAACGTGCCGCGTCCCGATGAGCCGTCCCCCGGGCAGGTCGAGCGGGCCGCGGCACTGCTTCGCGCGGCGCGCACCCCCGTGGTACTGGCCGGGCACGGGGCCGCGCGGGCCGGTGCGGGTCCGGCCCTGCGCCGCTTCGCCGAGACGCTGGGCATCCCGGTGGCGACCACATTTCACGGCAAGGGTGTCTTCCCTGACGATCACCCGCTGGCCCTGGGCGCGGTGGGATTCATGCGCCACGACTACGTCAACTTCGGCTTCGACCGCGCGGACCTGATCATCGCGGTCGGCTATGAGCTGCAAGAGTTCGACCCGGTACGGATCAACCCGCGCGGGGACACCAAGATCATCCATCTGCACCGGTTCCCGGCCGAGGTCGACGCGCACTACGACGTGGCCGTGGGACTCCACTCCGACATCGGGCGCAGCCTTGACGCGTTCACCGATGCGGTCGGCGGGCACACCAGAAACACTCCGGGCCAGGAGACCGCATCCGCGCATTGCTGGCCGGCGAACTGGACCGCGGCCAGCGTGATGACCGGTTCCCGCTGGCGCCGGCCCGGATCGTGGCCGACACGCGCGCCGCGCTGCGCCGCGAGGACATCGTCCTGGTCGACACCGGGGCGCTGAAGATGTGGATGGCGCGCCTGTACCCGACCTACGAGCCGAATACCTGCCTGATCTCCAACGGCCTGTCCACCATGGCCTGGACGGTGCCGGGCGCTATCGGCGCGAAGATCGCCCGGCCGGACTGCCGGGTGCTCGTCGCCACCGGCGACGGCGCGTTCTTGATGAATTCCCAGGAAATCGAGACCGCGCTGCGACTGCAGCTGGCCTTCGTCATCCTGATCTGGGTCGATGACGCCTACGGACTGATCAGCTGGAAAATGGACCTGGAGATCGGCCGGAACATGGACACCACCTTCGGCAACCCGGACTTCGTGGCTTACGCCGAAAGCTTCGGCGCGACCGGGTACAGGATCGGCTCCGCCGACGAGCTCCTCCCGGTGCTGCGGACCGCGCTGGCCGCCGACACGGTGTCGGTGATTGCCTGCCCCGTCGACTACTCGGCCAACCTCGAGCTCATCGAGTCGCTCGGCGACCTGGACGACTCCCTGTCCTGAGCTAGCGCTGTCCTGAGCTAGCGCTGTCCTGAGCCCGCGTAGAGGACGGGGTTGAGCGGGCCTTCGGGGTGGCTGCCCACGGGGGCATCGCTCAGCCAGTTGTGCCAGTCCGCTTCCCGCCATTTGTTGTCGGGCTCGGTGACTTCGATATCGGCGTCCATGCAGATGATGGTCATGACCCGGCGCGGGATGGGGGTGGTGTTGGTCCCGGCCCGGTGGATGGTCCAGCCCGTGTGGAAGCTGACGTCACCGAGGGCGTAGGGCGAGTCGTCGACGGCGTAACCGGAGCGGGCCACGAAGTCGGCCAGGGCCCGCTCGGACTCATCGCTGATGAGCAGCTCGCGACCGTCAGGGGAACGGTGACTGCCGGCGGCGAAGGTGAGCGGTCCCATCTCGGCCGGGACGTCCTGGAGCGGGACCCAGATCGTGAGGGTCCGGTCGGTCGAAAGCGGCCAGTAGTACTGGTCGCGGTGCCAGGGGGTGATGCCCCCGCCGGCCTCCTTGTACAGGGCCTGGTCATGGTAGAGGCGGACGCCGCGCACCTGGAGCAGTTCGGCGGCGATCCGGGCCAGCCGGGTCGAGCGCACGAAGTCCTCGACCACCGGGCTGTGCCGCCACAGGTTTTCTATCTGCAGGAACGCCCGGCCGTAGGTGTCGCGTTCGGCCAGCGGAACCTGCTGGGTGTTGAGCTCGATCACCTTCCCCGTGATCTCGGGCTCATAGGCGGTGAGCACGTCCGGGCTGATCACATTCCGCAGCTTGAGATAGCCATCCCGGGCGAACTGCTGAATCTGACCGGGGCTCAGCCGATAAGGCTCATCCAATTCGGCGGGCCGGGCGATGGTCGTCATCGTCATCACCTCCGGATAAGGAAGATTCCCGGTGGTCAGGTGAGCAAACTGGGGCTCTCGGCCCGGAGTGCACCTAACGCGGTCGACTGGACGCGTGATCTCTCTTTCTGCGGCCAGGCAGTATTCTCAGATGGAGCTTCTACGGGTGAGTAGAACTTCTACATGATTGTAGATGTTAATCCGAGTACTGGAGGACGTGTGAGCGACCGGCGGGGCGCAGGGGAACTGGCGGGCGAGGTGCTGGGCATCCTGCAGGCCGCGGGGACGCCGCTGTCGCCGGCCGACGTGCGCGAGCGCCTGGGCGGCGACCTGGCCTACACCACCGTGGTCACGATTTTGTCCCGGCTGCACGTCAAGGGCGTGCTCGATCGCGAGCGGTCGGGCCGGGCCTTCCGTTACTCCCCGGTGGCCGATGAGCCCGGGCTGGCCGCGCGCCGGATGGCCAGCGTGCTGGCGGCCGAACCGGACCGCGAGGCCGTGCTGGCCCGGTTCGTGTTCAATCTGTCCGGCGAGGATGAGCAGGCGCTGCGGCGGATGCTCGGCCCCGTCGACGGCGCGGACGCGGGGTGAGCGTGGACCTGGCCGTATACCTGCCGCTGCTGCTGCCGCCCGTGGCCGCAGCGGGGGCCCGGCCGCTGGCCACCCGGCTGCCGCCGAAGGTCGGCACCTGGCTGCTGACCGGCGCGGCCGTGGCCCTGGCCGCGCTCAGCACGGCCGTGCTCGGCATCCTGGCGCTGACCGCCATCCTCCGCATCCCGCTGGTCGCTTCCGTGGGCCATCTGTCGGCGGCGGTCATCCGGCGCGAGGACCCGGCGTCGCTGTCGGCCGCGCTGGTGGCGGCCGTACTGC
>CAXUJF010000255.1:0-8117 GCA_964250865.1 uncultured Streptosporangiaceae bacterium
TCCTCCGGCAGTGCGACCCCGACGCCGCGGGCCGGCCCCAGCCCCGCGCACCTTCAGCCGCCCCGGCGGCCTGATTCCCCGTCGCGTCGGCGCTGGCTGACTCCACGCTAAGTCCAGCCGAGCCCCGGCTCTCTTGCCTGATAACAGCAAGAAGCAACCGCGGCGTGTTGTCGTGATCACGGCCGTCTCCAGCAATCCATCGATCGAGCTGGCCCGCTGGAGGGTTTGTCATGTCCACCATCTTCGGCGTCCCCGTTGACGCCGCGTACTACGTTGTCTCCACCTTGGCGGCGGCCATCACGCCGCTGACCGGCGGCCTCGCGGTCGCCATCGCCATCGTCCTGTCCACCGCCGCCGTCCGCCTGCTCCTGCTGCCGCTCAGCTACTACGCGCTGCGCGGCCAAGTGGCCCAGAGCCGCCTGGCGCCGCAACTCCAGGCGCTGCGCCATCGGCACCGCGGTGACCCGGACCGCCTGACCCGCGAGGTCAGGAGCCTGTACCACGACCATGGCACCAGTATGTTCGCCGGTTACCTGCCGCTGCTGTTGCAGTGGCCGCTGCTGTCGGTGATGTACCTGCTGTTCCGCTCGGGCACGATCGGGGGCGCGCCCAACACCCTGCTACGGCATCACCTGTTCACCGCGCTGTTTGGAGCCCACTGGCTGACCGCACCTGGACCGCTGAGCGGGCAAGGTGCGGTCTTCGCCGGGCTGTTCGCCCTGCTGATCGTGACCGGCTACCTGGCCGTCCGCGTCTCGCGCCGGCTGTTCCCGGCTTCCGCGGCTGCGCTGCCCCTGGTTCCCGGTTCCTCGGCGGCCGACGCCCCGGCTCCTGGATCCCTGGCTCCTGGGTCCGCGGTCGCGTCATCCCCGTGGCTGGCCCGCCTGACGCCGCTGCTCACCGTGGTCTTCGCGGCGTTCCTCCCGCTGGCCGGCGTGCTCTGCCTGCTGACCACCACGTCCTGGACGCTGCTGGAACGCCGGGTCTTGGCTCGCTACCTGCGACCGGCCGAACCACCGGTCACACCGGTCACGCCGCGGCCGGCAAACTCCTGATCGGGAGCCGCGGCCGGTCACGTCCCGCGATCAGGGCCGAGCGGATCTCAGCCGCCACGGCCTGAGGCTCGGCCCTGATCCGGGCCGGGGTGAAGTGCAGGACCAGCACGCCCCGCGCCACCAGCCGGTCATGCCGGCGCATCGTGCGCTGCCAGTCCTCCGCTGAGTAGTGGTACTCCCGCGAGTCCACCTCGGCGGCCACTCCGGCGTCATCCCACCAGCAATCCGCCACCGCGATCAGCGCTTTATTGTCGTCGTACAGCCGCGCGTTGAACATCGGCATCGGCAGCCGCCCCCGCCGCAGCAGCACCCGCAGATCCCCCTCCGGCACCGACCGAATCCCGTCCCGCACTTCCTCTAATGCCGCCCGCAAGAACGCTGACCCCTGCACCGGCCCGCGATCCAGCTCGACGCTGAGCATCTCGATCGAGCACCGCTGGTGCTGCACAGCGTCGGAGACCAGAGCCCGCACCTCCCGTGCGGTCTTCATTCGACGTGCTGCATCGGCGATCGCGCGATCTGGTGTCGTGAAACGGAACTCGCCTGCCACACAGACGTTGGGCGGCATGCGAGCGGTTCGCTGGACCATGACGAAGTTCCTGCTCCGGCACCGCGTGCCGACCGGGACCAGGACATCGATCGTCCTGGTCTCCGGGGTCCGGGCGCCGTAGCGGCGTACTGCGGCCAGCCCGGTGAGCACGCTCCGCGGCCCCGCATGGAGCAATGCCGCCATCTCCCGCTGTTCCGCTGAAACGCGTCCGGTCACCGCGACGTAAACGCCCGGAAGCAGCCGCTGCCAAGGGCCTCCGGGCCGGATGCGGTGCTCCACTGCGGCCCGCGTGAGCCCACAGGCTAGAGCTTGATCACGGCCGATTACGAAGCTTTGACGTCGCAGCAGGTCTGCGAGCTGCTCGCGGTCGGCATTCGCCGTCGAAATCATGCAGCGAGAATCTCACCACCCGGCGACAAAACCGCCCCGCTCAGTCATCCCCTACCGGACCGATGGCGCCAACGTACAGGCCAACGCCGGATCGATGGCGCCAACGTACCGGTTGGGTGCCGGGCCCGCCGCGCGCCGCCGGGTTAGGAGGATTTGACGGTTACTTGGATGGAGGGGTAGCCGCTGGCTCCGTTGGGCTCGGGGGGAGCCTGGTTCGCGGTCTGGGTGTAACCGGTCTTATCGGTGGCACGTGCCTCGATCACGTGGTTGCCGGGGGGCGCGTCCCAGTAATAGGCCCACTGACGCCAGGTGTCGACGCCGGGTACCGCGGCCAGGGTGGCTTGCTGCCACGGGCCGTTGTCGATCCGCACCTCGACCGCGTCGATGCCGCGGTGCTGGGCCCAGGCCACGCCGGCGACGGCGGTGCGCCCGCGCTTGACCGAGGCTCCGCTGAGCGGGACGTCGATCCGGGACTCGGTCTTGATCGGGGCCTGGGCCGACCAGCCCCGCTGGGCCCAGTACGCCACCTCGGCCTGGTAGGTGGTGACCTTGATGTCGGTGACCCACTTGGTCGCCGAGACGTAGCCGTACAGGCCGGGCACGACCATCCGGGCCGGGAAGCCGTGCTCGACCGGGAGCGCGGTGCCGTTCATGGCCACCGCGAGCAGGGCCTCGCGGCCGTCCAGTACCACCTCGATCGGCGTGCCCGAGGTGAACCCGTCCGCCGAGGTGCAGAGCAGCTGAGTGGCGCCGGCTCGGGGACGGGCCGAGCGGATGAGGTCGGCCAGGCTGGCGCCGAGCCACTTCGCGTTGCCGATGTACGGACCTTCCACCGGGTCAGAGACACAGGTCAGCGTCACGTAGTGCTCGATCAGCGGGCGGCGGAGCAGCTGGGCGAAGCTGATCGAGATCTCACGCTCGACCATGCCGTGGATGCGCAGCTGCCAGCTGGCCGGGTCGACCTGCGGCAGCACGATCGCGGTGTCGACCCGGTAGAAGCTGGAGTTCGACGTGACGTACGGGCTCAGGTTGGGGATGTTCAGGTTGACCCCGGCGGGCAGCGGCGGCGCGGAGTCGGCCGGTTTCGGGAGACGAACTGTCGACCGGGCCTGGGTGACGCTCTGCCGGGCGTTCAGCTCCCGGCCGGCGAACGCGGCCACCGCGGTGGTGCCGACCGCCAGCCCGCTGGCGACCAGGAAACGGCGCCGCGCCGTCCGGTCCGGTGGCCGGTAGGTCCAGGTCTCCGGCGGTGGCCCGGCGGGCGCCGGATCACGGGGGGTCCACAGGTCGTCGACCTCGCCCGCCGGGTCCTCGGTGCTGGACCGGGTCCACGCCGAGGCCGAGGCCGGGCTGACCGTGCCGGAGGGAGTGTTGCCAGGGTCGGCTTCCGGGTCCGCCTCGGTGTCCGGGGCCTGCACGGCGGGCCGCTCCGGTGCGGCCGGAATCGCGGTGGTGGTAGCGGTGGCGTCCAGGGCCCGCTGGGTCAGCTTGGTCAGGAAGAACGCGGCCACCAGCGCGCCGATGACGGTCGGCGCGGCCCAGCCGGGGTTGGCCTTCGGCAGGCTGATCGCGGCGGCCACGCCCACCGCGGCGAAGATGGCCAGGCCGAGATAGCCGTAGGCCAGGCGCCGCAGGGCCAGCACCCCCACCACCGCGGCGAAGATAGCCAGCACGACCAGGATGCCGGCGACCAGGACGTTCTTGTCGTTGGAGCCGAAGGCGGAGATGGCGAAGTTCTTCACCGGCGGTGGCGCCAGGTTGATCGCGGCCTCGCCGACCACAGCCCACGGGGCGCCCTGGCGGACGGTCAAGCCGGACACCAGCTGGCCGATGCCCATGGCCACAGCGGCGGTCAGTACGCCGGCGACGGCACCGTAGATGTCCCGCCGGACCTGGCCGAGCGGGCCAGGCGAAGACGAGTGCCCCCCGGAGTTGCCGGGTGTGTAAGGGTTCGCAGCCCCTCCAGTTGCCGTGCGCGCCGCAGGCCGGCCCGTGACACCAGTTGTACGGGCGCGAAGCGTTCCCGGCTTTCAAACTACCGTTGTTTTAATCCTCAAAGATCCAGCGGGTGGGCGATCCGGTGAAATCCGCATCCTGCATGCCGAACACCCGGGCCGGCTGACCCGCGGGATCTCCATGGCGGCATGTCTACCATGCGACAGTGCCCCTGGGTGGGGCTAACGTGGGGCGCGTGAAAGCATCTCCCGAAGCACAACTACGCCTGCTCGAGCTGGCAGATCTGGACGCCGAGCTGGGGCGGCTCGACCACCGCCGCCGGTCCCTGCCGGAAATCGCTCAGCTGGAGCAGATCGACGCTCGCACCGGCGAGCTTCGGGACGGCATCGTGATGGCCGACACTGACCTCAGCGACCTGGGCCGGGAGCAGACCCGCGCCGAACGGGACGTGGAGCAGGTCCGGCAGCGGATCGACCGCGACCGGTCCCGGCTGGACGGCGGTCAGGTATCGGCGGCCCGTGAGCTGTCCACCCTGCAGTCCGAGGTCGAGTCGCTGCTACGCCGCCAGTCCGACCTGGAAGAGGTCGTGCTGGACGCGATGGAGCGCCGCGAGACCGCCGAGGCGCGCCGGGCCGAGCTCGTCACCGAGCAGCAGGCCCTGACCGTGCAGTCAGCCGAGCTGACCACCAAGCGCGACGCCGCGCTGGAAGAGATCGGCGAGCAGGCGGCCAAGGCGGAGGCCAGCCGGACCGAGGTGGCGGCCGACGTGCCCGCCGACGTGCTGGCCCTGTACGACAAGCTGCGAGCCTCGCAGGGGGTGGGCGCGGCCATGCTGCGGCGCGGAAGCTGCGAGGGCTGCCACCTCACGCTGCACACCGTGGACCTGAACCAGATCCGCGCCACCCCGCCGGACGAAGTGATCCGCTGCGAGGAGTGCCGCCGCATCCTGGTGCGCACGGCCGAATCCGGCCTCTGATGCCCAGGTTCATCGTCGAAGCGGACGGTGGCTCGCGCGGCAACCCGGGGCCCGCGGGTTACGGCGCGCTGGTCCGGGATGTGGAGACCGGCATCGTGCTGGCCGAGCGGTCCGAGTCGATCGGCACCGCGACCAACAACGTGGCCGAGTACAACGGGCTGATCGCCGGGCTCCGGGCCGCGGCCGAGATCGACCCGCGGGCCGAGATCGAGGTTCGGATGGACTCCAAGCTGGTCGTGGAGCAGATGTCCGGCCGGTGGAAGGTCAAGCACCCGGACATGAAGCCGCTCGCGCTGACCGCAGCCGAAGCGGCTGGCTCCTTCCCCCGGATCTCCTACACGTGGGTGCCGCGGGAGAAGAACAAGGACGCGGACCGCCTCGCCAACGAGGCGATGGACGCCGCGGCCGGGCGGCCCAGGAGCCAAGGGAGCCGCCTGGACCCTAAGCCGGCCCTGGACCCCAGGCCGGTGTCCGGCACGGGCTGGGGCCCGGCCAACGGCCAGCCGACGATCACGCTGCTGCTGCGGCACGGGCAGACGCCGCTGTCGACCGAGCGGCGGTTCGCGGGCATCGGTGACATCGAGCTGACCGAGACCGGTGTCCGTCAGGCCAAGCTGGCGGGGGAGCGGCTGGCCGCCCGGGGCGGGGTCGAGGTGATCCTGACCTCACCGCTGCGGCGGGCCCAGCAGACCACGGCCGAGGTGGCCGCGGCCACCGGCGCGGAGGTGGTGGCGGATGACGACCTGCGCGAGACCGACTTCGGCGCCTGGGAGGGCCTGACCTTCGCCGAGGCCCAGCAGCGGTGGCCGGACGAGGTGACCGCGTGGCTGGGCGACCCGGAGGTCGCACCCCCCGGCGGCGAAAGCTTCGCCGCGGTGGGGATCCGGGTGCGGCGGGCTCAGGGCCGCCTGCTGGACCGCTACGCGGGCGGCACCGTGCTGGTGGTCAGCCACGTGACGCCGATCAAGACGCTGCTGACCGAGGCGCTGCTGGCCCCCCCGGCCGCCATGTACCGGATACACCTGGACGTGGGGGCGCTGAACGAGATCCACTGGTTCAGCGACGGCCCGGCGGTAGTTAGGTCACTGAACGATACCGGCCACTTGCGGTAGCGCCCTGTTCAGCGGCACCGTACGGTAATGTCGGCTGGCGCCCGGCTTCTGCTCGGCGCCGGTAATGTGTGCTCCGGGTCACGAAGGATTCCTTATTTATGGCTGATCGTTCGCAGCTCAGCGCCCCTGGGAGCCTGGCGAACGCCGATGGCATCACCAAGGTCGTCGCGCCGCTGCCGAGTGAGCCCCTGGCTCAGCTGGCGGCCAACGCTGGGCTGAAGCCGAGCGCCGAACGGCCCGGGCTGATCGAGTACCTCGGCAAGCTGTGGCAGCGACGGCACTTCATCCTGACCTACGCCACGGCCCGGAACGTGTCGATGTACACCGACGCGCGGCTCGGCCAGGTGTGGCAGGTGCTCACCCCGCTGCTCAACTGCGCGGTGTACTACCTGATCTTCGGCATCTTGTTCAAGGCCAACCGGGGGATCGAGCACTACATCCCCTACCTGGTCATCGGGGTGTTCATCTTCACCTTCACCGAGCGGTCGATCCTGACCGGCTCACGGGTGATGCACAACAACCTGTCGCTGATCAGGGCCCTGCAGTTCCCCCGGGCGTCGCTACCGCTGGCCTACACCATCGTGGAACTCCAGCAGCTGCTGCTGTCCATGGTGGTCATGGTGATATTCGTGCTCGGCTACGGCGAGCCGCTGACCTGGTACTGGTTCCTGGCGGTGCCGGTGCTGCTGCTGCAGTCGACGTTCAACGTGGGCGCGGCCCTGATCATTTCGCGGATCGGTGCCGAGCTGAACGACGTCAGCCAGCTGGTGCCGTTCCTGACCCGGGTGTGGCGCTACTTCTGCGGCGTCATGTACTCCATCGCCAGCCTCCCGGCCGTGCTGCCGCTGTGGTCCAAGGACTTCTTGCAGCTGAACCCGGCCGCGGTGTACATCTCGCTGATGCGGCTCGCGGTCATGAAGAGCCAGCGCACCAACGCTCCCGGGGCCGAGCCGTACAACGCGAAGATCTGCGCCGCCTTCCACGCGCACCTGACCGAATACCACGCCCAGGCGTTGTGCCACCCCGAGGTCACCCCGTCTGAGCTGTGGGTGGCCGGCGTGGGTTGGGCGGTCTTCGCGGCCGCCATCGGCATCATCTACTTCTGGCGGGCCGAAGCCCGCTACGGCCGCGGCTGAACCGTCTCGCTAGCTGGGGACGGGGATGGCGAAGGTCTGGCCGGTGTCCTGGCGGGCGTTGAGCCAGTCGCCTGAGCACAGGGTGGCCAGGGTGGCCAGGGCCCAGACCGTGACCGGGTCGGCCTGCGGGACGCGGAGCAGCTTTTCCGCTGCGGGGCGGCTGACGATCGCGAACAGGCCGCCGTCGGTCCCGGTGCTGAGCACGTAGTCGCGCAGGAACCCGGCCACCTCATCGCCGTAGCTGCGCCGCCAGTCGAAACGGGCCCGGCGGCCACCGGCCGGAGCCGACGCCGGGGGAGTGGTGACGGGGGCCACGGCCGGCGGGCACTTCCACTGGTCGGAAGCCAGCGGCAGGTCGGCCAGCGGCGGGTACAGGGCCCGGATCGCACCGCGCACCAGCCGGTCGTCGAGCCGTTCGGCCAGCGGGACGGCGCGAGCCGCCCTGACCACCTGATCGTCGAAGAACGGCTGGGCCAGCACGGACCGGATGGCGTACGCCTGCCGGGCTGCCGCTGACCACCGGCCCGCCCGGTTGACCAGGTAGAAGTCATCCAGCGTAGGGCCGGGCCTGGCGGCCACGGCGGCGGCCCACGGGGTCAGGCCCGCCACGTAGCCGGCCCGCCAGCGGGGCCGCAGCAGCGGCACCCGGCGCATGGTCAGCCGCCGGAACATCTCGGCCGAGGCCGCCGCCCGCCGCGCCGCCGAACCCGCGATGAGCTTGGCGTAGCCGCCGCGCAGCAGCTCACCGCCGTGACCGCCGATGGCGATGTCCGCCTCGGCCGGGTCCGGGTCGGGCCGGCCCACGTTTTCGAAGGCGGACAGCATGCCGTCCGCCACCAGCACGCCGGCCCGCAGCCGGGCCAGCACGTCGACCTCCTGGACCGTGGCCCCGGCGTCTTGGGAGATCTTGGGCTCGGCCACCTCGTGGTCCAGGCCCAGCTC
>CAXUJF010000255.1:8127-8400 GCA_964250865.1 uncultured Streptosporangiaceae bacterium
GGGGTAGGCCGCTTGCTTATCCAGCGTGAGTCGGGAAAGCTCCTCCCGCTCGGGAAGGGCAGACATCCATTCGAAGGAAGAGATTAGTAGAGTAGTTCCCCCGGGGGGGGCGGGGGGCCCGGCCCCGCGCCCGGGCCACCTGCGCGGCGACCACCACGTGGGGGGGGGCGGCGAAGCCGTAGGTCCGGGCCCGGGTCGGCACTTTGGCCTCGGCCAGCGCGGCCGCGATCAGCCGGCTGTCCTTCCCGCCGGTCAGGCTGAGCTCCACCGGCC
>CAXUJF010000256.1:0-8371 GCA_964250865.1 uncultured Streptosporangiaceae bacterium
CCGCGCAGGCCCGGGCACCGCCGGCTCGGCTGAGCAGCCGGTCGCCCGGGTCTGTGACCTGCCCGCCATCGTCGGAACCCTGCGCGGCAAGGTCGAGTTCGAGGTCAGCGAAGAAGGCCGCGAAGAAGAGGTGCTGGCGCACCTGCTGCGCCGGGCTATCGCGGAGACCTTCCGGGCCCGGCTGGGCAGCGCCGACCTGACCCCGCTACTGGCCAAGTTCGACAGCGGCCAGACGGTCGAGACCGGCGAGCTCATCTCGGCCAGCGACCTGCTGCAGCGGGTCGGTGAGGTGCCAGGGCTGGCCAAGATCATGGAGCGGCTCGGCATGGACGGCGGCGAGTCGTTCGGCCACGCCGCCGCCGCGATCGAGTTCGCCCTCGAAGGGCTGTACCTGATGCGGCGGTTGTCCAAGGACACCATGGACGGGACCACCGTCTACCGGACCTAACAGTGCCAGCTAACCGTGCCAGCTAACCGTGCCAGCTAACCGTGCCAGCTGACCGTGCCTATCGAACCTGAGCCGCCCACCGGACGTAAAGAGGCCTGCCTTGGCGAACTACCGATACGGCCCGTACTCGGACGGCCCGGACCCGCTGGCGCCGCCCTATGACGTCCGCGATGCGCTCGACGCGCTGGGGGACTCGGTCCTGGAAGGATCGACCCCCGCCGACGCGCTGCGCGACCTGTCCCGCAACGGCATGCCAGGCCGGCGCGGCCTGGACGACCTGCTGCGCCGGGTGCAGGAACGGCAGCGGGAACTCCGCAACAGCGGCCGGCTCAGCGGCACGCTGGACGACGTCCGCTCACTGCTGGACACGGCCATCGGCCAGGAGCGGGCCGAGCTGTTCCCCGACCCCAGCGACGAAGCCCGGATGCGCGAGGCCGACCTGGACACGCTGCCGTCGGACACCGCTCAGGCCGTCCGGCAGCTGGCCGACTACGACTGGCGTTCCCCGTCGGCCCGGGACACGTTCGAGCGGCTGAAGGACCTGCTCCGGCGCGAGGTGCTGGACAGCCAGTTCCGCGGCATGAAGCAGGCGCTGGAGAACCCGGACCCCGAAGCCATGCAGCGGGTCAAGGACATGCTCGGCGACCTGAACACGATGCTCGAGGCGGACGCCCGGGGCGAGCACAGCCAGGACGACTTCGACCAGTTCATGGAGAACTACGGGGACCTGTTCCCCGATCAGCCCGAGAACCTGGAGGAGCTGGTCGACTCGCTGGTCCGGCGGATGGCGGCGGCCGAGCGGCTGATGGCCTCGCTCAGCCCCGAGCAGCGCGAGGAACTGGCCAACCTGATGAATCAGGCCCTGGACGACGCGGGCCTGGCCATGGAGATGAGCCGGCTGTCGGACATGCTGCGGGGACGCCGCCCGGACATGGGGCCCGGTCAGGGCGAGACCATGATGGGCGACGAGCCGCTCGGGCTGGGTGACGCGACCACGGCCCTGGCCGAGCTGGCTGACCTGGCCGAGCTGGAGCAGGCGCTGAGCCAGGACTACCCCGGGGCGCGGCTCGACGACATCGACGAGGACGCGGTCCGCCGGGCCTTCGGGCGGCAGGCCGTGGACGACGTGGAGGCCCTGCGCCGGGTCGAGCGTGAGCTCGAGGAACAGGGCTACCTGAACCGCAACGGCGGCAAGCTGGAGCTGACCCCGCGGGCGGTGCGCCGCCTGGGTGAGACCGCGCTGCGCCGGGTGTTCCCCGCCTTCAGCACCGGCCGCCGCGGCGACCACGACCGGCGTGACGCCGGGCAGGCCGGCGAGCTGACCGGAGCCACCCGGGCCTGGGAATTCGGCGACGAGCAGCCCATCGACACCGCCGCGACGATCCGCAAGGCCCTGCTCCGGCAGGCCCGGACCAACCCCGATGCCCGGCGGCGCGAGGTGTCCCGGGTGCGGCTGGACGCGGGCGACTTCGAGGTGGCCGAGACCGAACGGCGCGGCGGGGCCGCGGTCAGCCTGCTGGTCGACCTGTCCTACTCGATGGCCCTGCGCGGCACCTGGGCCGTGGCCAAGCAGACGGCGCTGGCCCTGCACGCGCTGATGCGGATGCGGTTCCCGCAGGACGCGCTGCAGGTGGTCGGCTTCTCCAACTACGCCCGTGAACTGCAGGAGACCGAGCTGGCCGGGCTGGGCTGGGACATGGTGCAGGGCACCAACCTGCACCATGCGCTGGTGCTGGCCGGGCGGCACCTGGACAAGCATGCGGAGCAGGAGCCGGTGGTGCTGATCGTGACCGACGGCGAGCCCACCGCGCACCTGCAGCGGAACGGGCGGTTCTGGTTCGACTGGCCGCCGTCGCCGGAGACGCTGGAGCTCACGCTGGCCGAAGTGGACAAGATGACCCGGCGCAACGCCGCGCTGAACATCTTCATGCTGGCCGAGGACGAGCGGCTGACCGCGTTCGTGGAGAACGTGGCCCGGCGCAACGGCGGCCGGGTGCTGCACGCCCAGCCGGACCAACTCGGTGAGTACGTGGTCCGGGACTTCCTGCGGGCGCGCCGGGCCAGCTAGCCCCGGCCGGCCTGGGCTAGCTGGGCACGGCCAGCCGGACGGCGCTAGCCGGCCAGGGCCTGGCGGAGGTCGTCGAGCAGGTCGGCGGCGTCCTCGATCCCGACGGACAGCCGGACCAGGTCGCCCGCCACCTCCAGCGGGGAGCCCGCGGCCGAGGCGTGCGTCATCCGGGCCGGGTGCTCGATCAGGGATTCCACCCCGCCCAGCGACTCGCCCAGCGTGAACAGCCGGGTGCGGCCGCAGACGGCCACCGCGGCCTCCTCGCCCCCACGGACCCGGAACGACACCATGCCGCCGAACCCGCTCATCTGCTTGGCCGCGATGCTGTGGCCCGGGTGCGACGGCAGACCGGGGTACATGACCTCGGTCACGGCCGGGTGGCTGATCAGCATCTGGGCCACCCGCATCGCGTTCTCGCCGTGCTTGTCCATCCGCACCGCCAGCGTGCGGATGCCGCGCAGCGTGAGCCAGCAGTCGAACGGCCCCGGTACGGCGCCGGTGGCGTTGCGCAGGTAGTCCGCGTCGTCGGCGATCAACTCAACCGAGGTCACCAGCGCGCCGCCCACCACGTCCGAGTGGCCACCCAGGTACTTGGTGGTGGAGTGCACCACCACGTCCGCGCCCAGGGTCAGCGGGCGTTGCAGCCGGGGCGAGGCGAACGTGTTGTCCACCACCAGGAGCGCGCCCGCCTCGTGCGCCGCCTCGGCCAGCGCGGCGATGTCGGCGATAACCAGCAGCGGGTTGGTCGGGGTCTCGACCCAGAGCACGCGGGTCGGGCGTTCGGCCAGGCTGCGGCGGACGGCCGCGATGTCGGGCAGGTGGACCGGTACGTACTCCAGCCCCCAGCGCTGGAGCACGGCCGAGAACAGCCGGTAGGTCCCGCCGTAGGCGTCGTCGGGGATGATGACCCGGTCGCCCGGCCCGCACACGCTGCGGATCAGGCAGTCCTCGGCCGCCATGCCGGACGCGAAGGCCAGGGCCCGGTGGCCGCCCTCCAGCGCGGCCAGGCACTCCTCCAGGGCGGTGCGGGTCGGGTTGGCCGTGCGCGAGTACTCATAACCACCGCGCAGACCGCCCACGCCGTCCTGCTTGTAGGTGGACGTCTGGTAGATCGGCGGCACCACCGACCCGGTGAGCGGGTCCGGGTCCTGCCCGGCGTGGATGGCCTGGGTCTCGAACCCGGGCGTCAGTTCCCCCGGCTCGCTCGAACTCATACTGTGCCTCCCGCCGCCGGAAACCACGGCGCGCTCATGACTGTGTCTCCCGCTCGCCCGAAAACCACGGCTCGCTCATGAATAGGACTCCCCTGCGAGAAAAGTGAGCAGATCCTGCCGGGTGAGCAGGCCCGCGGGCTTGCCGTCCACGAACACCACGGCCGCCCCGGCCCCCTCCAGCGCGTGTACCACGCTGCTGACCGTCTCCCCGGACCCGACCGTCGGCAGCGGCAGCGACATGTGCCCGCTGAGCGGGTCATCCGGATGGGCCCGCCGGGTGATCAGCGCGTCCAGCAGGTCCCGCTCCACGATCGAGCCCACCACCTCGGCCGCGCTCACCGGCGGCTCCTCGTTCACCACCGGCAGCTGGGACACGTCGTACTCCCGCAGCAGCGCGATGGCCTGGGCCACCGTCTCCCCCGGGTGCGCGTGCACGAACTCCGGGATCTCCCGCTTGTTGCGGGCCAGCACGTCGCTGACCAGCGGTTCGCCGCTCTGCGAGGACAGGAACCCGTAGTCCGCCATCCAGTCGTCGTTGAAGATCTTGGACAGATAGCCGCGGCCACCGTCCGGGAGCAGCACCACGATCACCGCGTCCGGGCCGGCCCGGTGCGCGGCCTTCAGCGCGGCCGCCACGGCCAGGCCACTGGACCCGCCGACCAGCAGCGCCTCCTCCCGGGCCAGGCGGCGCGTCATCAGGAAGCTCTCGGCGTCGGTGACCGCGATGACCTCATCGCAGACCTCACGGTCGTAGGTGGCCGGCCAGATGTCCTCGCCGACGCCCTCGACCAGGTAGGGCCGGCCGGAACCGCCGGAGTAGACCGAGCCCTCCGGGTCCGCGCCGATCACCTGCACCCGGCCGTCCGAGATCTCCTTCAGGTAGCGGCCGGCCCCGCTGATCGTCCCGCCGGTGCCGACCCCGGCCACGAAGTGGGTGATCCGCCCGTCGGTCTGGGACCAGATCTCCGGCCCGGTCGAGGCGTAGTGCGAGGCCGGGTTGTCGGGGTTGGCGTACTGGTCGGGCTGCCACGCTCCCGGCAGCTCGGTCGCCATCCGGCGGGCCACGCTGTAGTAGGAATCGGGGTGGTCCGGCGGCACCGAACTCGGGCAGACCACCACGTCCGCGCCGTACGCCCGCAGGACGCTGATCTTGTCCTGCGCCACCTTGTCCGGGCAGATGAAGACACACTTGTAGCCGCGTTCGGCGGCGACGATGGCCAAGCCGACGCCGGTGTTGCCCGACGTCGGCTCCACGATCGTGCCGCCGGGCTGCAGCAGCCCGGTCTTCTCCGCGGTCTGGATCATCCGCAGGGCGATCCGGTCCTTGACCGAGCCACCGGGGTTAAAGTACTCCACCTTGGCGAGTACGTCCGGCCCGGGACCGGTCAGATGCAGGTCCCGGGTGACCTCGCGCAACCTGACCAGCGGCGTGTTACCCACCGTCTGCGTCAGGGAGTCGTATACGTGCATGCTCGTAGCGATCCCTTAATGGGCCAGGGGCCAACGGCTCAGGTGGCCGGCCCCTCATGGTTCTCCTGGCTGTGTCCCCGACGTTATCCGAACCGCGGGCCACACGTGCAGCTAGCCAGCGACGACATAGGCTACTGATCAGTAGTGGATGGCCACGCCCCAAGGAGGCGGATGACATGCCTGAGGCCGTTGTCGTCGCGACGGCTCGATCTCCGATCGGCCGCGCGTTCAAGGGCTCCATGACCAGCATCAGGCCGGACGACCTGACGGCCCAGATCATTGCCGCAGCCCTGGCCAAGGTCCCCCAGCTTGACCCGAACGACATCGAGGACCTGTTGCTCGGCTGCGGGCTGCCCGGCGGTGAGCAGGGCTTCAACATGGCCCGGGTGGTGGCCATCCTGCTCGGCTACGACCAGCTGCCCGGCACCACGGTGACGCGGTACTGCTCGTCGTCCCTGCAGACGACCCGGATGGCGTTCCACGCGATCAAGGCGGGCGAGGCCGACGTGCTGATCTCGGCCGGCGTGGAGACGGTCAGCCGGTTCGCCCACGGCAGCAGCGACTCTTGGCCGGACACGCAGAACGAGAAGTTCGCCCGCGCGGAGACCCGGACCCAGCAGACCGCGGAGGGCAGCGACCGCCCCTGGCACGACCCGCGGGAAGACGACAACATCCCCGACGTCTACATCGCGATGGGCCAGACCGCGGAGAATGTAGCCGAGCTGAAGGGGATCACCCGGGCCGAGCAGGACGAGTTCGGCGTGCGCTCGCAGAACCTGGCCGAGAAGGCCATCGCCGACGGCTTCTGGCCGCGTGAGATCATCCCGGTGACGCTGCCCGACGGCAGCACGGTGTCCAAGGACGACGGCCCGCGCGCGGGCACCACGCTGGAGAAGACGGCTCAGCTCAAGCCGGTTTTCCGGCCGGACGGTACGGTCACGGCCGGGAACTGCTGCCCGCTCAACGACGGCGCAGCCGCGGTGATCATCATGAGCGACACCAAGGCGGCCGAACTGGGCATCACCCCGCTGGCCCGGATCGTCTCGACCGGCGTGTCCGCCCTGTCCCCGGAGATCATGGGCCTCGGCCCGGTGGAGGCGTCCCGGCAGGCGCTGGGCCGGGCGGGCATGGCCATCAGCGACATCGACCTGGTCGAGATCAACGAGGCGTTCGCGGCTCAGGTGATCCCGTCCTACCGGGAGCTCGGCATCGACCTCGACCGGCTGAACGTCAACGGCGGCGCCATCGCCGTCGGCCACCCGTTCGGCATGACCGGGGCGCGGATCACCACCACCCTGCTGAACAGCCTGGCGTTCCACGACAAGACGCTCGGGCTGGAGACCATGTGCGTCGGGGGCGGCCAGGGTATGGCCATGGTCCTCGAGCGCCTGTCCTAGCTGCTTCAGCGGCAATTTTCGCCGGGCGGCCGGGCGTTTCACCGCCGTCCCGCCGTCCGGCGGAAAGAGCACGAGCATGACAACTCGCCGACAGACCGGATTTACCCGGCATTAAGGAAAGGTTGCATCCGGGCCTTGTCAGCGGCCGGACTCTGAGGCAGGCTCACAGCAAGAGGCTTCACCGGCTTCGCCCCTGGAGGTGCCAATTGCCGCTGACTCGCTCCCCGGAGACGCACAAAAATCTGATCGCTCGCATACCCCGCGTCACGGGTAGTGACCTTCGAGAGTGGTTCGGACGTCTTGAATCCGGCCCGGCCTTCCTGCGCTGTGAAGAGCGCGCGAACTGGCTAGCTGATGAGCACGGTATCTCGCACGGCTACGCCAATGCCATCGTCCACGAGTGGGAGATGCGTCGCCGCCTCCGCCTGAACAGCGCCTGACGCCTGATCTGACCGGCGTCTGACAGACTGGGCCTCATGAGCCCAGAGCAAGCTCAGCAGTTTCTACGCGACCATCACCAAGCCGTGCTGGCTACTCTCCGGTCTGATGGCCTGCCCCAGATGTCGCCCGTGACCTGCGCCGTCGATGATGACGGCCGAGTGCTGATCAGCACCAGGGAAACGGCGATCAAGATCCGCAATCTGCGTCGCAACCCGTTCGCTTCGGTCTGCGCCTTCACCGACCCCTTCTACGGGCCGTGGGTGCAGGCCGAAGGAATGGCCGAGATCATCTCGCTGCCCGACGCTATGGAGCTACTGGTCGGCTACTACCGATCGGTCTCCGGCGAGCATCCGGACTGGGATGACTACCGGGCCGCGATGGTGCGCGACCGCCGGGTGATCATCCGCCTGACGATTTCCCGCGCCGGGCCCAACGTCAGCGGCTGAAATATCACGGTCCTGCCCGGTGCCTCTTCGGTTCCCGCCCGGCGCCACTTCGGTTGCTGCCCGGCGGCTCTTGCGCGCCTCCGGTCGATTTGCGATGTTGTCACCTCGCACGTACTGGATAGGGAATTAGTCCCAGGAGCCGCATCTTTTAAAGATCGTTAAGTTATCGCGCGCGCGGGGCCGGGCGCCCGAATGCAAGACCACCTGCACGTGCATAAAGTAATGCACATGGCAGGATGGCCTGCTGGCCTGGCCGGTGGCGGGCCAGCTGGTGCGCCATCGAGGGTTCAGCCAGGACACCGTTGCCCCAGGTGGGGCACCGGTAATGGTCACGCCAATAGCAAGTGTGCCCCCGGTCGGACTCGAACCGACACTAGCGACCCTTTTAGGGGGGCGGCCTCTGCCCTTGGGCTACGGGGGCTGGCCAATAATACCCCGCAATTGTTCATAATCGAAGGCCTGTCATATTCGGACCGCCAAGTATCTCGAAGCCGGTTTATACAATTAACAATTGGGGCGCGCCAAGTGCAGAGGGTAACCATATCTGCGACAGAGATAAACACTGCGTAACCGAAGTTGCGCATTGATGTCGCCCAAGGCCGCCCGAGTATCAATTCAGAGCATATTTACCACGGCGCCATTAGCGCGCTTACCAGGCACAATGCATTCTGCTTGGGCATCCGCACGGGTGAACCGTGAAATACCGATATAAATCGGTCGTCGTCTAGATCACGGACGGGGCGCAGTTCCGTTCTGTCCCACCAGTCACTCTGGAGGTATGGGGGGTCAGGCCGAGGCGCTCGCCGATGGCGGCGATTTCGCTGGTTGATCGGGATCGGCAGTGGTTCAAGGCCCAGGTCGGGCTCGGGATGGAGTATCTGGCGCGA
>CAXUJF010000257.1:0-8364 GCA_964250865.1 uncultured Streptosporangiaceae bacterium
CCCCAGATGCCCTCGTAGAACGCGACCGTCGAGGTCAGGTCCTCGGTGGCCAGGGCCACGTAGCGGACGTGCGTGATCGGCGAGCGCCGGGCCACCTCGGAGGCGGGCACGGCCGCAGGCTTGACCGCCGGTGGCAGCGGCGGCCCGGGCCGGGGCGGCGGCGGAACGGCGGCGTCCAGCGCCGCCGGGTCGAACGAGGTCGCAGTCACGGGAACTCCACTCTTCTCTTTCCGGCTCTTAACAGTGCCTCTTATCCGGCCCTAAGCAGGCTGATTGAGGACGGCTTCCACCGCGTGCGTCTGCTCCACCAAGTGGTCGCGCATGCCCTGGACCGCCGCGTCGTAGTTGCCTGCGGTGATGCCCATCTCGGCTTGGAGGATCCCGCGCGAGACGTCCTGCACCAGCCGGGCGCGGGGGAACCGCCGCTCTTCGAACGCCCGCAGCCGCGCGTCCAGCGGGCCGGCGGCGTCCAGGCAGTCAGCCAGCACCAGGCCGTCTTCGAGCGCCATGCCGGCGCCCTGGGTCAGGTGCGGCGCGCAGGCGTGGGCGGCGTCACCCAGGATCCCGACCCGGCCGGAGAACCACGGCAGCGGCAGCATTACGTCCGAGATCGGGCTGTAGACGATGTCGTCCGCGGCCTGCAACCCCTCCCGCACCTCGCCGGGCAGTGCGCCGAACGGCGCCAGCCGCTCCCGCAGGATCGCCGCGAAATCTTCCGGGCGGTGGCTGATGCCCGGCGGGTCCGGCGTGACCACGAACATGTACATGGTCTGCGCGCTGAGCGGGATGAACCCGGCCTTGACCCCGAGGGACTGGTAGACCCGCACCCCGTCGACGTAGGACGGTCGTGGCAGCGTAACCCGGAACACCCCGAACCCCGAGTAGACCGCGTCCTGGGCCGCTCCGAACACGGTCCGGCGGGTGGCCGACCTGATCCCGTCGAACGCCGCCACCAGGTCGTAGGACTCGCGCCGCCCGTCGGTGAACCGCACGTCCACGGCCTGGCCGGTATCCGCGAACTGCTCCATGGCCGTGCCGTAACTGATCTTCAGGTCGTAGCTCTCGGCCGCGGCGATGAGGATCTTGTGCAGGTTGAGCCGGGACAGTGCGGTGTTGGCCGCGACGTCGCCGCCCATGATGCTGGGCACGTGCACGATCAGCTCGCCGTCGGCCGCGAAGAAGTCGGTGTGGTCGTACTGGCAGCCGACCGCGGTGATCTGGTCCAGCACCCCCATGGATCGCAGCGCCCGCAGGCTGTTGGCGGGCTGGTTGATGCCCACCCCGTACACGGACAGCTCGGGTTTGATCTCCACCACGTCCACCGCGAACCCGCGCTGGCGCAGCGAGATCGCCGCACCGAGGCCGCCGATGCCCGCGCCCACGACCAGAATCTTCACGATCAGCCTCCCATGCCACGGCGCATGTCGTTATCAGGACGTTAAGGCGCGGGTCGGCCCTCGCGACAGAGCCAATCCGCGATGCCCATCATCGACGTCATCGATATTTAGCTTTTTAACTGACATGATCACGGCATGGATGTCCCCGACACCGTGCGGCGGATGGACCTGAACCTGATCGTGCCGCTGAACGCGCTGCTGGAACAGCGGCACGTGACCCGAGCGGCCGAGTCCGTCGGCATCGGCCAGTCCGCCATGAGCGCTGCGCTGGGCCGGCTGCGGCGGCTGTTCGACGACCCGCTACTGGTCCGCAGCGGCCGGGTGCACGAGCTGACCCCGATGGGCCAGTCGCTGGTGGAACCGGTTCGCACCGTGCTGACCAGCCTGGACCAGCTCCTGACCACGAGCCCGCACTTCGATCCGGCCACCGATACGCGCACGTTCACCGTGGTGGCCAGCGATTATGTGACGCTGATCCTGCTCCGCCCGTTGCTGGAGCGGCTCTACCGCGAGGCGCCGGGCGTGGCGGTCGACGTGGTCCCGGTGTCCGGCCAGGCCGAAGTCTCGCTGGAGCGAGCTCAGGTCGACCTGGTCATCATGCCGCGCGAGATCGCCGGGCCCGCCCTGGCCCAGATGCCGCAACGCACCCTGTTCACCGACCGCTACGTGGCTGCGGTGTGGAACCAGCACCGGGAGGTGGGGGACACACTGGACCGGGAGCAGCTGACCCAGCTCCGCTACGTGAAGTACAACGCGACCGGCGGCCCGGCTTACATCGACGTGCAACTGGCTCAGCTCGGCATCAAGCCGCACGTGGCCCTGACCACCCTCAGCTTCACGCTGGTCCCGTGGCTCCTGCCCGGCACGTCGTTGTTCGCATTCGTGCACGAGCGGCTGGTCAGCAGCACCCCGGTCCGCCGCGAGCTGCGGGTGCTGGAGCCACCGGTGCCGCTGCAGCCGATCGCTGAGACCATGTTCTGGCACCCGGTCTTCCACAACGACCCGGCCCACCACTGGCTGCGCGAGTGCGTGGCCACCCTGGCCGCCAACCTCTGACCGGCGGTGCCAGCCGAACTGGGCTGGCCTGCGAGACCGACCATCAATGTCGTCGATACCCATCATCCACCGGACGGCGTTTCCCGGCCGCCGGCCCCCTGCCTAGGATCGTGATCATGGCTGCTGCCACTCCATACGCGCTGGGACGCTTCCGCGCACACACGGACTTCGGACCCCGGGCCGACGATTTCACCGGCGTGATCATCGAGTCCGAAGCCGCCCCGCTGGCCGCCCTGCTCCCGGCCGCCCCCGACCTGGACGCGCTGCTGGCCGACTGGCCGGCCAACTCCAAGCTGCTCGGTGACGCGGTGGAAGAGTCCCGGACCGGGCAGCGCTGGGCCAGTCTGGCCCGGCCAGTCAGCGACTTCACCAGGCTGGCCCCGGTGCACCCCGGACAGATCTTCCAGAGCGGCGCCAACTACAAGACGCACGTGGTGCAGCTGATGGTGGCGTCCGCAGCCGAGAAAGGCGACGACGACCCGGAGGCGACCCGGCGCAACGCCACCGCGCTGATGGAGGAACGGGCCGCCAACGGCACCCCGTACGTGTTCATCGGCCTGTCCTCGGCGATCTGCGGACCGGACGACAACGTGCTCCTGCCCGACATCGGGAGCCAGCACGACTGGGAGCTCGAGCTGGGCGTGGTCATCGGCACCGAGGCCTACCGGGTCGACGTCGATGACGCCCTGGCCCACGTGGCCGGCTACGTGATCGCCAACGACCTGACCACCCGGGACCGGGTGTTCCGGCCGGACATGCCGGGCCTGGGCACGGACTGGCTGGCGGGCAAGAACTCGCCGACGTTCCTGCCCCTCGGCCCGTGGCTGGTGCCTGCGCCGTTCGTGCCCGACCCGGCGAACCTGCGGGTCACGCTCAAGCTCAACGGCCAGACCATGCAGGACGAGACCACCGCCGACATGATCTTCGGCGTGCCCGAGCTGATCGCGCACGTTTCGGCCATCACGCCGCTGCGGCCCGGCGATCTGGTGCTGACCGGGTCACCCGCGGGCAACGGCGCACACTACGGCCGCTACCTGCAGCCCGGCGACGTCATGGAGGCCACCATCACCGGCCCGCACATCGATCTGGGCACCCAGCACAACCGGTGCGTGGCGCCGTGACCGGCCCCGCCGCCGGTCTCGGCACGACCGGCGCCAGCACGCCCGTCATCGACGTGCACGCACACCTCGACGTGCCCGCCGTGGCTGGCCTGGTCGAGGGGCAGTCCGGCCTGGTTGCCGAGCAGGCCGAGCAGTTCGCCACGTTCGGCGCCGAGTCGATCAAGCACAACGTCGAGCTCATGCAGACCAGCTACCGCCCGCTGCTGGATGACCTCAGCGTGCGGCTGGCCCAGATGGACGCGGCCCGGGTGGACATCCACGCGCTCAGCGTGGTGCCGACGCTGTACCACTACTGGGCCGACGCCCTGCTGGCCAACGACATCGTGGCCGCGGCCAACGAGCGCATCGCCGCCACCGTGGCCGAGCAGCCGGACCGCCTGGTTGGCCTGGCCACGGTGGCCCTGCAGCACCCGGATCTGGCCGCCGATCAGCTGCGCAGCGCGCACTCCCAGCTCGGCCTGCGCGGGGTCGAGATCTCCACTTCGGTGGCGGGCAAGGACCTGTCCGACCCCGGCCTGGACCCGTTCTGGGCCGCGGCCGAGCAGCTCGGCTCGTTCATCTTCATCCACCCGTGGGGCTGCAGCCTGGGCTCCCGGCTGTCGCTGGCCTACCTGGGCAACATCGTCGGCCAGCCCGCCGAGACCACGGTCGCCCTGCACCATCTGGTGTTCGGCGGGGTCCTGGACCGGTTCCCCGGCCTGCGTGTCTGCGCTGCCCACGGCGGTGGCTACTTCCCGCACTATCTGGCCCGCGCCGACCACGCCTACGAGGTCCGCCCCGAGTCCCGCACCATGGCCCGGCCGCCCAGCGCCTACCTCGACACCCTGTACTTCGACTCGCTCGTCTACACCGACGACGCGCTGTCCCGCCTGCTGTCCGTGGCCGGCCCGGGCCACGTCCTGCTTGGCACCGATTACCCCTTCGACATGGGTGTCACCGACCCCGTCGACCGCATCGAGTCCCTGGGCCTGCCCGCCGCCGACCGCGACGCCATCGTCGGCGCCACCGCGGCCCGCCTGCTCGGCATCTGACCGCTTGCCCCTGCCCGTTAGCTGGGAGGGAAAGCCAGCTTGGTGCGCCTGAGGCCGGACGCGAGGTTTACCGACATGACGTATGGGCCGCTAACCCGGATGGCCGTCTCGATTATCTTCGCCTCATTGGCCAGGTACCACTGAGCCATGACCGGCCCTGACAAGGCAGCGTTCGACAGCGCGAAAACGCGAGCGCTCGCCATGTAGATCACCTGAGCTTCGAGTGGGTTGCGGGCAATCGCGAGGTCCTTGCCGAGTAAAACGTCGCCCGCGAGGGTGGCTTCCTCAATCCATTGAGTGTCCTGGATGTGCTGAGAGCCGTCCTTGCCGTACCGCTCGTCCATCGTCTCCAGCGCCCAGCCTGCGTCCCGGAGTGCCCGCGGAACGACTAGTGAGCCGAGGCCGCGATCGAGGAAGAATCGGAGGCCTGACGTTGCGGCTTCCGAAGCCACCGGTCAGGCCGCCTCACGGATCGCTTCGACCTCGCGCACCGTGAGGTCGTAGTCGTCGGCCACGTCCTGAGCGGTTTCGCGAGCCTTCAGCCGGTTGACGATGTCATCCACCCGGATGCCGCGTTCGGCAACAGTGGGCTGCCCACCATTCAGCCATGGATCGACCACGACATCGATCTGCCTGAACTGGGGGAGCTGGATGACCCGGGTCCACCCGTCCTTGTACGTGACCCGACTGAGGTAGTCGCGGACGACTGGCCGGAACACTTGCTGGCCGCTCCGGACCACCACCAGGCCTTCGACCGCTGCGAGATCACCTGACTGTCTACCGAAGTCCCAGAGGACTTCGGCACCGTCCGTCTGCAGCCGCTCGCTGGCCAATGCCTGCCGCAAGCCGATGTGTTCTTGCAGCCAGAGAACGGCCGGGCGAATGCGCTGCATCGGCAGCCCGGCCTTGGTGAAGGCCGCGACGATGTACGCCTCGGCCAGGCCAACGAACGGGACCGTGACCCCTTGTGGCCTGGCGGGCGCCTGGGTGGTGACGACAGGAGCCGACACGACCTGCGAGCCATCGAGGCACTTGTAGGCGTACCCCACCGACCAGTTGCGGAATGTCTGAGCCGGCACCGCAATGATGTGAGCCGCTTCGGCCTTGTGGTAGATGGGGGTGCTGTAGTGAGGATCGTGAACAACGTCATCGGTCGCGGTCATTCGGCTCGCCTCCTCAACCCGCAATCGTAAGCGGCAGCACGTCAAAACTCCCGTAACAACGGCGGACTGGACTTCGTGCCACTCGGCCGGCGTACAGTCGGGGCCGTGCGCGAGATACCAGTTGAGCAGGTACCGGAGGAGCTGGCCGAGGCGGCCCGGGCGGCGGCCGGGGGCGAGATCGTTTACCTGACCGAGGACGGCGAGCGGGTAGCCGCGATCGTCCCGCCCGGGTTCGCGGTCGAGCTGGAGGACCTGTCCCCGGGCGAGGTGCTGGCCCTGCTGGACGAAATGGCCGCCACCGGGCCCGAAGGCTAGCCGCGGCCGAGAGCTGGCCGTGACCGCATTGGTCAGCGTGCATTCTGGGTGAACAGCGCGACGGCGTCGTCAACGAGGCCGTCGGCCTGCCCGGCTGCGGGCTGGCCCGGGGCGACCAGCCCGGCGATACCCCGCGCGGTGGCCATGAACAGCAACCTGAGCCGTTCGGGATCACCCGGCGGGAGCTGACCGGTCAGCTGCCCTTCCCTGATCAGGTCGCCCACTATAGTGAACAGGCGCCCGGCTCCCTCCGCCACCTCGCCAGACGGTGCCATCTGACCAGCCATCTGACCAGCCTCGCCGGACGCGTTCGGGATCTTGGCCGTGAACATCAGCTCCATCAGGGCCTGGTCCTCGGTCGCGAACCGCACGTAGGCCGCGCCGGTGGCCCGCAGCCGGGCGCGGAAGTCCGGGCCTGCGTCCTCGATGGCCGCGGCCACCTCATCGGACAGCCGGGCGAACCCGGCCCCGGCCAGCGCGTCCAGCAGCGCCTGCCGGTCGGCGAAGTGGCGGCGCGGGGCTGCGTGACTGACGCCGGCCTGACGGGCCAGGTCGCGCAGGGACAGCTGCTCGACGCCCTGCTCCCGGAGCGTCCGGCCGGCCTCGGCCAGCAGCTTGTCCCGGAGATGGCCGTGATGGTAGGGGCGGTCCGCCATGCCCGCGATCGTAGCAGCTATGTAGTCATTGACATCATAGTAGTCGATGACTACATTATTTCCTGTGACTCCTTTTCAAGGCTTGGACCTGGCCCGTCGTCCCGATCTGACCGGCCAGACCGCGATCGTGACCGGTGCCAGCAGCGGCCTCGGCCAATCGGTGGCGCACGCTCTGGCCGGAGCGGGCGCGCGGGTGGTCCTGGCCGTACGCAACCCGGCCAAGGGTCAGGCCGTTGCCGACACCATCCCCGGCCGGACCGAGGTCCGCCCGCTGGACCTGGCCCGGCTGGACTCGGTCCGGGCGTTTGCGGCCGCCTGGAACGGCCCGATCGACCTGCTGATCAACAACGCGGGTGTGTCGGCGCTGGCCCTGACCCGCACCGCCGACGGCTTCGAGTCGGATTTCGGCGTCAACCACCTGGGCCACTTCACCCTGGCCAACCTGCTGCTGGAGCAGGTCACCGGCCGGGTTGTGACCGTGGCTTCCCAGGCCGAGCGGATGGCCCAGCTGGACTTCGACGACCTCAACTGGGAGCAACGGCCCTACCGGCGGTCCCGGGCCTACAACGATTCCAAGCTGGCCAACCTGCTGTTCACCGCCGAACTCCAGCGCCGCCTGACCGCCGCGGGCTCCCCGGTCAAGGCCATGGCCGTGCATCCGGGCCTGGTCAACACCCCGATCTACCAGCACGACGGCCCGCGCCGCCTGGCCGATGTGGCCTGGGCGCCGCTGCTCCGCCTGGTCGCCCAGGACGCCGACCACGGCGCCCTGCCGGTGCTGTTCGCCGCGGTGGCGGACGTCCCCGGTGACAGCTTCGCCGGTCCGCGTCACCTGGCCCACATGCGCGGCGGAGCTGAGCTCATTTCCCGCTCGGCTACCGCCCGGGATCCCGGCCTGGCCTGCCGTCTCTGGACCGTCTCCGAGCAGCTCACCGGGGTCCGCTCAGCGCTGGCCCCGGCGGTCCAGCCCGGCTAGGCCAGCCCGTTAGTCCAGCCGGAGGATGGTCTCCTCGATCTCGGCCTTCCGGGCCTGGGCGAAGTCCCGGTTGGTGCCGATGATCGCGAACCCGGCCTTCTCCAGCACCCGCAGCGACCCGAAGTTGTCGCTGGCTGCCCGCGCCTGCACCGGCCGCGCCGTCACCTCCTGCAGCAGCAGGGTTAGCGCGCGGCTGGCCACCCCCTGGCCCCAGGCCGCCCGGTCCACCCCGTACGTGACTTCGAGGTCGCCGTCGCTCTCGAAGGCGGCCACGTGGCCCACCAGCTGGCCGTCCTGGGTGATGGCCCGCATGGTCACCCCGGGGGCGGCCCGGACCCGGGCCATGTGGGCGTCAAAGTGCGCCCGGTCGTCCGGGTCCTTGGCGGTGAAGGCGGCCATCCACACCCCCTCCGGATCCCGCATCTGCGCGAAAATCCCGTCCAGGTCCTCGTCCCTGATCTCCCGCAGCGCAATCTCGGCCATGGGTCCATCCTGCCCGCGGGCAGTGACAGTTCCTGGGGTCCGGCTCGCCTCTCGTTGCCCCGGGGACTGCCGCCGACGTCGGCGCCGGCCGTGGCCGGGCTGGCGGGCCCGGCCGGGGGCCGGCCGGCGCCGCGATCCGGAGGCAGCCGAGCGCCTCGAATACGCG
>CAXUJF010000258.1:0-8340 GCA_964250865.1 uncultured Streptosporangiaceae bacterium
GCGGCGGGGGGCGCGGCCCCGGCCGGGGCCGACAGCAGGTCGGGCCGGGTACCGGGCTCGGTCCCGTCCAGCAGCCGGACCATTGGCTCCGACGGCACGTCTCGCCGCGGCGGAGGCGCTCCGGGCCCGGTGTTCCGGGACGCCGTGGCACCGGCAGGGCCGGAGCCCCGGGCCGCCGCGCCGTCGGCCGGACCGGCGCCGAAGGCGGCCGGAACGCCCCCGGGCCCGGTGCTGGGTGGTCCCGGTGCGGCGGCCGGACCGGTCCCGGGGGGCTCGGAGACGGCAGCCGGCCCAGGTGGGCGCGGTGCCCCGTTGGCCAGGACCCGTTGCGGGCCGCTGACCGGCGGGTGCATCGGCCCACTGACCGGCGGGTGCATAGGGCCACTGCCCTGCGGGTGCAGGGGGCTGCCGACGGGCGGGTGCATCGGCCCGTTGACCGGCGGGTGCGTGGGCCCGCTGGCCTGCGAGTGCATCGCACCGTTCACCGGCCTCCGGTCACCCGCCGTCAGGTCCGCTCCGGTTAGCGCGCCGGCGTCCGCGGCCAGGCCGCTGTCCGCGCCCAGGCCGGAGCAGTCGTGGCTCTCCAGGAAATCGGCGAAGAATTCGGCCTCCGCGGCGTCCACGCCAATCACGACGCGTGGCTGCCCCATCGGCTCTTTGAGCGAATAACCCACGTAGCTGGCCAGGGGGTCAGCCGACCCACCCAGCCCATGGAGCGCTCGCCAGCGCTCCCATGCCTGTTCCAGCCGCGCTGCGGCGTAACCGGCACGCGCGACCAACTCCGGATCACGCATCGTCGATCCCTCCCCATGGACGCGACGTACGGTCGCGTCCCCTGACCGAGGATCGCCGACTGCGCGTTGCATCCGTTCTCTTGGACGCGACTCAGTATGTCGGACACCGCTGCTCAGCAGGAATGATTACAGTTAACTCTCTAATTACTACTTAGAGTAACTGCCTGAGGCAGCAGTGTTCCCCGGGTCGTTTTCTAATGTGCTGGTTAAGGTTCTGCTTGCTGGATCGGCCCCGGCAGTGCGTGCCCGCAAGATGCGGCGCCCAAAACGCCTGCTGGTGAAACACGGCCCGAGTGGCGTCCAATGCCACCGGGGCCGACCCCCCTACCTTTGGTGAGACTGCCGCCGCGTGCGGTGCGCCCGGCAGTCAACTGCCCCCCTGGCGCAAAGCAAAGCCACGCGAATGCGGCGGCCGTCACTCGGAACGCTGCTGCGGAATGCCTGCGAGCAGCGCGCGGACTTCCGTCTCCCGGTACCGGCGGTGCCCGCCGAGGGTCCGGATCGACGTCAGCTTGCCGGCCTTGGCCCAACGGGTCACGGTCTTCGGGTCGACTCGGAACATCGTCGCGACCTCCGCCGGCGTCAGCAGCGGTTCTGCTTCGGGTGTACGTGCAGCCATTTGCGGCCTCTCCTCCTGGACCGAAACCTACGATCCTGCGTTTCTGCCTTGCGTGGAGCTCCATCCCGGAGCCTGCCGTTGATGTCCCATATGGTGTACAGAGACCATATTGCCATCACTGGGGGTAACAAGTCGACCACCCGGTGCAAATTTTCTATCCCAATCATCTGCGACCGTCGTCTCTCTGTCACTGAGCGTAAGTGTAGCGATACTTAGAGTTGCATCGTGGCAGATTCGGAAATACTGCGACCGGAGCCACCAGAGGGCCGAGCGTGGCAGATGCCACAACCCTCAGGAGACGGCTAAACCGGTCACGTGTCTGGCGGCATATAGTGACCTAAGTTCACCCATGTGTTACGAACCTACCTCATGATGACGCCGTTGGGTAGGCAGACAACCACGTTCTGCCGGCATACTTTTCCGGGTTCGAGACTTACGTTCAGTGACCTAACGGGGAATCTGGTCCCCGGATCGGTCACGCTCCGCGTTCACAGCGGGCCGTAACGCCCCCAGCGCCGACGATCGGCGCGGCCGAGCCGAGGGCATAGGGACGCCGGGCGGCGGGTGCAGGCGGCGTCCCGGGGGCCGTGCGCGGGGGGATGGTGCCGCCCGCGACGGCGGTGCCTGTGGCACAGCTGCGGTCCCCTGGCGCCGCAACCTGGAAAGGCAGCGACCAGTTAGCCGCGGGCCGTTAGTTGGCGGACTCGGCGGCGCGGAGGGTCTGCCAGCGATCGGCGGCCCGGCGGTACATGGCGATGGCCAGTTCGGGCTCGTCGCGATTGAGGCCACTGATGGCGGCGCGGATCTCAGCCACCGACTGGTCCCCGCGCAGGGCGTCGTCGTTGAGCAGGTTGACCAGGCCGCCGTAGTCGAGTTCGACGACCGACTGGATGTGGAAGTCCTCCAGCCAGCGGCCGACGTCCTCCAGCTCGGCCGTCATGGCCAGCGAGCGCCGCCGCACGGTCTCCGAGGTGTCCAGCGGCCCCTGCAGCCCCTTGCGCGCCGCGGCCAGGCTACGGGCCAGCCGCCGCCGGGCCTGGGTCATCGCGGTGGCGTAGATCAGGGTGCGCACGGCCGACGTGGTGGCCGACGGACGGGCTCCGGCCTCATCCCCGGGACCGAGCGCGAGCCAGCGCTCGGCCGGGCTGAACATCGCGAACCAGGTCAGCGGGACCGACCAGGCGCTGGTCTGGATGTAGGTCCGCAGCGAGGTGCCGTCGCCGTAGGTGGTCGCGAACGCCCGCGCCGCCTCGGCCGCCTGGCTCGGGGAGGAGAAGGCGTCGGCCAGCGGCGGCCGGGCCGTGGCCCGCAGCTGGCCCAGGGCCAGCCAGGACCGCAGCCGGGTCTGCCAGGGACAGATATAGATGACGCCGTCGGCCCAGCGGACGTAGGCGTGCTCGCTCTCCTTGTCCGGCACCACGATCGGCGGGAGCGCGGCGACCCGGCGCAGCGCGTCCGCGTACTCGGCCTCCAGGGCCTCCCGCCGCCGGGGACGATGCGGTGAGGCCGCATAAGCCACCCAGCGTGACAACTCCGGCTCCTCGAACGCGGACAGCGGCTCGTAGACCCGAAGATACGCGGCGTAAGGCAGCACAACCGCATGGTGACATACAACAGCCTACGAAAGCTGGCCAGGCCGATAACGACATCATCACTCACCGCATCTCCCCCGGAAGTAGCCCAGGTTTCCTCTCGTCGGCTCGTCACTGTCGGCGAGGGGATCGAGCCGGGTGGCGCCCCGCATGGCGGCCTGCCGGGCCGGCGCACCCGCCCTAAGCTGAGCGGTAGATCCCGGCGCCAGCCAGGGCCCGGGCACGATCGGAAGAGTCACCACAGTGACGCATGTGTTCACGACGCCCCACCAGGGCAGCGGCAGCTCCGAGCGGACCGGTCATGAGCAGGTCGCGTTCTGCCAGGACGCACGCAGCGGGCTGAAAGCGATCATCTCGATCTACTCCACCGCCCTGGGACCCTCGCTGGGCGGGACCCGGTTCTACCCCTACGGCAGCGAAGACGAAGCGCTGGCCGACGCGCTGCGGCTGTCGGCCGCCATGGCCTACAAGAACGCCCTGGCCGGGCTGGACCACGGCGGCGGCAAGGCCGTCATCATCGGCGACCCGGCCGAGCTGAAGAGCGAGGCGCTGCTGCGGGCCTACGGACGGTTCATCGACTCACTCGGCGGCCGGTACATCACCGCCTGCGACGTCGGCACCTACAGCGAAGACATGGACATCATCGCCCGGGAGAGCCGCTGGGTCACCGGACGCACCCCCGCCTACGGCGGAGCCGGAGACTCGTCCGTGCTGACCGCGCTCGGGGTGTTCGCCGGGCTGCGGGCCGCCGCCGGGCACGTGTGGGGGTCCACCAGCCTGCGCGGCCGCCGGGTCGGCGTCGAAGGCGTGGGCAAGGTTGGCCGCAAGCTGGTCAGCCACCTGGTCGAGGACGGCGCCGAGGTCGTCATCTGCGACGTGAGCGAGACCGCGGTCGAGGGCGTCCGGGCCCGGCACCCCGAGGTCGAGGTCGTAGCGGGCGCGGCCGAACTGCTGGCGGCGAACCTGGACGTGTTCGCCCCGTGCGCGCTGGGCGGGTCGGTGGACGATCAGGTGGCGGCCACCCTGGACGCCAAGATCATCTGCGGCGGGGCCAACAACCAGCTCGCCCACGCGGGCGTGGAGAAGCTGCTGGCCGACCGCGGGATCCTGTACGCCCCGGACTACGTGGTCAACGCGGGCGGGGTCATCCAGGTCGCCGATGAACTGGCCGGATTCAGCTTCGAGCGAGCCCGGGCGCGGGCGGAACAGATCTTCGGTACCACCACGCGCATCTTCCAGATCGCCGACTCCGACGGCGTGCCACCGTCGGCCGCGGCCGACCCGCTGGCCGCGCCGCGGATGTCTGACGTGGGGCGGCTGCGGGGCCTCTGGCTCGGGTGCCGGGGCGGAGCGAACCGGTGAGCACACATTCCGGACGAGACGCGGCACCTGTGAGCGTCCTCAGCGTAGGCATGGAGGCCGCAAAGCGGGTACGGTGAGACCTGTACGGAAAGCTGGTGCGCGCCGCGCCCTCGCAAGGAGGGCTCGACGGGTCCGTTTGTTATGCGGGCAGCCAGCAATGCAGACATGGAGGGGCCCTCGGGGCTCCGGACGTTTGAGGGGGTCGAGCCAATGGGGCGCGGCCGAGCCAAGGCCAAGCAGGTGAAGGTGGCCCGCCAGCTCAAGTACAACGGCGGCGGGACCGACCTTGACCGGCTGCGTGCGGAGCTGGGCGTAGGCGCGGACCACGACGACGGGGCGTATGACCCGGTTGCCGCGGACCACGATGATGACGACGCCGAGGAAGAGGACGAGGAAGACGACGAATGGTCGGCTTCCTGAGTAGTCCGCTGTGCCGCATCGCGGCTTGATCTGACGGATGAGCATGCGCTGAGCGTTCCGGCTGAGCGCAGGCTGGCTGCTGCCTGCGCTCAGTGGGGACCAGCGCCCGGCCGACCATGCGTGCTCAGCCGGTACAACGTGCCGGGGTGGCGCCGAGTGCCCGCCGGGTTCAGTGCTTCTCGTTCAGTGCTTTCCGTTCAGTGCTTTCCGTTCAGTGTTTGCCAGTCAGGCGGGCTTCGCCGGAGCCGGGGACCACCTGGCCCAGCACCCAGGCGGGCACACCCCGCGCGGCCAGCAGGTCCAAGGCGGCGCTGGTGGCCGCCGGGGCCACCACGGCGGTCATGCCGACCCCCATGTTGAACACCCGTTCCATCTCCTCGCGCGGGACCTTGCCGGCCGCGGCCAGCACGCCGAAGATCGCGGGCGGCGTCCAGCTCCCCCGGTCCAGCACCGCGTCGACGTGGCCGGGCAGTACCCGGGCCAGGTTGGCCGCCAGGCCGCCCCCGGTGATGTGGGCGTAGGCGTGCACGTCGCACCCGGCCGCCAGGGCCAGACAGTCCAGGGCGTAGATCCGGGATGGTTCCAGCAGCTCAGCCCCGAGGGAACGGCTGAGCTCGGGCACGTCCTGCGCCAGGTCCAGGCCGGCCTGCCGGAGGATCTCGCGCACCAGCGAGTACCCGTTGGAGTGCAGCCCGGACGAGGCCAGGGCCAGCACCGTGTCGCCCGGCTGGACCCGCTCCGGGCCGAGGATGGCGTCCGCCTCCACCACGCCGGTGGCCGCCCCGGCCAGGTCGAAGTCGTCCTGGCCGAAGTGCCCGGGGTGCTCGGCGGTCTCCCCGCCGAGCAGCGCGCAGCCGGCCTGGGCGCAGCCACGGGCCACGCCGGACACGATGGCCGCCACCCGTTCCGGCTGGACCGCTCCGCAGACCACGTAGTCGGTCATGAACAGCGGCTCGGCCCCGCAGGCGGCCAGGTCGTCCGCGACCATCGCCACCAGGTCCATCCCGACCGTGTCGTAGACGCCGAGCCGGCTGGCCAGCACGACCTTGGTCCCCACACCGTCGGTGGAGGTGGCCAGCACCGGGTGCCGGTAGGTGGCCAGCCGGGAGGCGTCGAACAGGCCGGCGAAGCCGCCGATGCCGCCCATCACCTCGGGCCGGGCCGTGCCCGCCACCGAAGCCCGCATCAGGTCCACGGCCCGGTCGCCGGCGCCGATGTCCACCCCTGCGGCCGCGTAGCTGAGACCGTCCCGGGAGACGCCCTCACTGGTCACGGGCGCGCCACCACCTGCAGCGGCCGCGCGTTCTCCCGGACGTACTTGCCCCGCTCGGCGTCGGCGACCGGGATCGGGTACTGGCCGTCGAAGCAGGCCCGGCACAGCCGGTCCGCCGGGATCGTGGTCGCGGCGGTCAGGCCCGCCAGCGAGATGTAGCCGAGCGAGTCGGCCCCGATCGACGCGCAGATCTCCTCGACCGACTCGTGCCCGGCGATCAGCTCGGCCCGGGTGGCGAAGTCGATGCCGTAGAAGCAGGGCCAGCTCACCGGCGGGCTGGAGATCCGGACGTGCACCTCGGCCGCGCCCGCCTCCCGCAGCATGGCCACGATGGCCCGCTGGGTGTTGCCGCGCACGATCGAGTCGTCCACCACCACCAGGCGCTTCCCGGCCACCACCCCGGCGAGCGGGTTCAGCTTGAGCCGGATGCCGCGCTGCCGGATGGTCTGGCTGGGCTGGATGAACGTCCGGCCCACGTAGGAGTTCTTGACCAGGCCCTGCCCGTAGGGGATGCCGCTGCCCTCGGCGTAGCCGATGGCCGCGGGCGTACCGGACTCGGGGACCGGGATGACCAGGTCGGCGTCGGCCGGATACTCGGCCGCCAGCCGCCGGCCGACCTCGACCCGGGTGGCCTGCACGTTGCGGCCCGCGATGGTGGTGTCCGGGCGGGCCAGGTAGACGTACTCGAACAGGCAGCCGCGCGGCTCAGCGGCCGCGAACGTACGGGACCGCACGCCCCGCTCGTCGATGGTGATCAGCTCGCCGGGCTCGATCTCGCGCACGAAGCGGGCCCCGATGATCTCCAGCGCCGCGGTCTCGGGGGGCCCCGCCCCGCCCGGGGGCCGCGGGGGCGCGCCCCCCGGCGGGGCGGCCTGCGGGTCGCGGGCCGCGAACAGGGTCCGCTCGTTCATGAACACCAGGGAGTAGGCCCCGCGCACCCGCGGCAGCGTGGCCAGCGCCATCTCCTCGATGGCCGCGGCGCGCGCGCCCGGCACCGGGTCGGTGCCCTCGGCCGGAGCCGGCGCGTCCAGCGCCGGGCGGGCGAACAGCTCGGTCAGCACGTCGGTGTCGGACGTGGCCACCGGCATCCGGTTCGGCTGGCCGGAACTGTCGTCGAGCAGCCCGGCCAGCTCCAGGGTGTTGATCAGGTTGCCGTTGTGGGCCAGGGCCAGGCCGCCGTCCCCGATGGGCCGGAACGTGGGCTGGGCGTTCTCCCACACCGAGGACCCGGAGGTGGAGTACCGGTTGTGGCCGACCGCGATGTAGCCGCGCAGGTTGTTGAGGGTGGCCTCGTTGAAAACCTGGGCCACCAGGCCCATCTCCTTGTAGACCACCATCCGGTCGCCGTCGCTGACCGCGATGCCGGCCGATTCCTGGCCTCTGTGCTGGAGCGCGTACAGGCCGAAGTAGGCGAGCTTGGCCACCTCCTCACCCGGCGACCAGACTCCGAATACACCGCAGGCGTCTTGTGGCGGCCGGTCGGAGGGATCGAGATCATCCGTCAGGCGGCCGTCGGGCTTTGGCACGGTTCCAGTCTACGGAGGAGTTCGGGTTCCGCTACCCGGGTGGGCCGGGCCATGCCCCCCCGACCGGCAGAAATGAGCTCAGATCGGCCCGGGAGCCGCTGGCGTGGACCTGCCCGGCGGCCACCGCCGCGGTCCAGCCCAGCCGCCCGGTGGCCAGCCGGATCCAGGTCACGGGATCGGTCTCGACCACGTTGGGCGGGGTGCCGCGGGTGTGCCGCACGCCCGGAATGCACTGCACGGCCGCGACCGGCGGCACCCGCACCTCCACCGCCTTGCCCGGCACCGTGTCGGCCAGCACCAGCAGCAGGTACCGCACGGCGGACCGCAGTGCGTCCCGGGGTGGTTCCTGGCCCGCGTCCAGCGCCCGGACGACCTCCGTCACATAGACCCGGTCGTCCGGGTTCGGCCGCCGGGCCGGCATCCGCCTCGCCTCCCGGTCAGCTGGTGACGGCGGGCCCAGGGAGGGCTGGCCCCGGGAGGACTGGCCCCGGGAGGACTGGCACGGTGCTGGCCGGGCCGAAGATGGCGGGCAGCGTGCCGCGGTGGGCCCCGGCCAGCTCGTCCAGCGGGACCGTGAAGCAGCCGGCCACGTCCAGGCTCGTGCCGCCGACGGCGCCGATCGTCGCCGCGGGCACACCCCGCTCGGCGCACAGCCGGGCAAACTGTTCCTCGGCGCCGGGGCGCACCGCGACCACGGCCCGGGCGGCCGATTCGCTGAACAAGGCGGTGAACGGGTCGCCGGGCAGCTCGACCC
>CAXUJF010000259.1:0-8334 GCA_964250865.1 uncultured Streptosporangiaceae bacterium
GGGGGGGGTGGGGCTTTTTTGGGGGGGCCCCCCGGGGGGCCCCCCCCCCACCCCGGGGGGGCCCACCCGGTCCACTGCTATTAGGGGAGGGATACCGACGTCAGCGCGGGGTTTGCGTTCTGGGCGAGCGTGAGTGCCTGCTGAGGGAACCAGGCGCCCGCGGCGGGGTCGGTGAAGACCGAGTCGGTCTGGAGGCTCCATAGCGGGTCGAATGTCTGGAAGGCCGAGCTGGAACTGCTCGGCCATCCCGAGATTGGCGGCGTGTACGCGGCGTCATCCCAGCTGCGGACACCGCCCGCGGCGTCGCACTGCCCGTCTGACTGACCCGGCGTCTTAATCCACAGGTAAGCGTCGAGCAGCGGCGGGCTGCCGGGAAGATAGCTGTCGAGCGAGCTCAGGCTGACGCCGGTGGCCGTGGTCGGCTTGATTCCAAGGCCGGCGCTCGGGGGGTTGCACCAGTCGCCGCTCGCCAGGCTGCCAATGACGCTGGCCGGCTGGTCGTCGGGCGCGCCAGCGTAGGCCTGCATACTGTCGGGGCCGAGGCCGTTGCGGCTGGTGTCGACGATGAAGTGAGTGGTCGGCACCGCAGTGCCCAGGGCGTTGGCATAGCTGGCGTCGATGCCGGAAGTATTGAGGTCCGGGGTGGTGGTGGTCTCACTCCAGACGCCGGACGGGCTCAGCGGCACGCCGATGTATGGGCCGGCCAGCGAGGCGATGTCGGTTCCGGGTGCGCCGCCGTTCCAGTACTGGCTGGCGCAACCGCCGGGCGGAGTGGTTGGAGGAGAGGCGGGGGGGCCGAAGGCGCCGGTGGGCGTGGATGTTTCCGTGAAGGTGGCGACGGCGGCCAGCGCGTCAGCCGGGGTTTGGGCCTCGTTCACGGTCGCGTAGGCGATGCACTCCGACACCCAGGTGCCGTAGTAGTCGCTGTTGGTGTCGTACTGATAGTTGGAGACGTTGAGGAAGAAGCCCTGGGTCTGCTGGATGTCCGCGGCGGCCAGTGTCTCGGCCATGCCGCCGACGTTCTGCCAGGCGCTGTTTCCCGCATCGAGATAGAGGCTGATGTCCGGGTCTTTTTCCATCGTGGCCTCGGCGTAGCGGATGTCGTCGATCCGGGTGGTGTTGGTGATGCCCGGGAACTCTGCCGCGTACCCGGAGCCGCAATATCCCGGAAGGTTCGCCAGAGCGTCGGGCTCCTCGAGCACCACTGCCTTGGCGTTGCCCAGGGCGTTGCTTATGGCGTCGATCCAGGCATCGTACGCGGCGTCGGTCGGCGCCCCGCCGGACGAGTACTCCGAGCAGTCGCGCCCGGGAATGTTGTAGGCGACGAAGATCGGGACAGCGTTCTGCAGCCTGGCGGCGGCCAGGGTAAGACGGACCTGCCGCGCGACGTCGGCGTCAGCCTGTTCCCAGCCCAGGTTGCCGGGCTCGGCTGCCTGCGCGGAGGTCTCGCCGTCGAGCCAAACCGCGGACGGCACCGACTCCATGGCGGTGATGAGACCCGCGTTTTTCAGCTGGCCGCTCTTGACCAGCTGCAGGATCTGCTGCACCGAACCCTGAGCCGGTGGCGGCACGTAGAAGCGGGTGTCCGGGACAAGCGCGTGGTCGGCGGGTGCCTGGGCCGCCGCGGAGGCAAGGCCGGGCGCGAGCGTCAGGGCTGCGGCACTCATGACGAGTGTGGTCAGACCGGCGAGATGCCGAAGGAGAGTACGACGTTGCACGATGGCTCCTGATGGCGGGGCGGGAGGTCTAAATGGAAGCGCTCCCATGTCGCTCGATTTTGACAGATACTGCTAGGCCCGACATTCGATGTCAATAGCCGGAAATGATGGAGAGAAACCGGAATCGATTCCAGATCGCTCGATGAGATTGCGGTGAGCTTGAGGTCAAGGTAATGCCCGTGCTGGACGACTACCGCGCTGTCGTAGTCGAGGACACCGCAGGGCTCTGGGACGCCCGGCCGGACGCCACGTCATGACCGGCGATCCAGCGTCCGGCCGCTGCCCCGGCGCCACCGCCGCAGAGGCGGTCATCATTCCCGACCCGTGCAGCCCTGATCCTCGACGAGTCGCGGCAGGAAATCTACAGCGCCCCGGTCGGCGTCCGCCTGCTGTACTAAGACCCGGCCTCGGGAGCCGAGTACTACCTCATCCGCTACCCGCCGGGGATGACTGCGCAACGCCACCAGCACAGCACCGCTCATACGATCGTCATGCTCGACGGCCAACTCCGCGCCAACGGCCAGACTCTCGGCCCCGGCGGCTACTGCCATTTCCCAGTGCACGCCACAATGCATCATGCCCCAGGCCCGGCAGCGGCTGCCTGTTCGTCACGATTCCCACGGCCCTTCGACGTCCACCCTCTCGCCGACCGACCGAACAAGTCCGGCTACAGACGCCGATGGCCAGTGGCTGAACCGGTCCCGTCGCGGATGCGTGCATATCAGTGAGGCCGTTACTACGCTCAGTGATCCGCAGACAGGAGGATCACCCCATGTCCAACCCGGACTGGACCGGATACGAGCCGGGCAACCAGAACCAGCCGTTCAGCCCGACAGGCCAGAACCTCTCGCACGGCTACCAGTCGCAGTACGGCACGCACCCGGGGGCCGCCGCGCCGCAGTACGGCGCCTGACAGCCGCAGCCGCCGGACTACCGGGCCTGGGTTGTGGCCGCTATATAGCCGGTCGGCCCGGTTCTGGGCGATTGCCTCCATAGTCTTCGATGTGCTCGGCCTGCTCCTCGTCATCGTCTTGTCCTCACACTCCGGCCAGCCGACGGGCTGAGGCTCCTCGCTGCCGCACTGGCTACGGGCCGCCGAATGGACGAACCAGTTCGCCAGCCTGCTCCGCCGCTTCAATGACGACATGCAGGGCCAGCTGAGGAGCTGGCCAGCTGAAGGAGCCGGGCGCCCAGGGATCTTGCTGCCTCAGGGTGCTGAGGCGCGTACGACGAGGTGTGTCGGCAGGAGCAGCGGGCTGGGCTGTTCGCCGGCCATCAGGTCGATGAGCATCTTCGCCATCTCCCGGCCCAGGGCCTGGACCGGCTGGTGGACGGTGGTCAGCGCGGGGTCGGTGCTCCCGGCGACGGGCAGGTCGTCGAATCCGATGACGGCGACGTCGTCGGGCACGGTCCGGCCCGCCGCCTTGAGAGTGCGTAGCGCGCCGGCGGCCATGTTGTCCGATTCAGCGAACACGGCGTCCAGGTCGGGGCAGCGTTCGAGCAGCCGGGCCATCGCCTCGGCGCCGCCCGCCTCGGTGAAGTCGGCCGGCTCTGTTCGCGAGCTCTCCAGCCCGGCGACGGCCATCGCCTCGCGGTACCCCTGGTGCCTGACCACCCCGGCGTGCGTGTCCTGGCGCCCGGTGATAGCCGCGATCCGGCGGCGGCCTGACGAGATCAGGTGCTCGGTCGCGATCCTGGCTCCGCCGCGGTTATCCGCGTCGACGTACCAGGACGGCTGGCCGTGCAGCGGGCGGCCGCCGAGGACCACGGGCAGTTCGAGGCGCTGGGCGAGCTGGTAGAGCGGGTCCTCGCCGTGCAGCGCGAGGAGCATCAGGCCGTCGGCGCGCCGGGAGCGCAGCACCCGTTCCAGGCGCTCCCGGCCCCGGTCGGTGTCGGCCAGCAGCAGCATGAGCACCAGGTCGGTCTTTTCCAGCGCGGCGTTGATCCCGACGATGACGTGCGCGAAGAAGGGGTCCGCGAACAGGCCCGGGTCGTCGTGCGAGACGGCCAGCAGGACGGCGCCGGCCTGCGAGGTGACCAGTGCCCTTGCCATCGGGTTGGGCACGTACCCGAGTTCCCGCACCGCCTTGCGGACCGCCTCGCGGGCTCTGCCGCTCACGTCCCGGGTGTTGTTGATCGCCCGGGAGGCCACCGAACGCGACACGCCGGCCCGCAGCGCGACCTCGTCGAGCGTCGGACGGCGTTTGGCCTGTGTGCCCATCGGCTGGTCGGTCCTTTCTCCCGGTAACACCCCGGCCGGGCGGGGCCATCCGTCTACAGCGATCTCGGCCTGCGGACTATCCTAGCGCTGCCGGAATAAGACTGGAAGCGCTACCAGTACAGGGTCAATATGAGGCTCGTCATCGGTGAGGTGGCGAACCTCGTTGGCCTTATAGACGCACTATGGACAGGCAGGCACCGTGGGCTGATGATCCGTTTCAGATCATCTATTTCAAGCGGTACCGGAAGCGCTTCCAGTGATATGAGCTTTCCCCGGCTGGAGACCGCTCGCCGCGTCCGCCTCTCCAGGGAGAAGTGACACCGCATGCAACGACGCCTGTACATCTCCGCCCTGCTCGCCGCCGGCCTCGCCGCCGGGCTGACCTGCGCCCCGGCCGCCCACGCGGCCGCCGCCCCGTACACTCTGACCAGCGGGTTCTATGTCAACCCCGCCAACAGCGCCGCGGTCTGGGCCGCCGCGAATTCCACCGACGGCCGGGAGCCGGCCATCGAGTCCGCCATCGCCACAAAGCCGTCGGCCCTGTGGTTCACCGGCTCGGGCAGCGAGCCCATCGGCGAGGCCACCGGCGCGTTCGTGGGAGCCGCGGCGTACTCGGACAAGTTGCCAGTCCTGGTCGCCTACAACATCACCGATCGCGACATCTGCGCGGGCCAGTCCAGCGGCGGCGCCGCATCGGACGCTGCCTACGACACCTGGATCGCCGGCTTCGCGGGCGGCATCGCCGACCGCCCGGCTGTGGTCATCCTCGAACCCGACGCGGTCGACGACGAGAGCTGCATGACCACGGCCGAAATCTCCGACCGCGACGGCCTGCTCAACAACGCCATCAGCCAGTTCACGGCTCAGGCCCCGGAGACGTGGGTCTACCTGGACGCGGGCAACCCGGGCTGGCTGCCGGCCGCGACAATGGCCGGTTACCTCAACTCCGCGGGCCTGGCCCAAGCGCACGGCTTCTCGCTCGACGTCTCGAGCTTCTACACCGTCGCCCAGAACGTCGCCTACGGCGACGCCATCAACGCGGACCTGAGCGCCGACTACGGCTACACCAAACCGTTCGTCATCGACACCAGCCGCGACGGCAACGGCTCCAACGGCAACTGGTGCAACCCGTCCGGCATGAAGCTCGGTGCCACCGACCACGTGGGCGGAGGCGCCGAGGCGCTGCTGTGGATCAAGGACCCTGGCGAGTCCGACGGCGACTGCGGCACCGGCGATGGCACCGTCGCCGGTCAGTTCGACCCGCAGATCGCCTATGACCTCGTGTACGGATACTGAGCACTTCCCGGCCTACCTCCGGGCGTACCTGCCATCCCATGAGCAGGGCGATCCACCTGGCGGCCTGCTCCTTGATTTCAGGAGTGTATCGTTTCGCTTTTTCCGGCACTCGCTCTCATTCCTTGCCAGAAGAATCCTATTGGATCCCCTGTCCGGGAACGGTAGGGCACCTCACTTTAGGTGCCGCCTGCTGAGCGACCTCGCTAGTGTTACCGGCGGCGGGGAGGCCGGTGCCGATATAAAGGAACTGCCGGATGCCCAGGTGGGTCACCAGGTGGTGTACCGCGCTGGGCAGGAACGCACGGTCAGCCCTGGCGACTTCCCTGACGGCGCGGCTTGGAGCACATGGTCGCCCGCGGCGCGGTCGGCAGCGTAGTGGTTCTTGCCGCCCAGTTACTAATCACATATTGGGCTGGTAATCATACTTGCGGATTCGAACGCGGCTGTGGGATGTCGTGGCGACCTTAATCTAGGCGTATCTCGCGTCTGCGAAACGATGTCCGGAGCAGATCAAATCCTGTCGGCGTCAGGATCATGAGGGTTCGGTCACATTGACGTTCTGATGCGATGTCTTGAGTCCCGCTGCGCCGAGCCTGACGATCATGCCCGCAGCAACGATGACCAAAAAGGTAACGAAGCCCCCGACAGCGATCACGGCAGTTCGGAGATCAGCGAGGGTGGCGGTCAGGCCAGCCGCAATGGTGGGCGCCGATGCGCCGAGATACACCGCCGCGAACAGTGCAGATACGACTTCGCTGAGGTGATCTGGAGGGCACACGGCTGTGACCATGGCCACGGCCGCGCGCAGGACGGCGCCCACGCCTGCCCCGATGACCATTGCTCCGCTGAACAATGCCGCGGCCGACGCAGCGAGATCGGCAATCAAAAGCAATGCTGCCCCGGCGGGCAGGGCGGCCAGCCCGAACAGCATTGCCCGCGGCGGCGATGAGCCCACTGCCCGCAGCTGCGCCACGGCTGCACTCGCGAACAGGGTGAATGTTGCCAGGCCGCTGATCAGCAAGCTCTGGTCATGCAGGCGCTGGGTCAGCAGCAGGCCCGACAGCGCGGTCATGAATCCCAGGAGCGCGAAAGCAGCCAGCAGGCCGATCGCGGCGGCCAGGAACGGCGTCCGGATACTCGCTGGCACCTTGACCGACTGCAGTGTGACCCCGGCGCGCCAGCCGCCCCCGCTCAACCGGGTCTCAGGCAGGCGCCGGACCGGGACAAGGAGCACCGGAGCCAGCAGGAAAAGGCCCGCTGCATACGGAGTGACGGTCGGTCCGATGAGGAACACAGCCAGACTTCCTGCCAGCAGCGTACCCACCGCCTGGCCACCCATATTGGCGATGGTGGCGAACGCGTTCGCGCGCTCAGGACGATCCGTAGCGAGATCGGCCAGGTAAGCGGTCCCTGTCCCGATCACCAAGCCTGCCGCCACTCCCGCCGCGATCCGCCCGGCGAGCAACCCGGCCAGGTCCGAGGTGGTCATCAGCACAAGTTCGCCGAGTCCGGCGATCACCACGGCCAGCAGTAGCACCGGACGTCGGCCCGCATGATCTGACAGCCGGCCGGCCAGCAGCAGCGTACCCAGCACGCACACCGCGTACACGGCATAAATAGCGGTGATGTCGAGCGACGTCAGCCTCAGCCGCTGCGCGTAAAGCACATAAAGCGGCGTCGGCAGATTCGTTCCCACCATCACGGCCAGGAACAGATACGCCACCAAGAGCTGATCACGCAGATGAGCGGTACCGGCCACGGTCTCGATCATTCCCTACAGCGCACAGAACGATCAATCAAGGCTGCTCCAGATCACCCTGGACACCTGGCCAGCGTCGGCATGGCGGTGGAAACGTGGCTGGCGTCCCCCCGAACCCGCCAGCCTCACCAGATCAGCAACCCCCGCCATTGAAGATCGTTAGGCGTGCCCATGGCCATCCGGGTGCCCTTCACCGCCGCGGCCCTGGCCGGCCTGGCCTCCTTCGCATTCTTCGGGGTCCTGACCGCACTCCCGGTCGGCGCCGGCTGCGTGGTGGCAGCCGTAGCGGCCAGTTCGCTGCCGCTGCTCGCTATGGCCGCGCTGGCTGGCGGCACAGGTGCCGGGCTCGCTCTCCGTTCAGCCCTGGCGATCATCACCGGCATTGCGCGGGTCAACTGCGCGGCCAAGTGACATTTAGCTTCTACGCCATTTCCTACGCCCGGCGCAGTGGTACCCACCGTCATCGCCGGTCCGCTGACACCACCTTCAGCCTCCCCGTGGCCGCCACCGCCCTGACCGTCTTCATGGCCCTCCTGGCAGCCACCGCTGCAACGATCATCAGGCAAACACGGTGACGCCAGCTACGGGCCTCAGCCGAGCCCGTAGTAGTCATCGTGTTCGGTTGCCGGGATGGGGGTCCGCTGGCGCGCCCGCTGGGATCGCCGTGCTGCAGGGTGCTCGCGATCCAGTCCGGGGGCGACGCGGGCCAGGGCTCCTGCGAACCGGGGCGACGACAAGCGCCACCGTCCGTTCGCATCAAGAGGATCTATCCCGAACGAATTCCGGTGACTCCTTCACCTTCGCTTTTCTCTGCTGGGCGGCCGGCGGACGGTCAAGAGCCGACGGGCGCAGGTGAAGTTCCGCCCACCGGGTGAGCTCGTCGATCGCCGGGCGCATCGCCGTGCCGTGCTCGGTGAGCTCGTAGCGGACCCGGACGGGCGCGCCGTTGATCACCGTGCGGTTGACCAGGCCGAATTCCGCGAGCTGGAGGAGCCGCTCAGTGAGGATGCGGTCGCTGATGCCCGGGATGGCGCGCTTGAGGTCGCTGAAGTAGGCCGGCCCCTGCAAAAGCGTGCTCAGCACGACCCCGGACCAGCGCTTGCCGAGCATCGACATGACCCGCATAAGGGGCTCGCTGAGCGTCTCGCATGCATCGGGCGGCCCGCTGCCTGCCGCGGACGGGCGAGGGTAACGATTTGACACCTCGCGGCACCTAACTTACTTTTTACTAGTTACTTCTGAAAAATAAGCAACAACCTGTTTACGAGCTTACCCGCCATTGCCATCTTAGGGGCGTGCTTATACCTCGTGTCAGACCGCCGGACCGGCGGCGCTGAATG
>CAXUJF010000260.1:0-4180 GCA_964250865.1 uncultured Streptosporangiaceae bacterium
GTCAACCTGGCCTCGCTGGCCGACGCGGAGGTCAGGGCGGCGCTGACGGCGGAGCTGGCGCGTCACCTGGCCGTGGCGGAGCAGGGCCGCCAGCTCGCCGACCAGGTCAGGAACCAGGTGGCCCGGTGAGCCCCAGCCCGATGAGCCCAGCCCGATGAGCACGGCGCGGATCATCGACGGGCGGGCCATCGCCGCAGCCATCAGCGAGCAGACGGCCCGCGACGCCGCAGCCCTCCGGGATCGCGGCGTCACCCCGGTGCTGGCCGTCGTGGTGCCGACCGATGATCCCGGCGCGGCCTGGTACGTGCGCTCGCTGCAGCGGCTGGCGTCCCGGGTCGGGGTCGAATGCCAGCCGCACCTGTGGCTGAGCCCACCCTCGGCCGCCGACGTGCTGTTCCGGCTGAGCGAGCTGTCGGCCGACCCGGCCGTGCACGGGATCATTTGCCAGGCTCCGCTGCCCGCCGGTCTGGCCCCCGCCGCGGCCGGAGCCCGGATTGCGGTGGCCAAGGACGTGGACGGGGCCAACCCCACCTCGCTGGGTGGTCTGGCCGCCGGGGTACCCGGCGTGTTCGCCCCGGCCACGGCAGCTGCGGTGATGGAGATCCTGGCCGCCGAGCACGTCGACCCGGACGGGCGGCCGGCCGTCGTGGTGGGCCGATCCACCGTGGTGGGCAAACCGGCCGCGCTGTTGCTGCTGGCGGCCAGCGCCACCGTGACCGTCTGCCACTCCCGGACCCGGGACCTGGCCCAGGTGTGCCGGATGGCCGAGATCCTGGTCGTGGCGGCGGGCCGGCCGCAGCTGATCGGGGCGGACCACGTGGCCCCGGGCGCGGTCGTGATCGACGTGGGCACCAATGCGACCGAGGGCGGCGGGCTGACCGGCGACGTGGACACCGCGGCGGTCGAGCCGATCGCGGCCGCGGTGACCCCGGTACCCGGCGGCGTCGGCCCGGTCACCACCGCGCAGCTCATGCGGCACACGGTCCGCGCCGCCCTGGCCGCCAGCGCCGGAAGCGACGCCAGCGCCGGAAGCGCCGGAAGCGCCGGAAGCGCCGGAAGCGCCGGAAGCGACGCCGGCACCGGAAGCAACACAAGGGACGGCAGTGACGCCAGGGGCCTGGGCGACCCCAGGGACGGAAGTGACGGCCGCGGTTGAGCGGGTGACGGGGCTGGCCGCCGCCCTCCTATTCGCCCGGTGCGGCGTCGAACGGGGCCAGCAACGTCCGCAGCAGGCCGGCCAGCGTCTCCTGGTCGCCGGGTCCGAGCGAGGCCAGCAGGGCCCGTTCCCGGCTCAGCAGCTCGGTCAGCGCGTCGTCGGCCTTGGCCCGGCCCAGGTCGGTCAGGGTGACCAGCACGCCGCGCCGGTCCCGCGGGTCGGGCTGCCGCCGGACCAGCCCGGCTTCGGCCAGCCGGTCGATCCGGTTGGTCATCGTGCCCGAGGTGACCAGCGTGGCCCGCAGCAGCGCCCCCGGGGTCATCTGGTACGGCGCCCCCTGCCGCCGGAGCGCGGAGAGCACGTCCCACTCCCAGGTCTCCAGCCCGTGGCTGGTGAAGGAAGCCCGGCGGGCCAGGTCGAGGTGACGGGCCAGCCGGGACACCCGGCTCAGCACCTGCAGCGGCGTCACGTCCAGGTCGGGCCGTTCCGCGTGCCAGGCCGCGACCAGGTCGTCGACCTCGTCGCGCAGCTGAGCGGGCGGGAGAACGTTCTCCATCGGTTAAGGATATCTCTTGACGTCAAGATGCCTCGGCCGGTAGACACGGCGGTAGGCAAAAGTATCTCGACGTCGAGACAAAGGAGCAGGCATGACAGCAGGCTCAGGCGTAACAGGGCGCTCAGGCATGTGGGATCCGGACCAGTACCGGCGGTTCGCCGACGAGCGGGGGCGGCCGTTCGCCGACCTGGTCGCCCGGATCGGCGCCGGCGATCCCGGTACGGTCGTCGACCTGGGCTGCGGCCCGGGGAACCTGACCGCCGACCTGGCCCGGCGCTGGCCGGGTGCGGTGGTGCACGGGATCGACAGCTCGCCGTCCATGATCGAGGCCGCGCGCCAGCTTGAGGACCCGCCCCGGCTTACCTTCGAGCTGGCTGACCTGCGCACCTGGACGCCGGCCACTCCCGTCGACGTGATCACCAGCAACGCCGTGCTGCAGTGGGTCCCCGATCACCTGGACCTGCTGCCTCAGTGGGTGGACGGGCTGGCCCCCGGCGGCTGGCTGGCCTTCCAGCTGCCGGGCAACTTTACCGGGCCCCCGCACGCGGCCATCACCGAGATGGCCGCGTCGCCGCGGTGGCGGCCGCTGCTGGGGGACCGCGAGTTCACCCGGCAGGCCGGCGACCTGACCGCCTACCTGGACGTGCTGGCCGGCGCGGGTTGCCGGGTCGACGCCTGGGAGACGACCTACCTGCACATTCTGGCGGGCGAGAACCCGGTGGTGGAGTGGGTCAAGGGCACGGCGCTGCGACCGGTGCTGTCGGTCCTGGACGAGGCCCAGACGGCCGAGTTCCTGGCCGAGTACGCGGACCGCATGGCGCGCGCGTACCCGCCCCGCCCGTTCGGGACCGTGCTGCCGTTCCGCCGCGTGTTCGTGGTGGCCCAGCGCGCCTGAACCGGAGGCCAGCCTGACCGAAAACTGGGTGTAATCCGGGCGTTACCTGACCGGCTTACTTTCTAGATTGAACTCCCAGCGCCTTTACCTACTTTCCAAATTGATTTAGTAGGTAATCGCTGGCATGATCGTTCCGTGCACAGCGGAAACCACCACTACCACCAGCGTCTTCACGTGGATCTACGTCGCCAGGCGAGTGCCTTGTGTCCGGCCGCTTAACCCCGCGGCCCACGGCCGGCGCCGGCCGGCCAGCAACCACAAGGTAAGGAGAGACGCCCCGATGACCACGATCATTCCCGCCGCACTCACCCCCCGCCAGCTCGCTGAGGAGGTCCGTAAGGTCACCAGCTCGCCCCGCGAGTGGATGGCCCGGGTCCGGCTCAGCGCCGACGGCCGCTGGTACGAGCGTGTCCACATCGACGGCCAGTACGAGATCTGGCTGATCAGCTGGCTGCCCGGCCAGGCCACCGGTTTCCACGACCACGGCGGTTCGTCCGGGGCGTTCGGGGTGGTGTTCGGCACGCTGGAGGAGCACCAGGCCGGTACACCCCAGCAGCGGCACCCGGTGAGCGCGGCCCCGGTCAACGCCGGCCGGATCCGGTCGTTCGGCCCGGAGTACATTCACGACGTGCGCAACACCTCGGAGGCGGTTGCGGTCAGCGTGCACGCCTACTCGCCGCCACTGCCGGAGATGACCCGCTACGACCTGATCGAGGGCCAGCTGGTCCGCCTCGACACCGAAGACGCCGAGCAGTGGTGAACGCCGCCGCGCCCGCCGAGGCCGTCCCGGAGGTCGCGGAGCGGCCAGCCGGCGCCCGGAGCATCGACCAGATCCTGGCCGAAGCGCGCACGCGGCTGGACCGGCTGAGCCCGGCCGAGGCCTTCGCGGCCTTCTCCCGCGGCGCCGTCCTGGTCGACATCCGCCCGGAGGCCCAGCGGGCCCGGGAAGGCGGGATCCCTGGCGCGCTGATCGTCGAGCGCAACGTGCTGGAGTGGCGGTTCGACCCGGCCAGCGACGCACGGCTGCCGTGGGTGCGGGACTACGACCACCAGGTCATCGTGTTCTGCTCGGAGGGTTACACGTCGAGCCTGGCCGCAGCCGCGCTGCAGGATCTGGGCCTGGACCGGGCCACCGATCTGGCCGGCGGGTTCCTGGCCTGGGCGGCCGACGGCTTGCCCACCTGCCCGCCCGTCACCGCCGTGGGCGCCGGCCGCGCCGGCTAGCAGGAAGCTGACCAAGGCAAGCTGGGCCGGGCCGGGCAGGCGCAGCGTCGCGAATTCCGCCACCTTGTCGGACCTCCGATGCCAGGATGCCGCGCCTCGCTTAACAAGTCGTTTCCGCGCTACGGTCCGCGAAAGAACGGGGAGGGTCCGATGACAACGGCGCGGGTGGTTGCCACGGGACTGTGCTTTCCGGAGGGCCCGATCGCATTGAGCGATGGTTCAGTCGCGCTGGTCGAGATCGAGCGCCAGACAGTCAGCCGCGTACAGCCGAACGGCGTGGTCGAGGTGATCGCGCGAACCGGCGGCGGGCCGAACGGCTTGGCAATCGGCCCGGACGGTGCGTTCTACG
>CAXUJF010000260.1:4190-8271 GCA_964250865.1 uncultured Streptosporangiaceae bacterium
AGATGCTGGTGGGCATGGTGGCGTTCGCCGGCCCGGATGGCCGGTCGGGGCGGCCTGCTAGGACGAGGGTGCCTGCTCGGAAGCATCCGGCGGGTTCAGGTGCCGGGCGATCACCTCGGCTGAGATGCGCGGTTCGGCATCCAGCCGGGACAGGCCGTTCCAGGCCAGGTTGATCAGGTGGGCGGCGACGTCTTCCAGCTCCGGCTTGCGCGCGTCCAGCCACCACTGGCCGGCGAACGCCACCATGCCCACCAGCATCTGCGCGTACATCGGGGCCAGCTTGCGGTCCTGGCCCCGGGACGACAGGAAGTCACCGACGATGTACTCGACCTGCCCGGCGATGTCGGACAGCAGGGTGCCGAACGTGCCGTTCCCGGAGCCGGGCGGCGAGTCCCGGACCAGGATCCGGAACCCGTCCGCGTTGTCCTCGATGTACTTGAGCAGCCGCACCGCGGCGCCCTCGAACTTCATCACCGTGTTGTCGCCCTCGAGGAGGGTGGTGGCCATGGTCAGCAACCGGTCCACCTCGCGGTCGACCACCACGGCGTACAGCCCCTCTTTGCCGCCGAAGTGCTCGTAGACCACCGGCTTGGACACGCCGGCCTGGGCCGCGATCTCCTCGATCGAGGTGCCCTCGAAACCGCGCTCGGCGAACAGCCGCCGGCCGACGTCGAGCAGCTGCTCCCGGCGCTCTTTCCCGGTCATCCGGCGTCGATTGGATCTGAGGGGCTGGTCGCTCACTTATCCATCATTGCGTTCAGCCGGCCGTTTCGTCACTGATCCGGACGGACCGGGCACTCATTGAGTCCAGCCTGTTACGCGTCATCGAGCCGAGCTTCCGGGTCGCCGTGGCCGGGCGCTTGGCTTCGAGCCGGCGCGCGTCCGGCCAGCGCACGTCGTAGGCCCACCCCAGCTTCTCCAGGGCCCAGATCACCCGGGCACTCGGGTCGAGCTGGCCCTTGAGCACACCGTGCCGGGCGCAGGTCGGGTCGGCGTGGTGCAGGTTGTGCCAGGACTCGCCGAACGAGGCGATGGCCAGCCAGGACACGTTGCGCGCCTTGTCCCGGACCTCGAACTCCTCGTCGCCGAACGTGTGGCAGATCGAGTTGATCGACCAGGTGACGTGGTGCAGCAGCGAGATCCGGACCAGGCTGGCCCAGAAGAACGCGGTCAGCGCGCCGTGCCAGGACAGCCCCCACAGGCCGCCGATCAGGGCCGGCAGCAGCAGCGAGGTGGCCACCAGCACCGGGAACAGCTTGTGCACGATCCGGAGCTTGCGGTCCGCCAGCAGGTCAGGGATGAACTTCTCCTGCGACGTCTTGTTCGGGTCGAACAGCCAGATCAAATGGGCGTAGGCCAGGCCCTTGGCCAGCGCCTTGGTGTCGTCCCCGTAGCGCCAGGGCGAGTGCGGGTCGCCTTCTTTGTCGCTGTACTTGTGGTGCCGCCGGTGATCGGCGACCCAGTTGAACACCGGGCCCTGGATGGCCATGGTCCCGAACACCGCCAGCGCGACCCGCAGGCCGGTCTTGGCCTTGAACGAGCCGTGGGTGAAGTACCGGTGGAAGCCGACGGTGATGCCGAGCCCGGTCAGCCAGTAGAAGACCAGCGCGATGACCACGTCGTGCCAGCCGAGGAAGCCCCAGCCCCAGGCCAGCGGGACGGCGGCGATCAGGGCCAGCAGCGGGACGGCGACGAAGACCCCGACCAGCGTGCGCTCGAACGGGGTGGCCTGTTCCTCCGCCATGTCGGGGCGGGTCGTCGCCCGGGTCGCGGTCGAAGTCGAGGGGTCGGCTGGCGCTGTTACGTCGGCGATGGGGGCTTTAGCCCGTTCGGTGGAGGTGGTCATCGTGCTCCTCGCTGGTCGGGGCCCTGAGGCGTGGGGGTCGGACACAGCGTGCTTAACGCCTACGTAACCGTAACCTACGACGCCGTAGGTTAGGCAAGGGATACGGCCATAATTTTGGGATTTATTAACTTTCGCCCAGCTCACGCGGATGGACCCGCATGGCCGGGATCGCCGGCCGTTCCCCGGTAAAGTGATGCTTGCGGGACGGTCCCGGGTCGTCTAGCCAGGCAGGACAGCGGACTTTGAATCCGTCAACGAAGGTTCGAATCCTTCCCCGGGAGCTGCGGATCTAACGGCTGGTGCGGCGGTTGCGACTGCTTCGCGCCGGTTTTTCTTCTAACGACGTCCCGGCGCTCTGGCTCCCTGGCCCGATGGCACCTGACAACGGGGAATGCCGTCTGCGCTGATATCGTTAGTTCACATTTAGCAAGTTAATTCTGTGTCTCTAGCTGGTGGGGAGCTCGTTCAGCTATGGCGGTGAAATCCGGTGCACCTGGCTCAGGTCCCGCCGCGCACGCGAAGCGCGGCGGCCAGGAGCTAAGCCCGCACTACAAGTGGATCGCGCTGTCGAACACCACACTCGGCCTGCTGATTGTCACGATCAACCAGTCGATCGTGCTGATCGCGCTGCCCGACATCTTCCGCGGGATCAACGTCAACCCGCTGGCGTCGGGTAACACCGGTTACCTGCTGTGGATGTTCATGGGCTTCCTGGTCGTGTCGGCCGTGCTGGTGGTCTCGTTCGGGCGATTGGGCGACATGTTCGGCCGGGTACGCATGTACAACCTCGGCTTCGCGATCTTCACGATCGCGTCCATCTTCCTGGCCGTGACCTGGATGAGCGGCACCAACGCCGCGCTCTGGCTGATCATCTGGCGGATCGTGCAAGGGATCGGCGGCGCGTTCCTGTTCGCCAATTCGACCGCGATCCTGACCGACGCCTTCCCGGCCAACCAGCGCGGCACCGCACTCGGTATCAACGCCATCGCCGCGATCTGCGGGTCGTTCCTCGGCCTGCTGATCGGCGGGGTGCTCGCCCCCATCGAGTGGCGCCTGGTGTTCCTGGTCTCGGTCCCGGTCGGCGTGTTCGCGACGTTCTGGGCCTACTTCATGCTGCACGACCTGAGCGAGCGGCACAAAGCCAAGATCGACTGGTGGGGCAACGTCCTGTTCGCCGTCGGCCTGGTCGCCGTCCTGATCGGCATCACCTACGGCCTGGAGCCCTACGGCGGCCACCCCATGGGCTGGACCAGCCCGTTCGTGCTCTCGATGATCATCGGCGGGGTGATCGTCCTGATCATCTTCGGCGTCGTCGAGACCAAGGTCGTCGAGCCGATGTTCCGGCTGTCGCTGTTCAAGATCCGGGCCTTCGCGGCCGGCAACCTGGCCAACCTGATGATGGGCCTGTCCCGAGGCGGCATGCAGTTCACGCTGATCATCTGGCTGCAGGGCATCTGGCTGCCCCGGCACGGTTACAGCTTCTCCCAGACCCCGCTCTGGGCCGGCATCTACCTGGTCCCGCTGACCATCGGGTTCCTGGTCTCGGCCCCGCTGTCCGGGTTCCTGTCCGACCGGTTCGGCGCCCGGGCCTTCACCGTGGTCGGCGCGCTGCTGACCGCGGGCAGCTTCGTCTGCCTGATGTTCCTGCCGGTGAACTTCAGCTACTTGGTGTTCGCGCTGATCCTGGTGCTCAACGGCTTCGGCTCCGGGCTGTTCGCCTCGCCCAACCGGGCCGAGATCATGAACTCGGTCCCGGCCAACCAGCGCGGCGCGGCCGGCGGCACGATCGCCACGTTCCAGAACGCCTCGTTCGTGCTGTCCATCGGGATCTTCTTCTCGCTGATCGTCATCGGCCTGTCCAGCAAGCTGCCGGCCTCCCTGTCGGGCGGCCTGATCAGCAACGGTGTCCCAGCCGCCACCGCGAACACGATCGGCCACCTGCCCCCGATCGGGGTGCTGTTCGCCGCCTTCCTGGGCTACAACCCGATCAAGCAGCTGCTCGGCTCGGGGCTGGGTCACCTGTCCGCGGCCCACGCCTCCTACCTGACCGGCCGGGACTTCTTCCCGACCGTCATCACCCAGCCGTTCAAGGACGGCCTGACCATCGCGTTCTGGTTCGCCATCGCCGCCAGCGTGATCGCCGCCATCGCGTCGCTGCTCACCACTCAGCGCAAGCGGTCCCGGGCAGCGGTTCCCCCGGAGCACCACGCCGAATCGGTCGGAGCGGAGCTGGCC
>CAXUJF010000261.1:0-8227 GCA_964250865.1 uncultured Streptosporangiaceae bacterium
CCCCAGTCCTGCATGGGCGCGTGCGCGACGTGGGCGGGGCCGAAGGCGGCCCGTTCGGCGGCCAGGTCGCCGGCCCACCAGACGTCCAGCCGCGGGCGGCAGTTGACGACGTGGGTCACACCCTGACCGGGCAGGCGGCCCACGGCCGCGGCCGAGGGAACACCGCTGATCGCGATGCGCTCGTCCCCGACCCAGCTCAGCGCCGGCCCGGCGGCACCCGATCCGGGCCCCTCGTGCGCGTACGACCAGCCTGCGCGCACGTTCCGCAGCACATTCATCCCGTCCTCCGGTACCCACGGTAGGACACCCCCGGATGTGCCGTTACGGGGCTGGGTCCCGGGGTAGCTCTCCCGGATGGCGAACGGCGACACGACCACGCAGCCGGTGATCCCGCCGGGGGCAGAGCAACCCCGGCGCTATCGCCCGAAGCTGCGCTACGAGCTGATCGGCTGCGGGCTGCACGGGCACGAGCTGCTGGGCACCGACGCGGCCGAACTGAGGCCGGAAGACGACCTGTTCGCGCGCACGTTCGGCGGCCTGCGCTGGTACCGCTGCCTGCGCTGTGACTCGTGGATCGCGCTGACCCCGCCGCCTGCCCCGGCCGCGACCCGGTTCCCCCCGGAGCGGCGGGACGTGACCGTACCTTTGCGCGGCCGCCCGCTGCGGGACAAGTACGTACTGCGCGTCATCGCCGTCGAGCGGGCCATCCACTTCCTGGTGCTGAGCGCGCTGGCCGCGGCGATCTTCCTGTTCGCCGGCAACAAGGTCGCGCTGAACGCCGACTTCACCAAGATCCTGGACGACCTGCAGGGTGGCCTGGGCGGTCCGGTCAACCCCAGCCATCACGGCATCGTCCACGACCTGCAGCGGCTGTTTGCGGTCAGGACCAGCAACCTGTACCTGGTCGGTGCCGGGGTGGCGGTCTATGCCGCGCTGGAGGGAGTCGAGACCGTCGGGCTGTGGCTGGGCAAACGGTGGGCGGAGTACCTGACGTTCATCGCCACCATCATCTTCATCCCTTATGAGCTCGACGAGCTAGCCAAAGGCATCTCGGCCCTCAAGCTGGTGACCTTCCTGCTCAACCTGGCCATCGCGGTCTACCTGGTGGTGGCCAAGCGGCTGTTCGGGGTGCGCGGCGGTCGGCGGGCGGCGGACGCCGAACACGAGCGCGACTCGGGCTGGGAGGCCATCGAGCGCGCCACGCCGGTCCCGGCTCCGGCCACCGGGCAGGCTGAGATCGTGCAAGCGGTAACTGAGGCGACTCAAGCAGGTCAGGCGGGTCAGGCGGGTTAGGCGGTCAGGACACTGCCCGGTCAGGAGACCAGGGCAGCGAGAGCGCGCGCGTTCCGGACCGCGTGAGCGTGGCCGTCGTTATTGAAGTAAACAAAAACGTCCCGGCCAGCGTCGGCCCATTCGCGGCAGCGGTCGGCCCACCAGTGCAGGTCAGCGTCGCTGTAGGCGCCAGCGTACAGGTGCTGGTGGTCGGGGCCGTGCAGGCGGACGTAGGCGAAGCCGGCCGTGACCCGGAGCAGGCAGGGCAGGTCCGCGCCACTCATCACGCAGTAGGCGGCACCGTGCGCCTCCAGCAGGGCCAGCACGTCGTCGTGGTGCCAGCTCGGGTGGCGGAACTCGACCGCCAGCCGCATCCACGGCGGAACCAGCCGCAGGAAATACTCCAGCCGGGCATCGTCGCGCGACTGCCCCGGCGGCAGCTGGACCAGCAGCACGGCGCGCCGGTCGCCCAGCTCATGCCAGCCGTCCCGCAGCCGCTCGATCCACGGCTCCGGGCCGTACAGCTGGCGGCCGTGGGTGAGGCCGCGCGGGGCCTTGACCGACAGCAGGAACCCGGGCGGGAGCCGGCGCCGCCAGGACGCGAACGCCGCGGGCCGGGGCCAGCGGTAGAAGCTGCTGTTCAGCTCGGCCGTGCGGAACTGCGCGGCGTAGCGGGCCAGCCGGTCGCGGGGCGGCAGGCCAGGCGGGTACAGCTCGGGCTCCCAGTGGTCGTAGCTCCAGCCTGAGGTGCCGACGTAGATGGTCACCGGGCCGGGGCCAGGCGCTGACGGCTGCGGTGGTTGGCCACGTTGACCTGGTTGGCGCAGCGGACACTGCAGAAGTGGCGGCGGCCGTTGCGCGAGGTGTCGATGAAGACGGTGCCGCACCCGGCCCGGGAGCAGGCCCGCAGGCGGGCGCCGGCGCCATCGTCGATCGCGTGGGCCAGCCCGGCCGCGGTGAGGGCCTTGACCCGGGGCGTCAGGCCGGCCCGGACCGGCGCGTAGTGCAGGTGGACGGGCAGCCCGGGCCCGTGGCTGAACAGCCGGGGACGGCAGCCCGAGGCCACCAGCAGTTCGTCGGCGCGTTCGGCTTTGACGGTCACCGGGCCGGCCTCGAAGATCGCCCGCAGCCGCTGGGCCCAGGGTCGCAGCGCCCATAGCTGGCCGACGGTACCGGCCGGCTCGTGGACATCGTAATCGTGGAGCGTGCGGGTCAGCTCGGCCACGCCGGTCCCGGGGTGGTTGACCAGCCAGGCGGCGATGTGCGCCCCGGCGTAGGTGTAAGTGTTGAACTGCACAAAGCCATTACAGCATGATGGCGGCGAGTACTCGGGAACCGCGCGAAGCAGGCTCCTATGCCGACCCTGCCCTGGGCCGCCCCGAAACCCGCCCCGTCGTCCACGGGCAGCCGTGAGCCACTCCCCCGGACCCAGTCAGGGCCGGGTCTCGGCCAGGTACTGGTCGATGAGCGCGCGGAAGTCCGGATCGGGGGCCAGGCCCAGACGGGTGGCGCGGTCGGTGCGCATGCCCCGGGGCCAGCCGGAGACGATCTGCTGGATGGCGGGGTCGGGCTTCCAGTCGATCAGCGCGGTGACCTCCGGACCGGCCGCGGCCTCCAGCGCGGCGACCATCTCGCCCACGGTGACGTTGACCGCGGGCAGGTTGACCGCGCTACGCCCCCCCCAGGTCTGCTCGTCGGCCGACGCCGCCCGCAGGATGCCGCGGATCGTGCTGGCCGGTGAGGCCAGGACCACGCCGGTGTCCGGGCTGACCGGGCAGATGGCACGCTCGCCCGCCAGCGGCTCGCGGATGATGCCGGAGAAGAAGCTGGAGGCTGCGCCGTTCGGCCGCCCGGGGCGGACGCTCACCGTCATCAGCCGGACTGTCCGCCCGCGCAGGTAGCCCTTACGGGTGTAATCGGCCACCAGCTGCTCGCAGATGACCTTCTGCACGCCGTAACTGGTCTGCGGGTTGGGTGCGGTCTGGTCGTCCACCACGTCCGGCATCGGGTGGTCCGGCGAGTCGCCGAACGCGGCGGCCGAGCTGGCGAACACCAGCACCGGACGGGCCTGCGCGGACCGGACCACGGCCAGCAGGGCCTCGGTCGCCTGCAGGTTGGCCCGCATACCGAGGTCGAAGTCGGCCTCGCACTCCCCGCTCACCGCCGCGGCCAGGTGGAAGATCACGTCGGCGGCCACCGCGGCGTCCAGGCCCTGGCCGCCCGGGCCGAGCAGTTCGATCAGGTCACCTTCGACCCCGGTGACATCCGGGTGGGCGGCCAGGTCCGGCGGCAGCGGCGCCCGGTCGGCCAGCACCAGCTGGCTGATGGGCTGAGCGGCGTGGCCGTCCACCGCGATCGATCCGGTGCTCAGCAGCTCACGGGCCAGGCGGGCGCCAAGGAACCCCGCGCCCCCGGTAATCAATACGTTCACCATTAAAGTGATCTTAGGCGCGGGGTTACCGCTGGGGCGAGGGTGGAGGTACCGGTCAGTTGGCACGGAACAGCTTGCCGGCGGCCGACGACGTCCTCGCCGCTCAGCCACCACCCCGTCCCGACGACGAGGGCGTCCGGGCGTCGATCCGGGCGCTGCGGGCCGACGGCCGGCTCCTGCTGGGGGTCCTGGACGACGACCCGACCGGATCCCAGGCGGTACACGATGTGCAGGTCGTCACCGTGGAAGACGAAGACGCCTACGGGTCCGCGTTCGACGGCCAGGCCGGTACGTGTTTCGTCCTGACCAACACCCGGTCGCTGGACGAGGCGGACGCGGTCGCGCTGAACGACCGGGTGGCCCGGGGGCTGCTGGCCGCGGCCGAGCGGCGGTCGGGGCGGGTCCAGCTGATCAGCCGAAGCGACTCGACCCTGCGGGGACATGTATTGGCCGAGGTCGGGGCGCTGCAGGCGGCGTCGCGGGCGGCGGGCGGACGTGGCTACGACGGGATCCTGCTGGCGCCGGCGTTCCTGGAGGCCGGGCGGCTGACCGCGGGTGATATCCACTGGGCCCGGCTAGCCGGGGAACTGGTGCCGGTGGGTGAGACCGAGTTCGCCCAGGACAAGACGTTCGGCTATACCTCCTCCGACCTGCGCGACTTCGTGGCCGAGAAGAGCGGCGGCGAGGTCAGCCGGGACGACGTGCTCAGCCTGAGCCTGGCCGGCATCCGCGTGGGCGGACCGGAGCGGGTCCGCGACCTGCTGTGCGGGGTGCGGGACGGCCAGTGGGTGGTGGTGAACGCGACCGAGTACTCCGACCTGGACGCGGTGGCCCTCGGGGTGTTGCTGGCCGAGCAGGCCGGGCGCACGTTCGCGTTCCGGACCGGGCCATCGTTCGTCCGGTCGCTGGCGGGCATGGGGCCCAAGGCGCCGCTGCGCGGCACCGAGCTGTTCCCGGACGGCCCTCCGGCCGGGCACGGGCTGGTGGTGGTGGGGTCGCACGTGGGGCAGACCAGCCGGCAGGTCGCGGCGCTGCAGGCCCACGGCCAGGTGACCCTCATCGAGCTGGACGTGCCCGCGCTGCTGGCCGGCACGGACGTGGTCACCGCGGCGTCGGCCCAGGTGAAGGAGGCGCTGACCCGCTCCGACGTGGTGCTCTACACCAGCCGGACGCTGGTCCCCGGGCGCGACCGCGTAGACAGCCTGGCCATCGCGCGCACCGTGTCGGCCGCGCTGTCCGGGGTGGTCCGCGACGCGCTGGCGGCCGGACCGGCCTGGGTGGTGGCCAAGGGCGGGATCACCTCCCACGATGTCGCGGTGCGAGGCCTGGGTATCCGCCGGGCCGAGGTGGCCGGGCAGCTGTTCCCGGGGGTGATCTCGGTGTTCCGGCCGCTGGACGCCGAGCCCGCGGCCATCGGCCAGCCGTACGTGGTCTTCGCCGGCAACGTCGGGGACGAGGACACGCTGGCCGACGTGGTGGCGATCCTGAACGGCGACGGTCCCGGTGGCAACAAGGAAGGTACGTAGATGCGGGTCGGCTGGCTGGGGCTGGGAGCGATGGGCGCACCGATGGCGGCCTGCCTGGCCCAGGGCGGGCACTCGGTGGCGGCCTACGACGTGATGCCGGGACGGGTTCCGGACGGCGTGACCGAGGCGGCCTCGGTGGCCGAGGCGGTGGCGGGCGCGGACGCGATCGTGGTCATGGTGGCGACCCCGGACCAGCTGGAGCAGGTGCTGTCCGGGGCCGCGGGCGCGCTGGCGGACGGGCAGACCGTGCTGGTCATGTCGACGGTGGGGCCGGAGGCGGTGGTGGCGGCCGGGGCCCGGCTGGCCGCGATCGGTGTCGCGGTGGTGGACGCCCCGGTGTCGGGCGGGGTGGCCCGGGCCGGCCAGGGTGACCTGCTCATCTTGGTGTCCGGGTCACCGGGAGCGGTGGCCGGGGTACAGCCGCTGCTGGACGCCCTGGCCCGCAGCGCCCCGGTGGTCGGCCCCTCCCCCGGCGACGGCCAGCGCATGAAGCTGGTCAACCAGCTGCTGTGCGGGGTTCACATCGCGGCCGCGGCCGAGGCGCTTTCGTTCGCTGAGAGCCTCGGGCTGGATCCGGGCGAGTGCTGGAAGATCCTGCGGGACGGCGCGGCGGCGTGGTTCATGTTCGACGACCGGGGGGCCCGCATGGTGGCCGGTGACTTCGGCCAGGTCCGCAGCGCGCTGGACATCTTCGTCAAGGACATGGGCCTGGTCACCGGCGCGGCCGGCGAAGCCGGAGCCGAGGTCCCGTTGGCCGGGGCGGCCCGGGAGCTGTATGAGCGAGGGCACGACCTGGGGCTCGGCCGCCAGGATGACTCGGCGGTCATCGAGGTCCTGCGCGACCGCTGACGCCTTCAGACGCTATGTCAGGGTTGGGCTCATGGGTGTTCCTGACACTGTGGTCCATAGCGTCGGCGCGGCCAATACCAAACCGGCCCTCCGGTTTCTCGTCGACTGGGTGGTGGGCGACGGCGAGGGCGGGGCGCGGGCCTATCTGGCCGGTCACACTGAGCCGGAGGGCGCCAGCCTGATCGCCACCCACGGAGCCGACGTCGTCGGCTACGCCGCGATCGTGTGGGAGTCCAACTACGAAGGATTCCGGAGCCGGGGCATCCCACTGGTGCACCAGATCATCGTGGCCGAGCCTTTCCGCCGCCGGGGCGTCGCCACCCGGCTCATGGGCGCGGCCGAGCAACTGGCCCGCGACCGGGGCGTCGCCACGCTGGGGATCACCGTCGGGCTGTTCGACGAGTACGGTCCGGCCCAGCGGCTGTACGCGCGGCGCGGCTACGTGCCGGACGGCAGGGGCGCGTGCCAGGACCAGCGGCCGCTTTCCGGGGGCACGCTGGTGACGATGGACCACGATCTGATCATGTGGCTGACCAAGGATCTGGCCCGCTGATCGGTTGGCCTACTAGCATCGCCGGGATGGCCAACTTCGGAGACTTGCAGAACGAGATCTACCTGGCCGGGCTCTCCGGCGTGCTGCCTTCGCTGCCGGTGTCGTTCGCGGAACTGGAACGGCGGGCGGAGCTGGCGCTGCCGCCGGGCACGTGGTCCTACGTGGCGGGCGGAGCCGGCGACGAGCACACCCAACGCAATAACCGGCGGGCCTTCGAGCACTGGGGCCTGGTGCCGCGGATGCTGCGGGCCAGCACCGAGCGGGACCTGTCGGTCGAGCTGTTTGGCACCACGTTCCGTACGCCGGTCTTCCTGGCCCCGATCGGGGTGATCGGGATCTGCACCCAGGACGGACACGGTGACCTGGCCACGGCCCGCGCGGCCGCCGCAACCGGGGTGCCGATGGTGGCCTCGACACTGAGCCAGGACCCGCTGGAGGACGTGGCCGCGGAGTTCGGTGAGACACCAGGATTCTTCCAGCTGTACTGCCCGACCGATCCGGAAGTGGCCGCCAGCCTGGTCCATCGGGCGGGAAGCGGCTGGCTACCGCGCGATCGTGGTCACCCTCGACACCTGGGTCACCGGCTGGCGGCCACGGGACCTGGCCACCTCGAACTTCCCGCAGCTGCGGGGCCGCTGCCTGGCTAGTTACTTCTCCGATCCGGTGTTCCGGAGCCGGCTGCAGAAGCCGCCGGAGGAAGACCCGAGCACCGCCATCCTGACCTGGGCGCTGATGTTCGGACGGCCGCTGACCTGGGACGACCTCTCCTGGCTGCGCTCGCTGACCGCGCTGCCGATCGTGGTCAAGGGCATCTGCCATCCGGACGACGCCCGCCGGGCCGTGGACGCGGGTATCGACGGCGTCTACGTCTCCAACCACGGCGGGCGCCAGGCCAACGGCGGCCTCGCCGCGATCGACTGCCTGGCCGACGTAGCCGCGGCGGTGCCGGACGTGCCGGTCCTCTTCGACTCCGGTGTCCGCTCCGGCACCGACGTGGTGAAGGCGCTCGCGCTGGGTGCCACCGCGGTCGGCATCGGCCGGCCTTACGCCTACGGGGCCGCGCTGGGCGGCTCCGACGGCATTGTGCACGTGCTCAAGACGATCCTGGCCGAGGCCGACCTGCTGATGGCGGTCGACGGCTACCCCGCCGTCGCCGACCTCAGCCCGGACGCGATCCGGCGTTGCTGACCATGGTGCGGGCGACGGCGTTCACGGCGATGCTCGGGGTCCGGTACCCGATCGTGTCGGCGCCAATGGGCGGGTCGGCAGGCGGGGCGCTGGCATCGGCCGTGTCGAACGCGGGCGGCCTGGGCCTGCTGGGCGGCGGCAGCGGACGCCCGAAGTGGCTGGACCCCGAGCTGGCCATCCTGGCCGCCAGCACCAGCGAGCCGTGGGGGGTTGGGCTGCTGAGCTGGGCCGTCGATCCGGGCGTGATCGGGCGGGTCCTCGAACGCTGCCCGGCCGCGGTGATGCTCTCGTTCGGCACCTCCGCCTCGCTCACCGAACCAGTCAAACAGGCCGGGACGACGCTGATTTTGCAGGTCACCAGCATGGACGAGGCCCGGGAGGCGATGGACCTGGGGGCCGACGTGATCG
>CAXUJF010000262.1:0-1157 GCA_964250865.1 uncultured Streptosporangiaceae bacterium
CAGCTGGGCCAGCCGCTCGACCTGGTCAGCGGCCCGTCCGCCTGAGGGCGGCGTCGAGGCCGGCCACGCGGGCGCGCCGGTCGCGGACCAGGGTGACCGCGGCCACCAGCATCAGCACCATGATCCCGGCCGCGATCAGGAAGGCCCGGTAGAACCGGGCGTCTTCAGCCGACGGCCGGTCCTGGACAGTTAGGTTAGGCTAACCTAAGATGTGGCGATGAGCGAATCTACAACTAGCGTGGCGGGCCGCGTCCGGCCGGCCCGCCCGCAGGCGGTTCTCACCGTACTGGGCCGGGAGCGGCTCAGCCCGCACACGGTAAGGATCACCGCCGGTGGCCCCGGCTTCGATGCGTTGCGCATGAACGAGTTCACCGACAAGTACGCGAAGATCCTCTTCGCAGACCCGGGCCTGGGGCTCACGCCACCCTACGACCTGGCCGCCCTGCGGGAGTCGCTCCCGCCTGACCAGCAGCCGGTGACCCGCACGTACACGCTGCGGCGAGCCGATACCGAGCGCCAGCAGGTCGTGATCGACTTCGTGGTGCACGGCGACCAGGGAATCGCCGCGCCGTGGGCGGCGCACGCGGAACCCGGCGACGTCCTCACCATGTCCGGGGCCGGCGGCGCCTACCGTCCCGATCCTGACTGCGACTGGCACCTGTTGGCCGGGGATGAGTCGGCGCTGCCGGCGATCTGCTCCGCCCTGGAGGCGCTGCCCCCTGACGCCCGCGGCCTCGCCTACCTCGAGACGTCCGACCCCGGCCAGTACCTCGATGCGAAGTCGCCCGCCGGCCTGGAGATCAACTGGCTGCAGCGGCCCGAGCCCGGTAGCCGGCCCCGACTGCTGGCCGACACGCTGCTGGCCGGCCCTTGGCTGCGCGGCCGGGCCGACGTGTTCGCCCACGGAGAGCGCGAGTCCATGAAAGCGGTCCGGGCGGCGCTCAAAACCCGCCTCGGTGACGGCGACCAGCTATCCCTGTCGGGTTACTGGGCCTCCGGCCGGACCGAAGACGTGTTCCAGTCCGAGAAGCGCCAGCCGATCGGGCAGATCTGAGATCTTAGGGACCCGGGGGGGGGGGGGGGGGCGGGGGGGGCCCCCCCCCCGGGGGGGGGCGGCGGGGGGCGGGGGGGGGGGGCGGGGGCGGGGGGGGGGGGGG
>CAXUJF010000262.1:1167-8192 GCA_964250865.1 uncultured Streptosporangiaceae bacterium
GACCGAAGACGTGTCCCAGCCCGAGACGCGCCACCCGATCGGGAAGAGCTGAGAGCTTAGGCACCCGGGGTGGCCTCGGCGAACTGCGCGGCCACCCCGCCGATCTTGGCCAGGCGGGCCAGGGCCGGCCGGGACAGGACCTGAGCGATGTCGTGCACCGCCACGATGAGTTCCTCGACTCCGTCGAGCGGCGCGTCGTGGCGGGCCGAGATGAGGATCGCCCGGTAGTCCCCGGTTGAGACGCCCGCCCCGGGCAGCTCGATCTGGTCCGCCTCGGTGAGGAACAGGGCCGGGACCGACGTGTCGAGGGCCAGGGCCAGGGCGGCCAGCTCGGCCGCGGTGAAGGCGCGGCCCCCGCGCTCGGCCTGGTGGACGGCCTGGCGGCTCCAAGGTTTGCCCAGGTAACGCCCCACGGCCTGGCCCAGCTGGGTGAGCGACAGCTCGCGGGCTTGCCGAAAACGGGCAATCTGCTGGCCAATGGCCGCCTCGATCGGCACGCTGCTCACTTGTGTCATGCCCCATGATGACATCGAAGTATACCTATTGACAACCTGTCGGTCCCTCGATAATGTAATCGCACAGATTCCGTCGTCATTTACCAGCATGACGATGGCTTGGCGAGATGGGACCGGCATGCCTCTTCACCTGGAGTCCATCGCCGCAGGCCACGACCGGGCCGTGCTCCGTCTCGCGGGCGAGGTCGACGTGTACACCGCGCCGCAGCTGCGCGAGCGTGTCATCGAGCTCGTCGACGGCGGCACCCGGCACGTTATGGTCGACCTGCGCGAGGTGACCTTCCTCGACTCGACCGGGGTGGGCGTCCTGATCGGCGGCCTCAAGCGGCTGCGGGCCCGCGACGGATCGCTCACGCTCGTGACCGGCACCGAGCGGATCCGGCGGATCTTCCGGGTCACCGGGCTGGACCGGGTGTTCGTGGTCCGGCCGTCGGTTCAGGAGGCGATCACCAGCGACCAGGACTGGCGGGACGCCGTCACCGCGGCGGGCGACACCGTCGAGGAATGGTGCCGCCGCCACGGACTGCTGTGACGCCGCTGGCGGCCGAGGCCGGTCTCAGCGGCCTAGCCCGGTCTAGCTGTCCAGGCTGAGGACCATGGTGGGGCGGTCGATGACGTGGTCGGCGCGCAGGGGGCGGACCGCGGTGCCGATGGCAAAGAACTCGGTGGTGTGCGAGCCCCAGGTGTGGCTGTGCTGGCGTAGCTGAACGGCGGTGATGCCCTCGGCGTGCAGGGCCTCGGCTTCGGCCTGCATCCGGCTCATGGCCAGCTCCCGGGCGTCGTACAGCGCCTGGGTGAACTGCTCGATCTCCACGTTGCGGCCGATGTTGCCCAGCATGCTGCCCATCCGCTGGTGGGCGATGTGGTACACGCAGGTGCCCATGACCATGCCCAGCGGCGCGTAGCCGGCCCGGATCAAAGTCCAGAAGTCCTGGCCGGACAGGTCCGAGGTGAACGGCTGGTTCTTGTTGTTGCGCCACTGGGAAACGCCACCGCCGCCGGCGCCCTCCTCGGCCTTGACCGCGGTGCCGACCGCGATGAACTCAGCGATGTCGTTGCCGAACTCCTTCATCTCCACGTCCAGCCGGACGCCGACGATACCGTCCGCGCCGAGCGCGTCGGCCTCGGCCTCCATCCGGGTCATGGCCAGCTCCCGGGCGTGGTACATGGCCTGGGAGAGCACGTCCAGCTCCTGGTTCTTGCCCCAGCGGCCGATCTGCAGGCCCACGTGGTAGATCGAGGTGCCCAGCACCAGCCCCAGCGGGCGGAACCCGACCTCGCGGACGAGCAGGAACTCGTTGACCGACAGGTCGGAGGTGAAGATGCTGCCCTTGCGGCCCGGCTGCAGCTCGGCCAGGCGCCCCACGGCGTCCGCTGGCACCCCGGCCGCGCTGAGTTCCGCGGCCTCGGTGGTGTTCTGGTCCGTCATCGGAGTTCTCCTACCGTCAGATCCGCACCCGCGCGGCCTGCCTGCGCTGCGGGTCCAGGGATAGCACAGCAATGGTTGGCTTGGCTGGCGGGGTCTGGCCCGCCGAGAAGCGCACGATCGAGGTGCCGATGATCGTGGTCTCCACGATGTGGTCGCGGGCGCCCTCCTGCATGGGGCACTCCCGCTCGCTCACCCGCATGGTCATGTCGGCGATCACGACCCCTTCGGCCCCGATCCGCCGCACGTCCCGTTCCAGCTGGACCCGGGCGTCGTGCCGCCCCTCGTGGACCAGCTCGGTGTAGCCGGTGACCTCGGCGTTGCCCGAGCTCCACCGGGTCTGGCCCACGGTCAGCCAGTCGTCGTGCCGGGCCGCGACCGAGATGCCCAGGGCCAGGCCGGCCGGGACGAAGCCCCGGTTGATCAGCTTGGCGAAGTCCTGGCCGGACAGGTCCGAGGTGAACGGCTGCCGCGGCGGGGGCGCGCCCGGGGCCCGGACCGCGGTGCCGATGGCCTTGAACTCCAGGCCGCCCGCGGGGAACGGGCCGATGGTCAGCTTGACCCCGACGATGCCGTGCCCGCCCAGGGCGGCGCACTCGGCGATCATCCGGTTGATCGCGGCGTGCCGGGCGTCGTACATGGCCCGCACCAGCGGGGCGAACGAGGACTGGCCGCCGCGACTGGAGGTCTGGACCACGCTACGGGCCGGCCCGAAGGCGTTGGCGCCGGCGTAGTAGCCGGCCCAGGCGCCGGCGCAGCCGTAGCCGCCGGTGTAGCCGATGTTGTAGACCGCGGCGCCGAGGACCTGCCCGACGGGCTCGAAGCCCACGCCGCGGATCGCGGTGAACTCGTCGGCCGACAGGGCCGAACCCCAGGTGCCGCTCTGGCGGATCTCCGCCATCCGCGCGGCCGCGGCCGGCGGCAGCCCTGACCGGCGCGCATCTTCAGTCACGGGCGCACCTTTCTCACAGTCCCTTTACCATACTCGGCCCGCCACCCAGCCTGGCCGGTCTCTACAGCTGGCCCGGTTTAGCTGGCACCGAAAGGCCGGTCAGCCCTCGTCGTCACCACCTTTGGCATCCCACTCCCGGTTTCGTTCCTGGGCAATTTCCAGGGCGCGGCTGGCTTCCTCCCGCGTCGTGTAGGGCCCGAGCCGGTCCTTGCCCCGGGTGGGACCGTCGTCGTCCTCAACGGTGTTGCGCGTAAGGCTGTACCACCAACGCTGCTGATTAGTCATGGACAGTAGACTCGCAGAACATGGCGACAAAGCTCCACCCGGGCGCGCATTCGGCGTACCGCCCGGTCCCCGACCGGATCCCGCGACCAGAGTACGTCGGCCAAAAACGGCCGCGGCTCGGCGAGCCGGACGTGAAGGACGCCGACACGATCGCGCGCATGCGGGTCGCAGGCAAGATCGCTGCTCAGGCCCTGGCCGAGGTGGGCCGGAACGTAGCGCCCGGCATCACCACCGACGAGCTGGACAAGGTCGGGCACGACTTCCTGATCGCGCACGACGCGTACCCCAGCACGCTCGGCTACCGCGGCTACCCCAAGTCCCTGTGCACCTCGCTCAACGACGTGATCTGTCACGGCATCCCCGACGGCACGGCGGTGCGGGACGGTGACATCGTCAACATCGACATCACCGCGTTCATCGGCGGCGTGCACGGTGACACCAACGCCACGTTCCTGGCCGGGAACGTGAATGAGGAGTCCCGGCTGCTGGTCGAGCGGACCCACGAGGCGATGATGCGCGGCATCAGGGCGGTGGCCCCGGGCCGGCCGCTGAACGCGATCGGGCGGGTCATCGAGTCCTACGCCCGCCGGTTCAACTACGGGGTGGTCCGCGACTTCACCGGGCACGGCATCGGCACCACGTTCCACTCCGGGCTGATCGTGGCCCACTACGACGACCCGGACAACGACTTCGTGATGGAGCCGGGCATGACGTTCACGATCGAGCCCATGCTCACGCTGGGCACGATCGACTACGACGTCTGGGACGACCAGTGGACCGTGGTGACCAAGGACCACAGGAACACGGCCCAGTTCGAGCACACGATCCTGGTCACCGAGGACGGCCACGAGATCCTGACCCTGCCGTAGCGCGGGACGGCCCGCGGCGAGGAGTCTCGCCGCGGGCCGTTGTTCCGTCAATCGGGCTGGTCTAGGCGTCGCGCCGGCGGAACAGGATGTACCCGGCGATCAGCACCACGGCCGTATAGCCCAGGAACACGCTGAACTCGCCCCAGGCCGGCCATTCGTGCGCGGCCTGGGTGGTCCGCCAGATGGCCGTCCCGCCCTCGGACGGCAGCCAGCGCATGATGTCGTTGCTCCAGGAGCTGGGCAGGAAGTTCACGATGATCGGGATCACGAACAGGACCCCGATGGCGATGCTGATCGCGGCCGCGGTGTGCCGGACCAGCGTGCCGATACCGAACGCGAACAGCCCGCAGGCAGCGATGAACAGGCCGCCGCCGGCCACGGCCCGGAGCACGTGCGGGGCCCCCAGCGTGGTGCTGATGTGCACGGGCGCCGTGCCCAGCAGGGCCTGGCCCAGGAGGAAGGCCACGAAGCTGGCGACCTCGCCGATGATCAGGGCCACGACCGTGAACACCAGCGCCTTGGCCACGTAGAACACGCCGCGCCGGGGCATGGCCGTGAGCGAGGTGCGGATCATCCCGGTGGCGTACTCCGCGGTGATGGTCATCGAGCCCAGCACCACGATCACGAACTGGCCGAAGAACAGGCCGACCAGGGCCCTCGACGTCGGATCGAACCCGGCCTTGTCCGAGGCCGAAGCCTGGTTCCAGTGCGAGCCGGTCAGCCAGCTGACCAGGGCGCCGATGCCGATCGTGATGATGAGGAGCACGAGCATGGTCCAGTAGGTGGAGCGCACCGACCGGATCTTGGTGATCTCCGAGCGGATCGTGCCCGCCAGGTTGGCCCGGCCCTTGGCCTGCGGCAGCCCGGACAGGCTGGTCCTTTCAGTGGTTACCGTGGCCATCTCAGTTCGCCCTCCCCGCGTGCTCGTTCTCGGTTTCCTGGGGCGGGGGCGGTGGCGCGGCCGGGATGCCCGCCGGGGCCGCGCCTGCGGAGTGACCGGTCTGCCCGGTGGCGTGGTACTCCACGCTGTCCGCGGTGAGCTCCATGAACGCCTGCTCCAGGGAAGCACGGTGCGTCGACAGCTCGTGCAGCCGGACGCCGGCCGCGTAGGCGGCGTCGCCGACCTGGTCGGTGGTCATGCCCTGGACGACCAGAGCCCCGTCGCCGCCGCTGGTGGCGGTGCCGCCGGCCGCCGCGACCGCCTGGGCCAGCGCGTCCACCTGCGGCGTGCGCACCTTGACCGTGCCGGTGGAGTTCTCCGCGATGAACTTGTCGATCGTCGTGTTCGCGATCACCTTGCCGCGCCCGATGACGATGATGTCCTGGGCGGTGCTCTCCATCTCCGACATCAGGTGGCTGGAGACGAAGACCGTGCGGCCCTCGGCGGCCAGCGCCTGCATCAGGTTCCGGATCCAGCGGATGCCCTCCGGGTCCAGCCCGTTGACCGGCTCGTCGAACATCAGCACCTGCGGGTCACCCAGCAGCGCCCCCGCGATGCCGAGCCGCTGGCTCATGCCGAGGGAGAAACCCTTGGACCGCTTCTTGGCCACCTCGGTCAGCCCGACCAGCCCGAGCACCTCGTCCACCCGCCGCTTGGGGATGTCGTTGGTCTGGGCCAGGCAGAGCAGGTGGTTGTAGGCGGAGCGCCCCCCGTGTACCGCCTTGGCCTCCAGCAGCGCACCCATCTCGCGCATCGGGTAGCCCAGGCCCCGGTACCGCTGGCCGTGCACCATGGCCTCACCCGAGCTGGGTTGGTCCAGGCCCAGGATCAGCCGCATGGTGGTGCTCTTGCCGGCCCCGTTCGGGCCCAGGAAGCCGGTGACCTTGCCCGGCTCGACCGTGAACGTCAGGTTGTCGACGGCGATCTTGTCGCCGTATCTCTTGGTGAGGCCCCGTACCTCGATCATCAAGTTTCCCTTCGTGCCCCTGGGCGCGCGTCTAGGTGTCCACCGTAGGCAAGCGCGGTCGGAAGTGCGCAGTGCCGTCCATACTCACCCTGGCATGACAGATGTCATGAGGCATCGGCCCACGGGGTGATTTCGGTGTGCACCGAACGGATGATGCGACCCTACTGGGCGGAGTGAGCGCGCAGGTGGACGCTGACCGTGTACCCGTCGCTGGTGTTGACCGCCCGGTGGCCGCCCGGGGCGCCGTGCACGCGCAGCTGACCCGGGACCAGGGGCTTCGGGCATCCCTGCTCGGTCAGTTGGCCGCCGACCACGGTCACCACGTCGCAGTGGCACTCGCCGTGGTCAGTGGCGCCGGGGGGAAGGATGGACAGCCAGGCCTCGTACGCTCCGGCGGCGGGAATGCCCACCCGGACGGGATGCCCGGCGTCGAACCGGACCAGGCTCCACCACCGGTCGGGTGAGGCGGTGATGCTTTTCAGCTCACGGGCCAGTTCGCCAATGGTCGTGCGGGCAGGTGATGTGACGGGCCGGGGCGGGTCCATCAGCTGGGCGATCTCTGGAGCTACCGAGACGTCGGGGTTCAAGGTCGTGAGGTCCTTCGCGGTGTCGTGGTTCGCGGCCCCCGGACATGGGAGTCAGCGCCGGGCAAGAGGCGTCAGCGACAACAACACGAAGAACACAGACCGCACGCGCCCGCGGCGGCGCGACGACGTACGTCGTGGCCCCGGGGCGTCAGGTGGCGGTCCATGGCGTATAGAACAGCGCATCGGCGCCGCCATGTCAAACCACTCGACACAATCGTTTCACTCGTACGTTTGATCCGGCTGCTTGCCCGGCCGCTTACTCCCCGGGGCCGCACAGGGTGATGGCGCTGGGGTTGGCGGGGTCGATAAGGAACTGAGCCGTCACGCCGGGGACGGCGACTTCAGCGCGCAGAGTTGCGGTGGGGAACGCGACGCGGCAGATCACGGTGCGGCCGGGATCAGCCGCGTTACCGGGCAGGGCCACGGTCAGGTCCACGACCCCGCCGGGCGGCACGAACGCGGCCGGGACCGCGACGTCCTGGAC
>CAXUJF010000263.1:0-7234 GCA_964250865.1 uncultured Streptosporangiaceae bacterium
CGCCCGGCCCGGGCCCGCGGCGGCACGGGCCCAGCCACGGAATCCGGAGCCGCGGTATCCGGAGCCGCGGTGTCCAGGTCGAGGCCGGCGAACAGGTCACCCTCTCGCTGGAGCGCGCACTGCGACCCGGGCTCCGCCGCCGGGGCCGGGGCCGGGGACAGCAGGGCGTAGTGCTCCAGGCCGGAGGCGATCTGGGCCACGTGGTTGGACAGCGCGAAGTGTGGCCGGACACGGTGATCTGGGTGGCGTGGGCCGCCATCGCGGCCAGCTTGGCGTCCAGGTAGCGAGTGCCGTCGATCTCGGTGGTGACCTGCTCGTCCGGCACGCCGTAGACCAGGTCGGCTTCGGACTCGGGCAGGGTCCAGTGCCGGGGCAGGCCGGACGGGCCGCCGTCGGCGTCGCGGGCCCGGGCGGCGCGCAGCTCGGCCATCTCCTCGGTCAGGGCCGAGTGCGGCGTAGTGCTGGCGTAGAACTTCGCCACCGACCACGGGGCCAGGCCCGACGGGAGGGTGACGGCCGGGTCCGCGGCCAGCTGGAACGCGCGCCAGGCGACCCGGTGGGCCTGGATGTGGTCCGGGTGGCCGTAGAAGCCGTCGTCGTCGTAGGTCACCATGACCTGCGGCCGGACCTCGCGGATGACCGCGGCCAGGTCGAGGGCGGCCTCCTCGACGTCGGCCCGCCAGAAGCAGCGGGAGTCCGCGTTCTCCGGGGTGCCGATCATCCCGGAGTCGCGCCAGCGGCCCGCACCGCCGAGGAACCGGTGGTCGGTGACGCCGAGTGCGGCACAGGCGGCGTTGAGCTCGCCGATCCGGTAGCCGCCGAGCTGGTCGTCGGCGTCGGCGGCCAGGTTGGCCAGCTCGGGCGGGATGACCTCGCCCAGCTCGCCGAGGGTGCAGGTGACCAGCGTGACCTGGGCGCCGTCAGCCGCGTACCGGGCGATGGTGGCCCCGGTGCCGATCGATTCGTCATCGGGGTGAGCGTGCACCAGCAGCAGGCGCCGGTCCGGGGATGAGGTCACGCACGTGAGGGTAGCCGTGGCTGGCAGGATGTTGGAACATGACCGAAAGCTTTCCCCGGCAGCAGGCCCGGACCAGGCGCTTCAGCCTGGGCGTACCGCGGGCGTTCACCATCTCCCCCGACGGCGCCCGGGTCGTGTTCCTGCGGACCAAGAGCGGCGCCGACCCGGTGACCTGCCTGTGGCAGCTGGATGTGGCCAGCGGGACCGAACGCCTGGTCGCCGACCCCACGGCGCTGAACGCGGCCGACGAGGACCTCCCGCCGGAGGAGAAAGCCCGCCGGGAACGAGCCCGCGAGCAGGCCGGCGGCATCGTCTCCTACGCCGCGGACGCTGACCTGCGCACGGTGGTGTTCAGCCTGTCCGGCCGGGTGTTCACGGTCGGCCTGACCGCGGACGAGGGCAGCGGGGACGCCGCACCGCGCGAGCTCACCGTGCAGACACCGGCGCTGGATCCGCGGCCGGACCGGGCCGGGCAGCGACTGGCCTACGTCAGCGACGGGGCGCTCCGCGTCGCACCGGTGAACGCCGACGCGGGTGCGGACGCAGGCGAGAAGGACCGGGCCGTGGCCGAGCCCGCGGACGAGCCGGGGGTGTACTACGGGCTGGCCGAGCACATCGCGGCCGAGGAGATGGGGCGGCTGCGCGGTTACTGGTGGGCCCCGGACGGCCGCGCGCTGCTGGTGGCGCGGGTGGACGAGACGCCGGTACAACGCTGGTACATCTCCGACCCGGCCCACCCGGACCGGACCCCGGCCGAGATCAGGTACCCGGCCGCGGGCACGCCGAACGCCGACGTCTCGCTGCTGCTGATGGGCCTGGACGGCTGCCGCACCCCGGTCGAGTGGGACCGGGGTGCCTTCGAGTATCTGGTCACCGTGGTCTGGGAGGCGGACCACGAGCCGCTGATCGTGGTGCTGAACCGCGACCAGAACCAGCTGCAGCTCCGCACCGTGGACGTGGACACCGGAGCGACGGCGCTGCTGCGCGAAGACACCGACCCTCAGTGGGTGGACGTCGTGCCGGGCGTACCGGCCTGGACCGGGGACGGGCGGCTGGTCTGGAGCGCCGACGTCCGCGGGGCCAAGCGGCTGGTGGTGGGCACGCCGGCCGAGCACAGCACCGGCACGGCCGAAACGGTCACCCCGGGCAGCCTCCAGGTCCGGGACATCATCGGGGTGGACGGGGACACGGTGCTGTTCAGCGCGTCCGGTGAGCCGACCGAGATCGGGCTGTGGTGCTACGGGCCCGGCGGGCTCACCCAGGTGTCACCGGACGGCGGCCTGGCCGCGGGACGGCGGGCCGGCGGGACCACCGTCCTGACCCGGCGCGCCCTGGACTCCGGCGGGGTGGCGGTCGAGGTGCTGCGCAGCGGAACCGAAGGCGACGGGACCGGGGACGCGGCGGAGCCGGTGGCCCGGATCGAGTCCTACGCCGAGAAGCCCAACCTGCCCTCGCCCTGGCCGCGGCTGCTGTCGGCGGGAGCACGGGAGATCCGCACGGCGGTGCTGTTCCCGTCCTGGCACGAGCCGGGCTCGGGGCCGCTACCGGTGCTGCTCGACCCGTACGGCGGCCCGCACGCCCAGCGGGTGCTGGCCGCGAGCGGCGCCTTCCTGACCTCGCAGTGGTTCGCCGAGCAGGGCTTCGCGGTGGTCATCGCGGACGGCCGGGGCACGCCGGGCCGCGGGCCGGCCTGGGACCGTGCGGTCTACCACAACCTGGCCGACCCGGTGCTGGAGGACCAGGTGGACGCGCTGCACGCGGCGGCCGAGGAGTTCGGCGACCTGGACCTGGCCCACGTGGCCATCCGCGGCTGGTCGTTCGGCGGTTACCTGTCGGCGCTGGCCGTGCTGCGGCGGCCGGACGTGTTCCACGCCGCCATCGTCGGGGCGCCGGTGACCGAGATGGAGCTGTACGACACCCACTACACCGAGCGGTACCTGGGCCTGCCCCAGCAGCACCAGGACGTCTACGACCACTGCTCGCTGGTCAAGGACGTGGAACGGCTACAGCACGATGTGGACAATGGGGCCGATCAGCGGACGCCGCGGCCCATGATGGTCATCCACGGCCTGGCCGACGACAACGTGGTGGTGGCGCACTCGCTGCGCTTCTCTTCCGCGCTGCTGGCGGCGGGTTATCCGCACTCGGTGCTACCGCTGACCGGGGTCACGCACATGACCCCGCAGGAGGTCGTGGCCGAGAACCTGCTGCTGCTGCAGATCGACTTCCTGCAGGAGGCGCTGGGCCTGTCGGCCGCGGGCGGGGCCGTGTAGCGGGGGTAGCGGGGTAGCGGTGTGGGTTATAGCACAGTGCTTCCGGCCAGGGAAACCGCGAGTGTAGCAAGGGTCACAGGTCGGAACCGGGGTCAGGGGCAGAATTTCCCCCCGGACTGGAATAAATTTTTAGCAAATAGACACCCGCGGGCGACGGGGCATGGCCGGTGCGGGCGCAACTCATATTCGAGAGCGCAACTATGGACAGGCAGCGAGGACGTCGAGGATGACGCAAGTTTCGGACGCGCCGGCGAGATCGCGGGCGCAGATCGCGGAGAAAACGCTCCGCAGGGACCCGTGGTGGCGCCAGCCGGCCATCGTCGTCACCCTGCTCAGCATCTGGGTCCTGTACGCCACGGTCCGGGTGTTCATGGGCCACTACTACTGGGTGCCGGCCTACCACTACCTGACCCCGTTCTACTCACCCTGCATCAACGGCGAGTGCGTGCCCGGCTCGAGCACCCTGGGGCACTGGTTCCCGGCGGTCCCGCCGATCATCCCCTACGCGCTGGTGTCGCTGCCGTTCGTGCTGGGGTTCCGGCTGACCTGCTACTACTACCGCCGGGCCTACTACCGGGCCTTCTGGCGGGCGCCGGCCGCGTGCGCGGTGCGCGAGCCGCACGAGAAGTACACCGGCGAGACGCGGTTCCCGCTGATCATGCAGAACCTGCACCGCTACTTCTTCTTCGCCGCGATCCTGATCTCCATCCTCAACACCTACGACGCGGTGGACGCCTTCCATGGCAAGGACGGCGGGATCGGGATGGGCCTGGGCACGCTGATCATCTGCGTGAACGTGATCCTGCTCTGGGCCTACACGCTGTCCTGCCACTCGTGTCGGCACATCACCGGCGGCCGGCTGAAGAACTTCTCCAAGCACCCGGTCCGGTACTGGGCCTGGACCCAGATCTCCAAGCTGAACGCCAAGCACATGCAGCTGGCGTGGACGACGCTGGGCACGCTGATGCTGACCGACCTGTACATCATGCTGGTCGCCAGCGGCGCCTTCAGCGACCTGCGATTCTTCAACTGAGGCGGCAGCAGTCATGACCGATATCCAGCGTTACTCCTACGACGTCGTAGTGATCGGCGCAGGCGGTTCCGGGCTCCGGGCCGCGATCGAGGCTCGCCTGCACGGCAAGAAGGTCGCGATCATCTCCAAGTCGCTGTTCGGCAAGGCGCACACCGTCATGGCCGAGGGCGGGGCCGCGGCGGCCATGGGCAACGTCAACCCGCGCGACAACTGGCAGGTCCACTTCCGCGACACCCTGCGGGGCGGGAAGTTCCTGAACAACTGGCGGATGGCCGAGCTGCACGCCAAGGAGGCCCCGGACCGGATCTGGGAGCTCGAGGCGTGGGGCGCGCTGTTCGACCGGACCAAGGACGGCAAGATCAGCCAGCGTAACTTCGGCGGGCACGAGTTCCCGCGGCTGGCCCACGTGGGTGACCGGACCGGCCTGGAGCTGATCCGGACCATGCAGCAGAAGGTCGTGGCCGTCCAGCAGGAAGACGCGGCGTCCCAGGGTGACCCGGAGGCCATGATCAAGGTCTTCGCGGAGACCACGATCACCCGGCTGATCAAGGATGAGTCCGGCAAGATCGCGGGCGCGTTCGGCTACATCCGGGACACCGGGCAGTTCGTGTTCTTCGAGGCGCCGGCCGTGGTACTGGCCACCGGCGGCATCGGCAAGACGTTCAAGGTCACGTCCAACTCCTGGGAGTACACCGGCGACGGGCACGCGCTGGCCCTGCTGGCCGGGGCGAACCTGCTCAACATGGAGTTCGTGCAGTTCCACCCGACCGGCATGGTCTGGCCCCCGTCGGTGCGCGGCATCCTGGTCACCGAGTCGGTCCGCGGCGACGGCGGCGTGCTGCGGAACTCCGAGGGCAAGCGGTTCATGTTCGACTACGTGCCGGACGTGTTCCGGGCGCAGTACGCGGAGACCGAGGAAGAGGCCGACCGCTGGTACACCGACGCGGACAACAACCGGCGCCCGCCGGAGCTGCTGCCCCGGGACGAGGTGGCCCGGTCGATCAACTCCGAGATCAAGGCGGGCCGTGGATCCCCCCACGGCGGGGTGTTCCTGGACGTGTCGACCCGGATGCCGGCCGCCGAGATCATGCGCCGGCTGCCGTCCATGCACCACCAGTTCAAGGAACTGGCTGACGTGGACATCACCAAAGAGCCGATGGAAGTCGGCCCGACCTGCCACTACGTGATGGGCGGGGTGGAGGTCGAGCCGGACACCGCGGCCACGGCCGTACCCGGCCTGTTCGCGGCGGGTGAGGTCGCGGGCGGGTTCCACGGGTCGAACCGGCTGGGCGGCAACTCCCTGTCCGACCTGCTGGTATTCGGCCGCCGGGCCGGCCTGGGCGCGGTGGAGTACCTGGACGGGCTCAACGGGGCCCACACGTTCCCGGAAGCCGACATCACCGCGGCCGCGGCCGAAGCGGCGGCGCCGCTGGAGCGGTCCGGCGGGGAGAATCCGTATACGGTCCACTCCGAACTGCAGCAGACCATGAACGACCTGGTCGGCCTGATCCGGCGGGAGTCGGAGATGACCACCGCGCTCAAGGAGCTGGAGAAGTACAAGGAGCGGGTGGCCCAGGTCAGCGCGGAGGGCGGCACCGGCTACAACCCGGGCTGGCACCTGGCGCTGGACCTGCGCAACATGCTGCTGGTGGCCGAGTGCGTGGCCATGGCGGCGCTGGAGCGGCAGGAGTCGCGCGGCGGCCACACCCGGGACGACTTCCCGGAGATGTCGCCCGAGTGGCGCAAGATCAACCTGATGCTCTCGATGCCGGGGGACCACATCACGCTGTGGCGCCAGCCGGTCAAGTCGCTGCGCCCGGACCTGCTCGAGCTGTTCGAGCCCAGCGAGCTGAAGAAGTACCTGACCGAAGATGAGCTCCCCGCGGAGATGGCGGCCGCTCCGGGGACGCCTTCGCACAGCCCGGCGGGCGCGGCAGCGGAGACGGATATCCCAGCGGCGGCCCCGGCCAGCACGGCCAGCCAGAAAGCCACGCAAGAGGAGAAGCACTGACATGGGTTACCAGGCAAACCTCAAGGTCTGGCGGGGCGACGCGGGCGCGGGCGACCTGACCGACTACCAGGTCGAGGTGAACGAGGGCGAGGTCGTGCTGGACATCCTGCACCGGCTGCAGGCGACCCAGACCGGCGACCTGGCCATCCGCTGGAACTGCAAGGCGGGTAAGTGCGGCTCATGCTCGATGGAGATCAACGGCCGGCCCCGGCTGGCCTGCATGACCCGGATGTCGATCTTCGAGCCGGAAGAGACGCTGACCATCACGCCGCTGCGGACGTTCCCGGTCATCCGGGACCTGGTCACCGACGTGTCGTTCAACTACGCCAAGGCCCGGCAGGTCCCGTCCTTCTCCCCCGACCCGTCGATCAAGCCGGGCGAGTTCCGCATGCAGCAGGTCGACGTGCAGCGGTCGCAGGAGTTCCGTAAGTGCATCGAGTGCTTCCTGTGCCAGAACATCTGCCACGTGGTCCGCGACCACCCCGAGAACGAGGCCCCGTTCGCCGGGCCCCGGTTCCTGATGCGGGTGGCCGAGCTGGAGATGCACCCGGCCGACGAGGCTGACCGGCGGGAGATCGCCCAGGACGATTTCGGCCTGGGCCTCTGCAACATCACCAAGTGCTGCACCGAGGTCTGCCCCGAGCACATCAAGATCACTGACAACGCGCTGATCCCGATGAAGGAGCGCGTGGTCGGCCGCAAGTACGACCCGCTGGTGTGGCTGGGCTCCAAGATCGGCCGCCGCCCGGCCCCCAAGGACACCCCCGAGGTGCCGAACACGGCCATGAAGTAAGCGCCAGACACCGCCGGATACGGGAAACGCCCGGTCACCCACCGGGGTGGCCGGGCGGGTTTTGGGTTTTGGGGGGGGGGGGGGCGGGGGGCCGCGGGGCCGGCCG
>CAXUJF010000263.1:7244-8182 GCA_964250865.1 uncultured Streptosporangiaceae bacterium
CGCCCTTCACGAACGCCCCAGACACCCCGGTATCCGGAAACCGCCCGGTCCCCCACGGTGGTGACGGGGCGTTTTTCGTTTTTGCGCGGCGGCTTGCCGGGGCGCCCGGTGCCCGGCACGCGGCGCGGGTAATGTGGTCGTGCCCTCGCCTCGTGGCCCGGTGGGTGAGACACGGCCGAGGTGGCGGGCGACGTGGCGTGGCGTGCGAACGTGGCGTGCGAACCAACAATCCGTTTTCAGCTTCGGGGCTGGCCTGTGCCGGGCCGGTGCCCGCGGGGAGCGAAAGGCAGGTCATGCTCCACCACCTGACCTACACCGAGGCAGTGGTCGTCGGCCTGTTCCAGGGCGTCACCGAGCTGTTCCCGGTGTCCAGTCTCGGCCACAGCGTGCTCATCCCGGCGCTGGTCGGCGGGAGCTGGGCCCAGGATCTGAGCATCACCGCGCCGGGCTCGCCGTATCTGGCCTTCATCGTCGGCCTGCACGTGGCCACGGCCATCGCCATGATCATCTATTTCTGGCGCGACTGGCTGCGGATCATCGGCGGGTTCCTGACCTCGATCAGGGACCGCCGGGTCGAGACCGTGGACCAGCGGCTGGCCTGGATGATCATCTTTGGCACGATCCCGGTCGGCATCTTCGGCGCGCTGCTGCAGCACACGGTGCAGAAAACGCTGGCCAAGCCGGTGATCACCGCGGTGTTCCTGGCCATCAACGGCGTGATCCTGTTCGGCGGTGAACGCCTCCGCCGGCGGCAGGTGGCCGCGGCCGAAGGGGTGGCCGACGACCCGGACTACGGCGACTACGACAACTGGGAGGGTCACGAGGACCCGGCCCTGGCCCGGCCTCAGGCCCGATCCCAGGCCCGGCCTCAGGCCTGGCGGGATCCCCGGCTGGACGAGACGCGGGTCGACGGCCCACCGGGGCACGGCCCGCAGTGG